>DAOTUS010000348.1:0-3245 GCA_034437415.1 Herpetosiphonaceae bacterium
ATGTTTTTGATGTAGTCGGCGTGCCCAGGGCAGTCGACGTGGGCATAGTGGCGGTTGGCGGTTTCGTACTCGACGTGGGAGATCGAAATCGTGATGCCGCGGGCGCGCTCTTCGGGGGCATTGTCGATGGTGTCAAATGCCCGGAATTCCGCACCACCCCGCAGGGCCATCGTTTTGGTGATGGCAGCGGTGAGGGTGGTTTTGCCGTGGTCGACGTGACCGATGGTGCCGACGTTGATGTGGGGCTTATTCCGCTCAAATTTTTGCTTGGCCATGGGTTTTTTGGCTCCTGCTAAAGCTGTATCCGTCGCATGACAACGGTTTGGGAATGAGGAATTGGTAGTCGCAACAAGCGACTCCTTAATTCTTCATCCCCTAAAATCAACAGTATGGTGTGCGGCGTCCCAGCATTTTTGCGCTGTAACTTGTGTGGCACGCACGAAAGCGGATTATAGCATAGGTGTCGTACAATTGGCAAATTAGACGATCGCATTTGCTACTCCTCTGCGCAGCGCAAATTTTCCTGGATTGGCGGATCCCTGCTGAGGGTCGTTAGGGTCTGGCGGCATTGGGCCTGGATCAGAATGTTGCTCGGCCTGGTGCCGCCTGGATCTGGACAGCCCTTGTTCTTGTGCTATACTCACTTTGTGTCATTATGACAGAAAGGGTAGCGATGGTACGGATTGGGATTTTCGGCGGCACGTTCGACCCTATTCACCATGCCCATCTGGCGATTGCCAATGAAGCACGGGTGGTTTTGGGGCTGAATCAGGTTGTGTTTGTGCCCGCCGCGCAGCAACCATTTAAGGATCAACATTGGACCACAGCTTCGCACCGCCTGGCTATGGTTGAAGCTGCAATCGCCCCCAACTCGCATTTTTCGGTCAGTGAGCTTGAACTGCAACGACCTGGCCCGTCATATACAGCGGACACGATGGAGTCGCTGCACGATATCTACCCTGACGCGCTCTTTTGGTTCATCCTGGGGGCGGATGCGCTGCAGTGGCTGCCGCGCTGGTATGCGATCGAGCGCCTGGCCCGGCTGACCCGCTTTGCCGTCGTGGGCAGACCTGGGATTACGCTTGATCTGGCCCAGGTTGAGGCTGTGCAGCCTTTACTGAAGCGTAACGTTGATCGGATCGCCGGGCCTCATCTCGATATTTCATCGACTGAGCTGCGCGCCCGCGTTGCAGCCGGGCTGCCAATTCGCTACCTGGTGCCCGATGGCGTGGCGGACTATATCGCTGTTCACAACCTCTATCAGCTTAACCATAGAAAGGATTCGCAGTGAACGACTACATTATTATTGGCTCGGGGATTGCCGGACTCTATACGGCCCAGCTTGCGGCGCAAACTGGCGCCCAGGTGGTGCTGGTAACCAAAGAAGCGGTCGAGGAGTGTAATACGCGCTATGCCCAGGGTGGCATTGCCGCCGCGATTGGCGACCACGATTCGCCCGAGCTGCACATTGAGGATACGCTGGTGGCTGGGGCCGGGCTGAGCGATCCAATGGCGGTACGGGTGCTGTGTGAGGAAGGTCCGGCGCGGGTACGCGAGCTGATTGAGCTGGGCGTGCCATTCGATACCCACGATGGGGCGATTGCGCTGACCCGGGAAGCGGCCCACTCGGAGCGGCGAATTTTGCACGCTGGTGGCGATGCGACCGGCGCCGCGATCGAAACCACGCTGGCTGGGGTGGTCGCGAACACGAATGTCGATGTGCGCGCCTGGACTCTGGCCAGCGAGATAATTGTCGAGGCTGGCCGCGCTGTTGGGGTGCGCACCCTTGATGCCCACACCGGCGAGCGCAGTGAGCTGCGCGGGCGGCGGATTGTGCTGGCGACTGGCGGCGCCGGGCAGCTGTATCAGGCCACGACCAATCCGACCGTTGCCACCGGCGATGGGGTGGCCCTGGCGTTTCGGGCTGGCGCAGGGGTGGCCAATCTGGAGTTTTTTCAGTTTCATCCGACGGCGCTGCGGCTGGCCGGCGCGCCGGGGTTTCTGATCTCCGAGGCGGTGCGGGGGGAGGGCGGCTACCTGCGCAATCAGCGCGGCGAGCGCTTTATGCTTCAGGTGCATCCCGATGGCGAGCTGGCGCCGCGGGATGTGGTTGCCCGTGGGATCGCCGCCGAAATGGTGAGCACCGATGCCGATCACGTGCTGCTGGATGTGCGGCATGTTCCGGCCGACCACGTGCTGCTGCGCTTCCCGACGATCACGCGGGTCTGCGCATCGTATGGGCTGGATATTACCAAAGCGCCGATTCCGGTGGCGCCAGCCGCCCACTATATGACTGGCGGCGTGGTGACCGACCTGTATGGCCGGACGAGCGTGCCAGGGCTGTTTGCGGTGGGCGAGGTCGGTATGACCGGGGTTCACGGGGCTAATCGACTAGCATCAAACTCGCTGCTGGAGGTGCTGGTGTGGGCCAAACGCCTGATGGCGGCCCCCGATGGCCCGATGGACGCGCCTGCGTTTTTGAGCACGCCGCAAGCCTGGCCGCAGGTCGATGCGCCTGAATCAGCGCTGCTGTTTAGCCGGGCGGCGCTGCAAAAGCTGATGTGGCGCTACGTTGGGATTGTCCGCGAGCAGGATGGCTTGCAGACGGCGCTGCAGCAGCTGGCCGCGTGGGATAAAACCATGCCCAGCCCAACAACTGTGGCCGAGCATGAGGATGCCAACCTGCTGCTGGTCGGCACCGTGCTGACCTACGCCGCCCTGCTGCGCGAGGAAAGCCGCGGCGCCCACGCCCGCACCGACTGGCCCGAGCCGCGTGAGGAGTGGCGGCGCTATCTGGTGGTGAGCCAGCAGGCCTGAGGTGCTAGCTTTGTCCCGCGCTTTGCTCTTAGCTCTGCCATTGAGTAATTTGCTGGCAGTAAGAGCAACGAGTCGAAGTAGTTGTTTCTGGCGGGTGAGTCATTAACGTCGAGCCGACAAAGGCGGAAGGTAGTAATCCTACCCTCCGCCTTTGTGTTTCCCGAACTACGGCCTGATTTTCAGCGCCTATCGTCGGCGACGGACGAATGCCAAGCCTGCTACCAGTGCCACCAGGGTCGCGCCGACCGCCACCCAGATGACCGTCGAGCCGCCTGAGGCTGCCTCGGCGGCAGGTGTCGGCGCTGCCCGCTCGCTGGTCGGAGTTGGCTGCGGCGCGGCGGTCGCGGCTGGGGCGGCAACGGTGGGGGCGGCGGTCGGCTGGTCGGCCACTGCGGTTGGGGTGGCCTGCGCGGTGGTCGCCCCAGGGG
>DAOTUS010000349.1:0-8053 GCA_034437415.1 Herpetosiphonaceae bacterium
GGCCTAACTACCTAGTCACCGCCGCAATCACCGCCGACGGCAGCAACGGTGGCAAAATCGATGCGGCCGATTACGGCGGCGCGGCTCAGTACCTTGACTGGTACAACGTGATGACCTACGACTACTTTGGCGCCTTCGCCCCGACTGGCCCAACCGCCCCGCACTCGGCGCTGACCTCGTACCCCGGCATTCCCCAGGCGGGCTTCAACAGCGACGCCGCCATCCAGAAGCTGAAAAGCAAGGGTGTGCCCGCCAGCAAGCTGCTGCTTGGCATCGGGTTCTACGGCCGCGGCTGGACCGGCGTGACCCAGAGCGCCCCCGGCGGCACGGCAACTGGCGCCGCCCCCGGCACCTACGAGGCCGGCATCGAGGACTATAAAATCCTCAAGAACACCTGCCCGGCCACTGGCCTGGTTGGCGGCACCGCCTACGCCTACTGTGGCAACAACTGGTGGAGCTACGACACCCCGGCCACCATCGCCAGCAAGATGACCTACAAGAAGAATCAGGGCCTCGGTGGCGCGTTCTTCTGGGAGCTCAGCGGCGATACCACCAACGGTGAGCTGATCACTGCTCTCTACAACAATCGCTAACCATTAATCCAGCTCAATTTCGCCTCACCCCGGCCCGCTTAAACCAGCGGGCCGGGGTGATGTTGCGTCTGGCCCGCGCCGAGGCGTCCGGCGGGTCTCCGTACCCGCCGAGGCGTACCGCGCAGATCCTCCCTGCCTGCCCTGTTTTGGTGCACAAGAATTGCTAAAAGCCTCTACGCTGGATGGCCGATCCTGGATCGGTCGTTAAAACAGTTGCCAGTTGCCGCGTCTTGACCGATAATTGATCACTGATAGATATTATTTGCGCATTTGAGGTTCATTGTGTTTGATCTGCTACCAGAAGGGACAACTTTACAGGGTGCTCAGGGACAGTATCGTATCCTCGGCATAATTGGCCGCGGCGGTATGGGTGCGGTCTATCGGGGAGAACGCCTGAGCGATGGCTCGATCTGGGCGGTCAAAGAGATGCGCCCGCCCATGGAGGCCACCCCCGAAGAAGTTGCCGAAAATCGCAAGCTCTTTACCCAGGAGGCGACCATGCTGCGGTCGCTCGATCACCCCAACCTGCCTCAGATTATTGATGACTTCGAGCAGGGTGGGCGGCCGTATCTGGTGATGGAGTATGTGCAGGGCAAAACGCTGGAAGATAAACAGCGCGAAACGAATGCGCCATTTTTTCAAAAAGATGTGATCAACTGGGGGATTCAGATCGCCCGCGTGCTGGACTATCTGCATACACGCAAGCCCGCCGCCATTATCTTCCGCGATATGAAGCCGCCGAATGTCATGCTGACGCCCGATGGCGTGATCAAGCTGATTGACTTCGGGGTGGCCCGCACCCATAAGGCCAACAAAAGCAAAGATACCGTCGCAATGGGTTCGGCCGGCTACGCCCCCCCAGAGCAGTACGGCAAGGGCCAGACCGATGCCCGGGCCGATATCTACGGGCTTGGCGCAACCATGCTGCATATGCTGACCAACCTGCCGCCAGTGCCGCTGCAGACCCCCAAAGAGGGCTCGCTGATTCGGCATAACCAGTCGGTGACGCCTGAGATGGAGCAGGTTATCATCAAAGCGATGGCCCTGGAGCGGGAAAAGCGCTATCAGACGATGGCCGAGCTGGAGCAGGCCCTGGACGATTGTGCCAACGGTCTGGCCCTGCCGCCAACGGTTCAGGCCGCTGTTCCGGCGTTTACCCCAGCGCAGGCGGCTCCAGCGGCCTGGCCCGCTCCACCGCCCTGGCCAAGTCAGGCGGCGGCCCAGCCACGGCCCCAGCCGATTCCGCAGCCGGTGCCATCTCGGGCGCCAGCATGGCCGCCGCCGGTCCAGCCAACCTGGACCCCGCCACCAAGCCCCAGCGGTCCGATCTGTGATACCTGTGGGCGCATGAATAAGCCCGGCGCGCGGTTCTGCACCGGCTGTGGCTCGCCAATCAAGCAGCCGGTGCCCAAGCTCGTCATCACCTCGCCCCGCGCCGTCTGGGAGATGCCGCTCCTGCACCTGCCCTGTCGCATCGGACGCCGTGACCCGGTCCAAAACCATCACCCTGAGATCGATTTGGCCGAGCATGATCGCGGGATTGCTTCCCGGCGCCACGCGGTGATCCAGCAGCATGGCGACCGCTATCAACTGGTGGATCAGGGCAGCGTCAATGGCACTAGTGTCAATGGTGTGACGATGACCGCCTATCAGCCCCACACGCTGCGCTCCGGCGACCGGATTCGGATTGGCGATGTTGAGATGGTGTTTAGTATCGAGTGAGGAGGCGGGAGGGCGGAACGCCGATCAGCACTTGGCGTGAGCGCGGTGCTGCTGGCAATTGTCCATTCCTGACAACGCTTATGTCACGTAAAATTGTTGGCGCCAGCCTTGGTGCTGGCGTCGCCGGCGCCCTAGCCGGAGTCGCCGCCTATGCCGCCCGCCAGATCAGCGGGCCAACTCGCGCTGAGCGCCGCGACTTAACCTATACCTTCACCCCGTTTGAAACCGGCGTTGACTACGAGGTTATCGAATTTACCACCACCGATGGCGTGCGCATCAGCGGGTGGTGGCTGCCCCGCCCCGACAGTCAGCAGATTGTGATCGGCTGCCACGGCCATCGTGGCAGTAAACACGAGCTGCTCGGGATTGGCTCGGGCCTCTGGCGCGCCGGAATGAACGTACTGCTCTTTGATTTTCGTGGGCGCGGCGCCAGCGCTAACTCGATCTGCTCGCTGGCCTACCACGAGGTCGCCGACCTGCTTGGAGCGGTACACTATGCCGCCGAACGCCGCCCAGATGCAACCATCGGCGTGATCGGCTACTCAATGGGCGCGGCGGTCTCGCTGCTAGCCGCCGCGATCGAGCCTCGAATAACCCGCGTAGTCGCCGATAGCTCCTTTGCGGTGATGCGCGATGTTGTCACCCACGCCGTCAACCGACGGCGGCTGCCCTCCAGGGCGGTTGTAGCGATCGCCGACCGAGTGACCAGCCATCGCTACGGCTATCGCTTCGACAGCGTGCGTCCAGTCGCTGTGATCGCGCAGCTCGCCCCCCGCCCGGTTATGCTGATCCATGGCACCCGCGATGCGATGATCCCGGTTGAGCACGCCTACCATCTGTATAATGCCGCCCATTCCCCTAAAGAGCTGTGGATTGTCTCAGGGGTGGCCCATTGTGGCGCCTATTTCCTCGACCGCAGGCTCTATGTCGATCGAATCGCCGGATTTATGGCCGCCAAGACATGAAGCCCGTGCGGATTGCTGGCGGCCTGCGCGAGCCAGATCGATCCGCAGAAACCATAGGTTCAACCACGCCTTGACATTATTTTTTAGAAGTGGTATCATTTAGCCAGCTAAACAATGAACACATTAAATATTCAAGAAACCATCAGCTACCTGCTTGCGCAGGTTGGCAAAGCCCATCGTAATGCGGCGAACACCGCCTTGAACTCGCTTGATCTCCATGTCGGGCAAGAGATGGTGCTGCTGCAGCTCTCTCAGGAAGATGGCCAGACCCAGTCGCAGCTCGCTGAGCGAATGTGTGTCGAAGCCCCAACACTGACCCGGATGCTCCAGCGGATGGAGCGCGATCAGGTGATCAGACGGCTGCCGGATAGTCAAGATGCGCGAATTTCACGGGTGTATATGACCAAACAGGCGCTTGATCTCCAGCCTGCGATCGAGCAATGCTGGTCGACCCTGGAAGCAAACACCCTCGCCGGATTAACCGCTGAAGAGCGCATGCTGCTCCGGCGTCTCTTGATGCAAGTTCATACCAACCTGACCCAATAGCCAATCCCTGAGCAAAGATTCAGGGATATTTTTAGCAGAATACTTAGCCGACTAATTATATTTACTAGGAGGATTCTATGCAAACAGCCACTCGTTCAACCAGCGGATCGATCGCCATCTACCTTAAAGCCGGGCTAATCGCCGGGATCGTGGCGGCAGTTGTCGCCAACATCTACTATTTTGTATACGAGCAAGTCACGGGGAATAGCTTTAGTGAGCTTCATATTGGCTCGATTACAGCGGCGGGCATTATGCCGGGGGTAGTTGGAGCCATGATTCTCTACGCCTTACATCGCTTCACCAGCCGAGGCACCCAGCTCTTCGTGATTGGCGGGGCGCTATTTGCCATCCTGAGCATTGTACCGACGATTGTTGCTCCGCCGTACCCAAACTTCTTCTGGGCCTCATCGCCGTTACACCTTATTGTCGCAGCCGTCATTCTAGCGCTAGTACCGCGTCTCGTGGCAGGCAAACGGTAAGCAACTGATCGTCTATTCCAGTTGAATAAAGCAAAAAGAATATCAAAAGGGCGGCTCCTCAATGACGAGGAGCCGCCCTTTTGAATTAGCTGGTAGAAACTACCCGCGTGCCTTCTCGATGATCTCCTCCTGAACCAGCCGTGGCAGAGCCTCGTAGTGGTGGAATTCCATCGAATAGTTACCGCGGCCCTGGGTTTGTGAACGCAGGTCGGTGGCGTAGCCAAACATGTTGGCTAGCGGCACGAAGCCACGGACAACCTGAGCATTGCCAAGAGCTTCCATACCCTCGATACGACCACGGCGGCTGGTGATATCGCCAATGATAGAACCCATGTAATCTTCTGGCACGGTCACTTCAATCTTGAAGATTGGTTCCAGAATTTGTGGGCCACCTTTGCGAACACCTTCCTTGAGCGCCATCGAAGCCGCAATTTTGAAGGCCATTTCCGACGAGTCAACCTCGTGGAACGAACCATCATACAGGGTGGCTTTCACGTCGACGACTGGATAGCCAGCAATAACGCCGGTCTCCATCGCTTCCTTAATCCCGGCCTCAACGGCTGGGATATACTCACGCGGAACAGTACCGCCGACGATACCATTGACAAAGAGATAGCCTTTGCCTTCTTCGTTCGGCTCGAAGCGCACTTTAACGTGACCGTACTGACCTTTACCACCGGACTGACGGACAAACTTGCTATCAACATCGTTAGCCTTGGTGATACTTTCGCGGTAGGCAACCTGTGGCTTACCAACATTAGCTTCCACCTTGAACTCACGCATCATCCGATCAACGATAACCTCAAGGTGAAGCTCGCCCATCCCGCGGATGATGGTTTGACCTGTTTCCGGATCGGTATTCATCCGAAAGGTTGGGTCTTCTTCAGCCAGACGTGATAGCGCAAGGCCCATCTTGTCCTGGTCGGCTTTCGTCTTCGGCTCAATCGCCACCGAGATAACCGGCTCAGGGAACTTGATATTTTCCAGAACCACTGGATCATCAGCCGTACAAATGGTATCGCCAGTAAAGGTCTCTTTCGGGCCTACCATTGCCGCGATATCGCCCGCGTACACTTCCTTGATTTCCTCGCGGTGATTAGCGTGCATTTGCAGCAAACGACCGACCCGCTCTTTGCGATTTTTGGTCGTATTCATCACATACGTGCCTGACTCCAGCTTACCGGAGTAGACGCGGAAATAGGCCAGCTTGCCCACGAATGGATCAGCCATAATCTTAAAGACTAGGCCAGCAAAAGGCGCATTTTCGCTGTGGGGGCGATCGACGAATTCAGCATCTTCTGCATCCGGGTCATAGCCTGGGCGCACAGCCTTGATCGGGGGAACGTCAATCGGGGCTGGCAAATAGTGAACAACCGCATCCAACATACGCTGGACACCTTTATTCTTAAGCGCCGAGCCACACAGAACTGGGACCAGTTTGTTAGCAATGGTCGCCTTGCGCAAACCACGTTTGAGCTCCTCAAGGCTAAGCTCCTGGCCTTCGAGATAGAGCATCGTCAGCTCATCATCGCTTTCAGCGATCGACTCGATCAGGAACTCGCGCGCTTTGGCGGCTTTGTCAGCCAGCTCAGCTGGGATTTCGCGCACTTCGCTATTCTTACCTAGGTCGTCCATATAATAGATCGCATTATTGGCCATGAGGTCAATAATACCCAGGAAGTTCTCTTCAGCACCGATTGGCAGCTGAATCGGCACAGGTTTAGCGCCCAAACGATCAATAATCATTTGAACAGTGCGGTCAAAATTCGCGCCCATGCGGTCCATCTTGTTAACAAAACAGATCCGGGGTACGCTATATTTATCAGCCTGGCGCCAAACCGTCTCTGACTGTGGCTCTACGCCGGAGACTGCATCGAACACAACGACACCACCGTCAAGGACGCGGAGTGAGCGTTCAACTTCAGCGGTAAAGTCTACGTGACCAGGAGTATCGATAATATTGATCTGATACTCCTCATCCTCAACCGTCCACTTTGCGGTTGTGGCAGCCGCAGTGATCGTGATACCACGCTCACGTTCCTGTTCCATCCAGTCCATTGTGGCGGAGCCGTCGTGGACTTCACCAATTTTATAGTTGCGGCCTGTATAAAACAGAACCCGCTCGGTGGTTGTAGTTTTACCTGCATCAATATGGGCAATAATGCCGATATTGCGTAATTTCTCTAGCGGTGTCGAACGAGGCATTCGAGTCTCCGTACTTCAAGGTTTAGGGACGAGAGTTCGCCCTCGTCCGAACAAAATTCAACAACAGCAACGTAGGATAGCCTTCAGTGCGATCATTTGATTTTACCACAAATCGGCATCACACAGGCAAAAAGCGGCTAAACACACCGTCTAGCCGCTTTGCAAATTGCCATTCATCAAATGATCATGGTGGGTTTAGAAGCGAGCGTAGTGTGAGAAAGCGCGGTTCGCTTCGGCCATACGGTGCACTTCTTCGCGGCGTTTGACGGTGGCCCCAGTGTTGTTAAAGGCATCCATCAACTCGGCAGCAAGCCGTTCGTACATCGGTTTGCCAGAGCGGGCGCGAGCTGCGGTAAGCAACCAACGAATTGCCAGAGCGATCCGGCGATCAGCCTTAACTTCAACCGGCACCTGATAGGTTGACCCGCCGACACGTTTTGGCTTCACTTCAATCGTTGGACTAGAGTTGCGGAGTGCTTGCTCAAACACTTCCAATGGTTCACGGCTTAAACGCTGGCTAGCAATTTCAAGCGACTGATAAACAATTTTTTCAGCAACGCTTTTTTTGCCGTGCTGCATCACCTTATTGATGAACATTTGTACGTGGACACTGTTGTGAATTGGATCGTTCGCAACATGTCGCTTAGCTACTTTTCGTCGTCGTGGCATTTGTTCCTACCTTACTTCTTCTTACCAAGCGGTTGCGCGTTCTTCTTCGTACCGTACTTCGAGCGACCTTGCTTGCGGTTATTTACGCCCTGTGCGTCGAGAGTACCGCGAACAATATGATAACGCACACCTGGCAGGTCTTTAACACGTCCGCCACGAATCAATACCACAGAGTGCTCTTGCAAGTTATGGCTCTCACCAGGAATGTACGCGGTAACTTCCATGTTGTTGGTCAAGCGTACTCGTGCCACCTTGCGAAGGGCTGAGTTCGGTTTCTTCGGGGTCATGGTTTTGACCTGGGTACATACACCACGCTTTTGGGGAGCGCCGCGACCACGGGTAAGCTTCCCCTTGAGCGAGTTGTAGGTAAAGCGCAGCGCAGGAGCCTTGGTCTTTTTAATGACCGGCTTACGTGGCTTGCGGATCAACTGGTTGATTGTGGGCATCCGTATCCTCCAAACGATGGGAAATAAAACGACGGTTCTCACGTCTACTATACCGTGAGCGTGTTCTAGCCAAAAGCTATGGCATTGCCGTCACAATGCCGCTGAACATTTAACAAAAACCGAAGACCTATTCTTAGCACTGCAGGAGCTGTGCTGAAGGTCTTCAGAGAGCAAAAGTGCATCATTATACACGTTACGTCTTTGCGCAACGGCAGTGAAGTATACCATTCAGTCTAGATGATGTCAAACCATTCAAAATATTTATAAAGTTATAGGATCTCATTTTGCAGAAGAATATTTTTAATAGCAGCTTACTTTGACAATGTTAGATTAGGCCCATGGACACCATGTATGGCGTTCGCACCGACCTGCGCGATGACCGGGAAACCCAAAAAGCGCACGTATTCGCGGGAGGGACGCCATATATG
>DAOTUS010000350.1:0-2293 GCA_034437415.1 Herpetosiphonaceae bacterium
CCAGTTTTACCCCACTGCTTCCCCTCGCCGGGGTGCCCTCTGGGCCACTGGGCGGGTGCCCTCTGGGCAGGTGGCCGCCGCTGCGGCCGGGGTGAGGGCGGACTTTGCACATGCCCTGATGCAATTGCCCTGGTACGGCCAACCGGCCATCGTCACTTTACGACGCTGGTGGCCATGATCTGTGGGCTGGTCGGCGGCCAATGCGCCCATCTCGCCACTATTGCGGATCATGCGCCGGCGCGGACGGCCACCCGTTGGCGATCTGGCTCCACAGCGGGGTGAGCATCGAATGGTGGCGCCGGCGTGGATGACCGAGGATCGCTATGGACCGATCACCCTCCTCACCGTACCCAAAGGGTCCCCGGACGCGGCCTACGATGCCCCACTCTATCTGGTCACGACCATGGACGCTGCGGAGGCAGCCATGACTCTGTATCGGCAACGCGCGCACATTAAAACGTTCTTTTCCGATCAGAAAAGCCGGGGCTTTCAGATCCAGCGCAGTCATGTGAGCAATCCGCAGCGCCTGAGTCGGTTCTTGGTGGTCGCATGTCTCACCTACCTCTGGGTGGTGTATCTCGGCGTCTGCGTCCTGCGGGATGACCACCTCCAGCAGATTCAGCGTCAGGATCGCGGTGATCTCAGTCTGTTTCGGTTGGGGCTGCGATTCCTCGCCCGCTGTTTGAAGGATGGGCGGTCACTCCCGCCGGGCTTGATTGTCCCCGCGCAGGTGCCGATCACGCTCCGCCGCCGCTGGCGCGAGGAGCCGCACAAAAGTTCTGTGCGGTAGTGAAATTGGTAAATTAGGATTGATTTTAAAGAGCCATCCTACACAAGGATGGCTCTTTAGAGGAGTAAACTGGTATGTACAGGTATCTGCTCAATAAAGCAGGGTAGGCTGGCGTTGGGCGACCCGCCGCACCATTCCAGAGTTCGCGTATACTTGGGCTCGACGGTTCTGCGCTAGACGTGGGTGCTCATGCTGGACGATATCGATCTGACAACCATTGCGGACGAGCGAGTGCGGACGTTAATCGTCCGGCTGCTCAACCTGGTCGAGGATCTCTCGGCCGACAATCGCGCCTTGCGCGACGAGAATCAGCGCCTGCGTGACGAAAACAACCGCCTCAAGGGCGAACAGGGCAAACCCGCCATCAAACCCCCCACCCCGCCCAGCGATCACTCCTCCGAATCCGAGCGGCACCGGCCTGGCCCACGCGGCAAGCGTGGTCCGCGCCACCCCATCACCATCCAGCGCGAACAGACCCTCCGCGTTGATCCTGCCACGCTCCCGCCCGATGCCATCTTCAAAGGCTACGAGGATGTGATCGTCCAGGATGTGATCATTCGCACCGACAACGTCCTGTTCCACAAAGAGATCTTTTATTCGCCGTCGGAAGGCCGCAGCTACCGCGCAGCGCTGCCGGCGGGCTATCACGGGGAATTTGGGCCGGGCCTGCACGCGCTGGTGCTGGTGTTGTATTTTGGCTGTCTGATGAGCGAAGCCAAAATCCAGGAACTGTTGGTGTATGTGGGGGTTCAGATTGCCGCCGGGACGATATCGAACCTGCTGATCAAGAACCAGGACGCCTTTCATGCGGAAAAGGACGCGGTCCTGGAAGCTGGTCTGGCGAGTACGCCCTGGCACCATCTCGACGATACCGGCACACGGGTCAACGGCCAGAATCAGTATTGCCAGGTCCTCTGCAATCCGCTGTACACGATCTACCAGACCACGGCGGCCAAAGACCGCTTGACGGTCTTAGATGTCTTGCGCGGGAACCAGCCGCGGCGCTTTCGGCTGAACGCCGAGGCGCTGGGCTATCTGGACCGCGTGGCGCTGGCGCAGATCACCCGCCAGCGGCTGCTGCAGCTGCCGTGGGACCAGGAACTGGACGCGGCCCGGCTGGGCGACCTGCTGGCGGAGCACCTGCCGAACCTGGGTGTCCAGCCGCGGAAGTGGATCATGGATGCCATGGCGGTCGCGGCCTACCACGCGCAAACGGCGTGGCCGGTGGTTCGGCTGCTGGTCGTCGACGATGCGCCACAATGGACGTGGTTGACGGCAGAATTGGCGCTGTGCTGGGTGCATGAAGGTCGCCATTACAAGAAATTGACGCCCTGGGTAGCGGCCCATCGCCAGGCACTGGATGCGTTCCAAGGACAGTTCTGGCAGTATCTGCTCAATAAAGCAGGGTAGCGGTTACGGTGCGGCCCAGGAGGCACCGAGGTTGAGGTCGGCTGCCCGTTCGGCAATCACATCCGCCAACGGTGGAATCTGCTGTTCACCCCG
>DAOTUS010000351.1:0-17419 GCA_034437415.1 Herpetosiphonaceae bacterium
CTGTTTTCGGCGGGGCGTGCTGCGAATTTTGGTCGCCCTCCTGCGCCAAGAACCCCTGCCGCGTGGCCGATTTATCCCGGATCCCTGGCCTGAGCCACGCGATACCTACCCTTGAAAGGTTAGGGGCTAGGGGTTGGGGATTAGAGCATTCTAATGGTGTAGTTGCGCTTGTTTCGCGCCAAAGCGCTGTGTAATGCGCCTCTACGGCGGGCTTTGCCACGCTCAGCCAGCGACATAGCGGGAAATTTCACCCTCAGGATGGATGTCCCGTGCTATAATCCCCCGTCGTTTCAATGATTGGATTATAAGGAGTACCCTATGCGTCGTTTTCTGCTTGGAGTAGGGCTGGCTGCCCTTTTAGCTGGCTGTGGTGCGACCGAAGCCACCACCCAGCCGACCGTTCAACCCCGCCCGACCAGCGCGCCCGAGGCGGTGGCCACTGTTCAGCCGACCCCCGCCACCGGGAGCGCCTCCCAGCCGGGCGCTGGTAGCCCCGGCGCCGGTGCGCTGCAGTTCTCCGCGGAGCCCGAGCTTACCATCGATGTCAATAAAACCTATACCGCGATCCTGAAGACCGAGAAGGGCGATATTGTGATCGAGCTGGCGGCCAAGTACGCGCCCCGCACCGTCAACAGCTTTGTCTTTCTGGCCCGCCAGGGCTTCTACGACAACGTGACCTTCCATCGGGTTATTCCGGGATTTGTCGCCCAGACCGGCGATCCGACTGGCACCGGCGCTGGCGGCCCCGGCTACGAATTCCCCAACGAGTACGATCCGGCCAGCCGATTTGACTACGAGAAGGCCGGCGTTGTCGGCATGGCCAACGCTGGCCCCGGCACCAACGGATCCCAGTTCTTTATCTCGTATGACGCGATCGGCCTTGACCCGGCGGCCTACACCGTGTTTGGCCAGGTCACCGAGGGCCAGGATGTGCTGGAGCAGATCACGCCCCGCGATCCCGGCGCTGCCGCCACGCCAGGCGATACCCTGCTGACCGTGGTGATCGAGGAGAGTGGCTCGTAGCCAGCCAGCGCGAGCCTAAAAGCTCAGGGCGGCCCAACCATTCACGGTGGGCCGCCCTGAGCTTTTTTAGTTCTGATCGCAAAAACCAGGAGTGGCGCTAGGCGGCAGGCCCGTCTGCTGGCGGGCTTTCGCTGCTGGCGGCGGCTGGGGCGTCATCATCGCCGATTCCCAGCTTGTCTTTGGCGGATTCAAAGACATCTCCAGCCTTATCAGCGACATCTCCCAGCACATCGCCAACGGTCTCAACGGCATCTTTGGCCATATCGACGACTTTTTCAAAGAAACCCTTCGATTCCTCAGCCGCGTTCTCGACCGTTTCAGCCGCAGCTTCTTGTGGATTATCTGTCATGGGGTGAGAGCCTCCATCATTTGGGATCGATTGTTTATCGTTGGGGTTAGGTGCGATCGGGCATTCTACCGGGAGCCTGGGTGTCGTTCCTGCTGAGAATATAGGATTGGTTGGTGTACGGCTTGTCCTCAGTCGTAAATACCGAGAATTATTCTTCTTCTTCGCCTTCTTCTTCGCCTTCTTCTTCGCCTTCTTCTTCTTCGCCTTCCTCTTCCTCGGCTAGATCTTCTTCTTCTTCCACCATGTCATCGTTTAGGTCGAGTGCGTTCATCATGGGGGGAATCCTCCATAGCCTGGATGCTGCTGATCAGTTCGGCAGCGTGGGAATATTATAAATGTTGTGACGTATGTTTGCGAATCAAAAAACCGCGATTTTGACCCTATTTTGAGCCGTTTTCCAGCATTATGCTGAGAGCTTGATGAGAAGATTCATGAGGTTCATAAGAGCTCAACATAATGCTGTTATTCTCGCCATAATGAAGCTATTTGATTATGGCTCAGGGTTGTTCAATGCCCTCATTAATCGCCCTCTGGCTACAGGGTGGGTTTGGCATTCGTCTACACTCAGAGGCTCTCAAGAAAGATGCCGAGAGCACGGTTGAAGGTCTCTGGCTGCTCCAGACTGCTCAGGTGGCCGGCATCGGGGATAATCGCCAGGCTGGCGTTGGCGATGCTGTCTTTGAGCAGGATGCTTTCGGTGATCGGGGTCAGCGTATCGTCCGAGCCGACAATCACCATCGTTGGCACGCCGATCGCGGGCAGCAGCCCGGTTGAGTCGGCGCGCTCGGCCATGGCGTGCGCGGCCGCCGCAATCGCCTGGGGCGGGGCGGCCGCGATGCTGGCACGAACCTGGGCCACCAGCTCGGGCTTACCCTGCGGCGCGCCCTCGGACAGGAGCTTGGGCAGCAGCTGGTCGGCGATTGCGGCGGCGCCCTCGCTCAGAGCTTTGGCGGCCAGCGTGGCGCGGTTGCGCCGCCCCTCAGCGCTGTCGGCCCCGGCGCGGGTGTCGGCCAGCACCAGGCCACAGACTCGCTCGGGGTAGCGCCCGACCAGATTGAGCGCGACATAGCCGCCCATCGAAAGCCCGCCGATCACGGCCTGCTCAATCTTCAGAGCGTCGAGCAGGCCAATCACATCGTCGGCCATCGCGGCGATGGTGACCGCCGGGGTGCCGCTGGTCGTGCCAAAGCCGCGCAGATCCGGCGTGATGATCCGATAGTCCTCGGCCAGATCGCGGCTGGTCTCAGCCCACATCTGGCGGTTGAGCGGAAAGGCGTGCAGGAGCACGACTGGCAGCCCTGTGCCAACATCGTCGTAGCCGACCGTGGTACCATTAACCTGAGTTTGCATTTCGGTGCCTCCAAAAATAGTCTCTGAGCGTGGGTCAGGGAGCCGGGCCTAGCCCATTCTACCGCTCTAAACGCTGGTCAATCCCAATTGTAGCAAGTACAAGACCTTGCCTGAGCTTAAGGATGAACGATTGTATGCCGACCGAGTGGATTCTGTATATCCGGCCGGGCTGCCACCTGTGCGAGGAGGCCGAGGAGTGGCTGGCGGTGCTGGCCGCCGAACACGGGGCCTCCCTGCGCGAGTTCAATATTCTGGGCGACCCGGACGTGTATGAGCGCTATAAATGGCAGATTCCGGTCCTAGCGATCGCCGAGCGCCAGTGGGAGGCGCCGCTCGACGCCGCCCAGATCGCAGCCGCCCTGCGGATCCAGCCCGGCGATTAGGCGGCGGGCTAGGCGCCCGCTGAGGGAATTGAAGATCAATTTTGTGCTATGATCACATTCGGAAACTGTGATGGAGTGCTCAATGCGACGAATACTGTTCCTGGGATTACTGCTGGCTTTAGCTGGCTGTGGCGCGGCCAAGACCCCGCTGGCGCAGGGCGACCCCAGCGCCGTGCAGATCGGCCTCAACCCGGTTTTGGACCCGGCGCGCGGGGTTCAGGTTGGCGAAGAGGTTCCCGAGCTGACCTTTGATCTCGATGGCAAGCCGGTCAAGCTGAGCGATTTTCGCGGCAAGACCGTGGTGCTGAACTTCTGGGCGACCTGGTGCGGCCCGTGCCGCCTAGAGATGCCCGATTTCGAGGCGCTCCAGCGTGAGCGCAGCGATGTGATCTTTATTGGGATCAACCAGCGCGAAAACGAGGCGCAGGTGCGCAAGTTTGCCACCGAGGTTGGCGCAACCTTTCCGCTGGTGCTCGACCGGACCGGCGACATTGCGGCCAGCTTCAACGTCAACCTGGGCCTGCCCACCACCTACCTGATCGATAGCGCTGGGATTATCCAGAAGGTTGAGCTGCGGGCGCTGACCCGCTCGCAGCTGGCCAAATACCTTGATGAGCTGGCCCCCGCCAAGAATTAGCGCCAGACGTGGGCGCCAACATAGGAAACCCTGATGCAAGATGATGAACTGAATCGACTGGTGCTGGAGCGGGCGCAGCAGCAGGTGGAAGAGCGTAAAGCGGCCACGCGCCTGATCGTCGAGCAGCCCCGCCCGCCCCTGCCCGAGCGCGCCGAGCGGCCTGGGCTGTGGGCCTTTATCGCCCTGCTGCTCACGACCACCCTCGGGGGCCTGTTGCTGCTGCCGGGAACCTTCGCCGAGCGCCTCGGCTGGGTGGTCCACGGCGTGTGTGCCAAGGAGCATACGCTGGTGCTTGGCGGCGTGGTGCTGCCGCTGTGTCAGCGCAACACCGGCATCTATGCTGGATTTCTGGCCACGCTGATCACGCTGATCCTGCTTGGGCGCGGAAAGGCGGCCAAACTGCCCCCGGCGCCGATCCTGGCCCTGCTGCTGCTGAATGTGGTCTGGATGGGCGTGGATGGCTTCAACTCGCTGCTGCTGGATATTGGGGCGGGCAATCTGTACACCCCGCAGCCGGTCCTGCGGATTCTGTCGGGTCTGGCGATGGGCATGACGGTTGGGACGCTGCTCCTGTTCGCCTTCAACCTGACCCTACGAGCCAACCCACAGCGCAGTCAGCCCGTCATGGGCGGCTGGCGCGATGTCGCGGTGGTGGCGCTGGTCGAGCTGGCGCTGTTTGGCCTGATTCGGCT
The DNA here is from genome assembly GCA_034437415.1 of Herpetosiphonaceae bacterium. GTDB lineage: Bacteria > Chloroflexota > Chloroflexia > Chloroflexales > Herpetosiphonaceae > JACCRK01. The sequence goes on from DAOTUS010000351.1 coordinate 4,435, forward strand.
GGCCGGGCCGGTCATCGCCTATCCGCTGGCGATCCTCAGCACCCTCGGCATTTTGCTGGTGATGTTCAGCGTCAATCTGATGGTGGTCGCGATGATCAGCCGCTACGAGGGCATGGTCACGCGGGTGGTTCAGCTGGCCCGTCCGGCCATGGTCGCGCTGGTGCTGACCGGGGTGGAGTTTGGTCTGCTGGGCTGGGGTCGGGTCGTGCTGGAGCGCAGCATCGGCGCGTGAGGCAGCGCAGCGTTGCGCTTTGGCTGGGTGTGTTATCAATAAATTTTCCAAGGAGCAGGTATGCCAACGGTTGCGGTCAACGGAATAACGCTTAACTACGAAACGACTGGCTCGGGCGATCCGCTGTTGCTGGTGATGGGCCTCGGCGGCACGCTGTCGGGCTGGCACTACCAGGTGCCAATGCTGAGCCAGCATTTTCAGGTGATCAGCTTTGATAATCGGGGCGTTGGCCAATCCAGCGCACCCGAGGATCTTTCGACCTACTCGATGACCCAGCTTGCCGCCGACGCGGTGGCGCTGCTCGACCATCTGGCGATCGCGCGCACGCATGTGTTTGGCGTCTCGATGGGCGGCATGATTGCGCAGCATATCGCCCTGGACTATCCCGAGCGGGTGCGCGGCCTGGTGCTTGGCTGCACAATCCCGCACTACGAGCCCAACCCCCAGCCCGGCGACGAGCGGGGGGCCGAGCCGTGGGTGCTCGAGATGCTGCTGTCCGGCGCCACCAAAACCCCCGAGGATGCCATCCGCGACAGCATCCTGTTCAACTTCGCCCCTGATTTTGCCGCCACCCACCCGGAGGTGATCGCGGACTATATCGCCGAGGGCTTGCGCGAGCGCACGTCGTTGCACGGATTTATGGGCCAGTGGAGCGCGATCATGAGCCACTCGACGCTTGAGCGCCTGCACACGCTCGGCGCCCCAACGCTGATCCAGCACGGCGATCTCGATAAGCTGGTGCCGATTATCAACGGGCGGCTGCTGGTCGACCATATTTCCGGCGCCCGCTTCCAGACGATCCCCGGCTCAGGCCATGTGTACTTCCTGGAGCAGCCCGAGCTGGTCAACGAGTCGGTGCGCGAGTTTTTGCACACCCTGGCGTAACCCGCCACGCCCGTTCCCTGAGCCTGGCGAAGGGCTACGCTCTTCTCCCTTCTAATCACGCTCTTGGCAGGCTGTTTCTCTGGCTGAGGATATGGGCGTATCCTCAGCCGCTCTAGTTTTAGCGCGCCCCCGAGCGGGCTGGCTGCTGCCAGCGGAGGATTTTGGATGGACACAGCGCGGGCGGTGTGGTGGGCTGGATTTAAGGCCGAGGCGCCTATTCTGCTGGGCACAATGCCGTTTGGCATGATCTATGGCGTGCTGGCGCTGGCGGCCGGGCTATCGCCAGCGCTGGCCATGGCGATGTCGAGCATTGTTTTTGCTGGCTCGGCCCAGTTTATTGTGGCGCAGCTCCTGGCGAGCGCCGTGCCCGCTCTGGCGATTATTGCCACCGCGGCGATCGTCAATCTGCGCCATGCGCTGTACAGCGCCTCGCTGGCGCCGTTTCTCAAGCACCTCCGGCCGGGCTGGAAGTGGCTGCTGGCCTATCTGCTCACCGACGAGGCCTATGCGGTGGCGATTATGCACTACAACGATGCCGCGACGCCGCTGCGGCTCAAGCACTGGTACTTCTTCGGCGCCGGGTTTGCCCTGTGGTCCAGCTGGCAGCTGAGCACCGCGGTTGGCGTTCTGCTCGGCAGCCAGATCCCGGCCAGCTGGGGGTTGGATTTTACCCTGGCGCTCACCTTCATCGCCCTGGTGATTCCAGCGCTGCTGGATCGGGCGCTGACGGCGGCGGCGCTGACCGGCGGCACCATCGCGGTGCTGGCCTATGGGCTGCCCTATAAGCTCGGGCTGATTCTGGCGGCCTGCTGCGGGATTGCCGTCGGCATGCTGGTCGAGCTCAAACACCCGCCGCCGATTCGCCGCCTCGAGGCAACCGATGAGCTGCCAGAGAGCTGAGGTAGAGCAGGAAATCGCAATGCATATTTGGATCATCATCGGCCTGATTGGGCTGATTACGCTGGCAATTCGCCTCTCGTTTATCCTGCTGTTTGGCGTCATTGAGGTGCCGCCAGCCCTGCGCCGGGCCTTGCGCTTTGTGCCGCCCGCAGTCTTATCGGCGATTATTCTGCCCGATCTGCTCTTGCGCGATGAGCAGGTTAGCCTGAGTCTGGGCAACGAGCGCCTGCTGGCTGGCGGGGTGGCGATGGTGGTGGCCTGGCGCACCAAGAACGTCCTGCTGACTATCGCGGTTGGCATGGCCGCCCTGTGGCTGCTCCGGCTGCTCGGCTAGAGCTGGGTTTGGCTGGATTTTTCATGAGTCCGCTTAAGTACGCTATAATGGAATTCTTCAAACCCTACTTCGGAGTTGGCTGGCGAGCCTCGTCGCAGCCAGGCCCAGGTGACCATTCACGTACGCGCTATCGCATAGCTTGATCTCGCTCGCCTTGAACGCTCGCTAGCCGGTGAAAGAAGCGATTACCCATGAAACGGATTGTCCCACCGCCCAGCTTAATTCGGTTGTATCTGGCGCTGCTTCTGGTTGGTTGTCTGCTCTCCGCCTGCGGCGACAGCCCCAGCGGGCCGCTGATTCGGATTGGCGCGAAGCAATTTGCTGAGCAGCAAATCCTGGCCGAGATGTACGCCATGCTGCTCGAACATCACGGCTTTACGGTTGAGCGGAAGCTGAATGCCAGCGTTGGAACCACGCTGCACGCCGCCCTGCTCAACAACGAGCTGGATCTCTACCCGGAGTACACTGGCACGGCCCTGCAGCAAATTCTCAACCTCCCCAGCAGCTCAGATCCGGCCCAGGTCTATCAGACGGTGGCGCAGGTCTACAAAGCGCAGTTCAACCTCACCTGGCTCGATCCGGCCCCGCTGAACAATACGTTTGCGCTGGCGATGACCCAGGATACCGCCAGCCGCTATGGGCTTCGCACCCTGGCCGACCTCGCCACCAACACCAGCGACCTGACCATGATCGGCCCGATTGACTTTGATACGCGGATCGATGGTCTCTCCGGGCTGCAGCAGCTCTATGGCGACTTTGCGCTCAGGCGCTATATCCCGGTCGACTCGAATATCCGCTACAAAGGGCTGCTCGATAGCCAGGCCGATATTGTGGTTGCCTACGCCACCGATGGCGAGATCAGCGCCTACAATCTGCTGGTTCTAGAGGACAGCCAGCGCTTCTTCCCGCCCTACAATGTCGCCCCAGTGATCCGTCAGCCGCTGCTGGATCGCTCTGGGCAGATCGCCACCATTCTGAACGCGCTCGCGCCCCATCTGACCAACGCGGCCATGCAACGGCTCAACTACGCGGTGAGCGGACAAAATCGCCCGCCAGCCGAGGTTGCCCAAGAGTTTCTGCTTGAGGCCGGGCTGCTCCAGGATAGCCACTAACCGCCATGCGAAGCCATAAAACGCCCTCGCGGCTGCTCCAGCGCTTGTTGCTTCAGTCGCAGGATCTGGGCACTCGGCTGTTTCTGATGATGGTTGGCGGCGCGGTGGTGCTGGCCGGTTTGCTGAGCGCGGTGACCACCACGGCCCTGTTTGAGGCCCGCAGCCAAGCGCTGACAACCGCTGCCACTGGTCTCGAAGTGCAGGGCAGCAGCTACCTGAAGCTGCTGGTAGACCAGAACACCTCGATGACCAACAAAGAGCTGATGGCCAACACCAACCACGGCCTGGTGGTGGCCCAGGCGATTGTCTTGAACACCGCGCATCATACGCCTTCCCCGGCGGATCTGCAGCAGGCGCAGCTCACCCGTATCGATACCGGCGCGCTGATCGACACCCGCGCTGAACGAATCTGCAATATCTATGTTCCAGCCCAGGCCGATCCCACGGCGGTGGCCATCGATTTGCGCCACGCGGCGCTGCTCGACGCGATCTTTACCGGGCAGTATCAGGCCTCGCGCTCGATTCGGTCGCTCAGCTTTGTTGGGGCCAGCGGCCTGGTGCAGACCTACCCGGCCCGGCCCGCCTGGAGTCTCACGCCGCGCCACGATCAGGGCCTGCTCGCCTATTTTGCCAGCGGAGCGCGCCAGCCAATCTGGCTGCAGCCGTACCAGCACCCCGACGAGGCTGGCCTGATGACGACCGTGATCGTGCCGATCTATGCTGATGCGACCACGCTGCACGGGGTGATCGCGATTGACGTATCCCTGGCGTTTCTCACCTTGAATCTGGAAGACCTGCTGCCAACCAGCCAAAGCTCGGCGTTTCTGATCGACGATCAGCGCACCTTGATTGCGGCCAGCCGCGGGTCGTTGGCCCGTCTGGCGCCCACCCTGCCGTCCCACTCGGCCCAACTCCCGCTCACCCACACGCTCACGATCTCGCAGACGGTCAGCGCCGATCTTGATCGGGGGATCGACAATATGCTGTATAGCCCGGAGAAGCTGCCTCGGCTAAGTATGATCACCGACCGCGTGATGATCGGCGATCAGCCGTTTTTTCTGGCCTATGCGCCAATTCTGGAGACCGGCTGGGTGCTCGGGCTGCTCACCCCAATCAATCAGCTGACCATCCGCGCCCACGATGTCTCTGGCGTGATTGTGGACACCAATCAGACGGTTATGCTGGTGCTGCTCAGCAGCGCGATTGCATTTAGCCTGCTGGCCGCAGTTGTCTCGCTGTATCTGACTAGGCGCCTGACCCGGCCGCTCACCCATCTGACCAATGCTGCGGTGGCGATTGGCCAGGGCGATTACCAGCAGACCTTGCCAGTCGAGTCGAACGACGAGTTTGGGCGGATGGCGGCCGTGTTTAACACCATGACCCAGTCGATTCGGCAGGCTGATGAGGCGCTGCGCGAGAGCGAGGAGCGCTACCGCCTGATCACCGAGCGCTCAAGCGATCTGATCGCCCTGCTTGATGTTGATGGCCGGTTTATCTATGTCAGCCCATCGTACGACCCCATGCTTGGCTATCGGCCCGGCGACCTGCTTGGCAGTCTTGGAATGGCCCTGATTCACCCGGACGATCAGGCGGCGGCGCAGAGCAGCTGGAGCCGCTTAATTAATGATAACGCCAGCTCCGAGCTGACGGTTCGCTATCGCCACGCCAATAGCTCGTGGTGCTGGATCGACGCTCAGTGCACGCCGATGGCCTATGCCGGCCAGCAGTATATGCTGACCGTCGGCCGGGATATTACCGATCGCAAACGCCTTGAGGACCAGCTGCTGCAGTCCCAGAAGATGGAGAGCATCGGGCGGCTGGCGGGCGGCGTGGCCCACGATTTCAACAATCTGCTGACCGCAATCCTGGGCTATGCCGACCTTTCGCTCGATGCGCTGGACCCTGAGGATAGCGTCCGCGCTGACCTGGAGGAGATTCGCAAAGCCGCCGACCGCGCCACCACGCTGACCCGCCAGCTCCTGACCTTCGCCCGCAAGCAGATCATCGCCCCGCGCACGCTCAACCTCAACCACCTGATCGATGATCTGGAAAAGCTCCTGCATCGCCTGATCGGGGAGCATATTGAGCTGGTCACCCGGCTCAGCGCCGACCTGGATCTGGTCAAGGTCGACCCCGGCCAGCTGGAGCAGGTGCTGGTGAACCTGGCTGTGAATGCCCGTGACGCGATGCCCGAGGGCGGGAAGCTCACCATCGAGACCGCCAATGTCATCCTCGATGAGGACTATGTCCGCGACCATTTCGATGTGGCGGTCGGCGCCTATGTGCTGCTGGCGATCAGCGACACCGGGATCGGAATGGACGAGACCATTCGCACGCATCTGTTTGAGCCGTTTTTTACCACCAAGGCGCCCGGCTATGGCACCGGCCTGGGCCTCGCCACCTGCTATGGCATTATCAAACAGCACGGCGGCAGCATCTGGGTCTACAGCGAGCCCAATCAGGGCACCAGCTTCAAAATCTATCTGCCGCGGGTACAGGAGCGCGCCGACCAGGCCCCGGAGGAGATCGTCCGGGGGATCCTGCCGCAGGGCGACGAGACGATTCTGCTGGTTGAAGATGAGGATGCCGTGCGCTCGCTGGCCGGACGGGTGCTGCGCGACCTGGGCTACACCGTCCTGGAGGCTAGCAATGGCGTCACGGCCCTGCAGCTTTTCCAGGCGCTCCCCGCCCCCACAATCGATCTGCTCCTGACCGATGTGGTGATGCCGCAGATGGGCGGGCTGCCGCTGGCCCTCCAGATCACCGCGCTCTGCCCAGCGGTGAAGGTGCTGTACATGTCGGGCTACACCGAGAACGGCATCGTCCACCACGGCCGCCTCCACAGCGGGGCCAACCTGCTCCAGAAGCCATTTTCCCTCGTGCTGCTGGCCAAGCGCGTCCGCGAAGTGCTGGATGGCTGAGATGGTGATCCCCGAAGGCCACGAAGGCTAGAAGCTGCACATCTACCACCTTCCCATCATTCACAGCGCCATACGGCTGCGGCTACACTGACGACGATTATTGAGTGATGGCGGTTGTATGAGCACGGTGCTCCAGAGAAAAATCAGGCCGATCAGCCATGTCAGCCCAAACCGAATATAGGCGCTGCGTCCGGGACGCAGCGCCTGCTCGCGCCATGCTCCGTAGCTAAGGGCGCCGAGAAAGGCCAGCACGAAGGCGATTCGGTAGAGGCCAACATTCACCAACGCCGTGCTCCCGGTGAGGGCAAACGCGCCAATCTCTAACAGCGACACCACGATCGGAATAGGCAGACGAAGCTGTTGTACATAGGCCACAACGGCGTCAATACTGGTGAAGTCGGTGACATCATAGACCAGCATCCAATAGGTTACGCGGGTGGCCTGGGCGTTCTGCACCAGGAATGCGCCCAGCACCCCAAAGCAACCCAGGCTCAGCCAGACAATCAGACGATAGGATGGACGCCGCACCAGGGGACTCCTTTTCTCAGTCAACTATGCGGGCTCAGCACTGGTGCTGAGCCTTGGGCCGTGGGCTTCACGACCCAAAGGTGTATCCGAACGAGTGGACGTCCTACTATACCATGATCGCCACAAACTCGACCAGGAGCTTGCGACCACCCTGCACGCTGGCGAATGGGCAGCTTCGGCCACGGTCTTGGTGTCAATCCCCGGCATTGGGATCCAGTGCACGGCGTGGTTGTTGGTCAGCACGCTGAACTTCATGCTGTGCGCCACCCCCGCAGCGGCGGTGGCCTACGCCGGGTTGATTCCGCTCCTCCATGAGTACGGCACCAGCATTCATGGTCTTCCCCATGGGGTGCGTGCTGTCGGCGACAGCCGACCATCGAATCGCGATCATGAAGCGTCACTCGATTGGGGCAATTCCCTCTTGATACGCAATACCGTATCTCTCATGCCCAACGTGTGGGCAACAATCCGAGTACGGTTCGGTGTCAGGCACCGCATACACACACGATTGTACAGGCTCTTTTTGCCAACCAGACCCTGGCATGCCAGGGTCTGGTTGGCGAGATGCCCCGCCTATTCTGCAACACTCTCCGGTGTGCATGAAAACCCTGAACATCAAGGGCCTTGTGAGAACCAAGCTGGCCAAGTCGTTCAGTGATGCTGCCCTGCACCCAAAGGGTTCCCGCCTTCATGCAGCTGCTTACCCAGAAGGCGGAATGGCACAATCGGCAGGTGGTTTCACCTCGTCGAAGACGTGTCATCGGTGTCGCGAGAAAACCGCCTTGCGGCTGTCGGATCGGGTCGTGGACATGTGCCATCTCACCGTCCACGACCGCGATGTCCATGCCGCGATCAATATCTTGCATGAGGGGGTGAGAATCGTCACCGCTGGAATGTCGGAGACGGAAAACACTGCCGGAGCCCACGTAAGACCCGCGCAACGCGGGCGGTTCGGTCGGTGAAGGCAGAAGCCCCACGGGGTGTCCTCTGGGCGCTGGGTGGGGAGGATTCATTATAGCCATTTTCGCCCAGGCAGGCGCTAGCTCAGCGGCTGCGCAATCTCGATCAGGTTGCCGTCGGGGTCGCGGACATAGACCGACTCAATCGGCCCCAGCGCCCCAGTGCGCAGCACCGGCCCCTGCACAATCGCCACGCCACAGTCCTGGAGATGGGCGATCACCGCGCCGATTGGCGTGCTGGTGATCAGGCAGATGTCGCCGGTGCCGGGGCCGACGTTCAGCCCTTTTGGCTCGATCTCGCGGCCAACTTCGTGGAGGTTGATTTTCTGCTGGCCGAAGTGGAGGGCTTTGCGGGCGCCAAACGGGCGCACCTGCATGCCCAGCACCTGCGTGTACCAGACGCAGGTCGCCTCAACGTTCGCGACCGTCAGCACAAGATGGTCGATCCGCTCAATGTTAATCATGGTTTGTATCCTTATCTCCTACAGATGGAAGCCATGATACCATTTGAGCAAAGCTTTTCAATCAACCCAGAGCTACTCTGGGGCGATTCAGCGAGATTGAGTTTTAATGATCGATATTCTGCATGTGAGCCTGTCCGAGCGCCAGCGGGACCTGGTGGCGCTATCCCGCGACCTGGCCCGCCGCTGTGCGCCCCGCGCCGCCGAGCACGACCGCAGCGCCAGCTTTCCCTTTGCCAATCTGGCCGATCTGCGCGCCGTCGGCTACCAGGCGCTGACGGTGCCGATGCGCTACGGCGGGCGCGGGGCGACCCTGTTTGAGACCGTCCTGTGTCAGGAGCAGCTGGCCCAGGGCGATGGCCCGACCGCGCTGGTGCTGGATATGCCGCTGCATATTATCGGCGGGATCGCCGAGAGCAATGCCTGGCCCGCGGCGGCCTTCGAGCGGCTGTGCCGGGCGATCGTCGACCAGGGCGCCCTGATCAACTCGGCGGCCAGCGAGCGCGAGATGGGCAGCCCCTCGCGCGGCGGGCTGTTCGCCACGGTGGCCCAGCCCGATGGCGACGGCTGGCGGATCAGCGGGCGCAAGATCTACACCTCGGGCGCGCCGGCGCTGACCCACGCGCTGGTTGGCGCGACCCTGGCCGACACGGCCACCACCGGGGTGTTTCTGGTGCCGATGGACGCGCCCGGCGTAGCGGTCGAGCCGACCTGGAACGGCTCGGGGATGCGCGCGGCCCGCAACGACGATCTGGTGCTGGAGCATGTGCTGGTCGGCGCGGCCGATCTGCTGGTGCGCCGCGAGCCGAACGCGCCCGATGCGACCAGTGGCAGTGCCGGGGCCTGGTTTCAGCTGACGATCGGCGGGCTGTATCTGGGGATCGCCCAGGCTGCCCGCACCGTGGCGCTCGGCTACGCCCGCGACCGCCGCCCGACGGCCCTGGGCGGCAAGGCGATTAGCGAACTGGAGCCGATTCGGCGCCAGTTTGGCACGCTGGAGGCCGCGCTGCTGACCGCGCGGGCGCTGCTGTATCAGGTGGCGCAGACCTGGGACAACCATCCGGCCGAGCGGCCCAACCTCAAGGCGCTGGTGGCGCTGGCCAAGGCCACGGCGGCGACCAGCGCGGTGGCGGCGGTCGATCAGGCGATGCTGATTGTCGGCGGCGCGGCGATGACCAGCGACTTGGCCCTGGAGCGGCTCAGCCGCGACGTCCGGGCCGGCCTGTTCCATCCGCCAACCCTCGATGCGGCCCTGATTGGCCTGGGGGCGGCGCTGGTCGAGGCGGAGCAAATTCCCGCTGGCTGAGCCTGTCGAAGCCAAACTGCTGGCTTCGACAGGCTCAGGCAACCAATCGGCGCCTAGTACGGCGGATTGGCCGGGCCTTCGTAGCCGCACAGGCCCACCCGGGGCGAGTTCACCAGCGGCATTGGCTCGCCATAGTTGTCGTGGGGGTGGCCGTCGGCGTGGGCATCGCAGAGCATGCCCGGCTGATTGTGCTCATAGGCACATTCCAGACAGATCCAGGCGGCGGGCTGGCCGCACTCCTGGCAGACCTCGGCGGGCGGGCCGTTGCGGGCCAGCAGGCTGATCGGGTGTTTGGTGAGCGGCTGGCCCGCCCGCGTCGCCACCAGCTTGATCAAGGTCTCCGACGAGGTGCCAAAGTCGTAGATATGGGTCAGCTCGACCCCCGGCTGAAACACCTTGTCGATCCGTCGGCCCATGGCGATCTCATCGCCGCGCCAGCCGCCGACCGAGAACTGGCTCATGTGCCCGCAGCACTCCAGCCAGATCGCCCGCAGATAGCCGTCCAGCTTGGCCAGCGTGGCCGCGCCATTGACCTCCAGCTGGAGCCAGAACGATCCATAGTCGGCATCCTGCGCCTGAAGAAGGTAGAGCGTCTGCTTAGGGCCAGGCTTCTGGTCGGCGCTGGCATTCGCGGCGGCGCGCTGCGGGCAGCTGGTCAGATGTTTGGCCATGCCGCTGCGGGTCATTATTTTGCCACACAACCCACACGGCCCCGATGTCTGTTTACGGCGTTCCATCGCACTATTCCTTTCGTGATAAACATTGAACCTTCATCAAAACAGGCCTATTGTACCCCAGGCCAGCACCAGCCGCCGCACCGCTCCGACCAGGAATTAGTGGGTTTTAGTGGCCGAGCTGTCACTTGACATTTAATCCAGATCGCATTATTATATGTCCAGCTTTTGTGGGAGCGCTCCCAAATAGTTGTAAACTATGGCGGAAAAGCCCCGACAAACGCCGAATAATCCCAAAGCCTTGAAACCGTTTTTTCATTATTCAACAGGTTCCAGGTTTTCCATGGCCCAACTTCGCCCAATCTAAGCAAATTTAGCGCTATTTTCACCATAATTCCTTGGGAGCGATTTCAAATGAGTTCACAAATGACAATCCAGCAAATTGCCGAGCTTGCCGAAGTCTCACGCTCGACCGTCTCGCGGGTACTGAACGATCACCCGAGCGTACGGCCGGAGGTTCGCGACCGAGTGCTCCAAGTAATCGGCGAGCAGGGCTATGCGCCGCAGGCGGCGGCCCGCAGCCTGGCCAGCAAACGCACCAACACGCTGGGATTGCTCATTCCACGCAGCGCGGCGATTATTTTCTCCGACCCCTTCTTCGGCCAGATCATTCAGGGCATGACCGAGGCCAGCAGCAAACGCGGCTACTTCCTGATGCTCTCGATGGTCAGTGGCGCGATGGAGCGAGATTTCTACACGCGGGTGCTGCGCAGTCGCTCGGTCGATGGCCTGCTGATGGTCTCTAGCGACATCGACGACCCAATTCTACCGCTGCTGATCAAGGACAACCTGCCGATGATGCTGATCGGCGACCACCCGTATCTCAACCCGGTCAACTGGATCGACTCAGAGAACCGCGAGGGCGCCCGGATCGCCACCAACCATCTGGTCGGGCTGGGCCACCGCCGGATCGCCACCATCACCGGCTTTTTACAGATGAGCGCGGCGATCGACCGCTTCAATGGCTACAAACAGGCGTTGCTGGAGGCCAATATCCCGGTTACGCCTGAGCTGATTGAGTACGGCGACTACACCCAGGAGAGCGGCTACCAGGCCATGCGGCGTTTGCTGATGGCCACGCCGCGGCCAAGCGCCGTGTTTGCCGCCAACGACATGATGGCCATGGGCGCCCTGCGCGCCATTCACGAAGCTGGCCTGAGCGTCCCCAACGATATCGCCATCGTGGGCTTTGATGACATTCCGATGGCTGCATTTGCTAATCCACCGCTCACGACCATGCGGCAACCCATTGCCGAAATGGGCGCGCTGGCGGCTAATACATTGATTGATCAGCTTGAAGGTCTCGCCGACCCTGGCGCCAATATCCGCCTGCCGACCAAGCTAGTGGTGCGAGGTTCGTCCGGGGCCACCCCGACCGAGTAAGAAAGGAGCCAGACTCAGCGTAATCTTCAGCCACTCCAGATGCCCCGGTCAATGCTGATGCAGTCACGATTAACCTCTGGCTGATGCCAAACGGCGCCAACCCCGCTGATATCGTTCAGACTGAAATTGATGCCTTTGAGGCCGCGAACCCCACCATCAACAATATCCAGACCATTTCGGTCGGGATTCGCCAGTTCACCGGCGTTGCCGGCGCCCAAAATCGCTACGAGCTGCTCTCCGCCGCCTCGGTGGTGATTATTCTCCCGGTTGCCGCGATGTTCTTCTTGCTCCAACGGCGCTTTGTCGCCGGATTGACCGCTGGTGCAGTAAAATAGAGCTTATTTGGAAAGACACAGGAGTCTGGCTATGAATGGTGCTGCAGAAACCCAGCGATTAACCGATCTTCGCCCCACCGCAATCCCAGCGGCAGCGTGGGAGCGGCCAATTGGGCTGCCCTGCCCCGAGGCCAGTGTCGCCGCCACGGTCGATCATCCGCTGATTGACGATGGGCCGTTTCAGGGCGTGCCGCTGGGCGGGATGGGCAGCGGCGCGATTGGGCGCACGTTTCGCGGCGATTTCGCCCGCTGGCATCTTGAGATTGGCCAGCATCGCTATGCGACCGAGTGGGCCAACCAGTTCAGCGTTTTTGTTGAGCAAAACGGCCAGCGCCAGGCCCGCGTGCTGTGCGCCGCCCGCCCAGCGAGCGTCCTCCAGGACTGGAACTGGGACTACCCGGTTGGCGCCGGAACCTACTACGGCCTGTTTCCCCGCGCCTGGTTCGACTATCGCTGGCCCGAGGGCGGGGTCAGGCTGACCCAGGCGCAGTTCTCGCCGGTGATCGCCGGCAACGAGCGCGAGAGCAGCTACCCGGTGGCGGTGTTTGAGTGGCGCATCGAGAACCCGACCGCCGCGCCAATCCGGGTCGCGATTATGTTGACCTGGGCCAATTTCCTCGGCGCGGGCATGCACGCCACTAGAATGCTGGGCGGGCTGCACGGCGTTGAGATGAGCAGCCCCAACGGCGATACCACGCTGGCGATTACGGTCCCGACGCTGCCGGGCGTGCAGGTCAGCAGCCGCGCCGCCTGGCAGGCCGATGGCTCCGGCGGCGAGCTGTGGGCCGATTTCGCCGCCGATGGCGCGCTGGATCCTGGCGCCGAGGCCTCGGTGGGCGCGACCAACCTGGCGGCGGCCTTGGTGGTCACGGTGGATCTGGCGCCCGGCCAGACG
>DAOTUS010000352.1:0-3678 GCA_034437415.1 Herpetosiphonaceae bacterium
TCGCTGAGCAGCCCGTTGGTGTCCAGCGCGATGCCCTCGACGTAGCCGTGGCGGGTCGCCTCCATCACAATCAGCTGGGACGAGAGATAGTTGCCGCCGGCCTTGGCCATGCTCGGCAGCGTGTTGGCGGCCGGCCGGGCCCACGACGAGACACACACATCGACGCCAAGCTCCAGCGCCTCGGCCCCGAGGTAGGCGCCCCACTCGATCGCCGCGATCATTGTCTCGACTGAGGCGCCCAGCGGATTGACCCCGATGGTGCCGTAGCCGCGCCAGGCCAGCGGGCGCAGATAGGCCGCCGTCAGGCCGTTCTCGCGCACCACCGCGTGGCAGGCCGCCGTCAGCTGCTCGCTGGTGTAGGGGATCTCCATCCGGTAGATTTTGGCCGAGTCGTACAGGCGGCGCAGGTGCGGCTGGAGCCGAAAGATCGCCGGGCCGTCGGGCGTGCTGTAGGCCCGAATGCCCTCGAACACCGACGAGCCGTAGTGCAGGGCGTGCGTCATCACGTGGATCGTCGCGTTCTCCCAGGCGATCAGCTCGCCGTTCATCCAGATGTATTTGGTTGGGTTCAGTGCCATTGTGTCCTCGTTTAATGGCTAGTAGCTAGTAGCTAGTAGCTAGTGAGTTGGGTTTTAAAGTACTTCAGAATTATTTTTTAGCTGCTGACTACTAGCTGCTGACTACTAGCTGCTAGCTGCTGTGTCCGCAGCAGCGGCAGCTCCAGCGAGTCGGCCAGGGCCTGCCAGCTGGCCTCGATGATGTTGGCCGAGCAGCCGACTGTGGTCCAGCGCTGATCGCCCTGGGCGGCCTCGAGCAGCACCCGCGTGGTGGCGCCGGTCGCCGTCTCGGAGTCGAGGATGCGGACTTTGTAGTCGACCAGATGCACCTCGGCCAGCTCGGGGTACGACGGGATCAGGGCTTTGCGCATGGCGCGGTCGAGCGCGTTGACCGGGCCGTTGCCCTCGGCGGCGGTGTGATAGATCTCGTCGCCGACGCGGAGCTTGACGGTGGCCTCGGCCAGCATCTCGACGCCCCGGCGCTGCTCAACCACAACCATCACGTCGATCAGGGTGAACGGCGGGGTGTAGTCGGCGGCGGCGCGGCGGACCAGCAGCTCGAACGAGCCCTCGGCGGCCTCGAACTGAAAGCCGCGGCTCTCCAGCAGCTTGACCCGGTCGAGCACGCTGCGCTCCAGCCCGGCGCTGGTGATGCCCAGCTCCTCGGAGCGCATTTTTACGTTGCCGCGCCCAGCCAGCTCGCTGATCACGACGCGCTTGCGGTTGCCGACCAGCGGCGGGTCGATATGCTGATACGAGTGTTCGACCTTGGCCACCGCCGCGACGTGGATGCCGCCCTTGTGGGCGAAGGCGCTGTTGCCAACGTAGGCGGCGTGGTCGTCGGGGTTGAGGTTGGCGATCTCGCTGACTGTGCGGGATAGCTCGGTCAGGCGGGCCAGCTGGGCTGGCTGGACGCAGGTGTAGCCCATTTTCAGCTGCAGATTGGGCACGATCGCGATCAGATTGGCGTTGCCGCAGCGCTCACCGTAGCCGTTGATGGTGCCCTGGACCTGCCGGCAGCCCGCCGTGATCGCCGCCAGCGAGTTCGCCACGGCCAGCTCGCCATCGTTGTGGGTGTGGATGCCCAGCGGAACATCGAGCTCCGCCCGCACCGCCGTGACAACCTGGGTGATCCACTCCGGCAGCGAGCCGCCGTTGGTGTCGCAGAGCACCACCCAGTCGGCCCCGGCGGCGGCGGCAGCGCGGATTGTGCTCAGGGCGTAGGCGGGGTCGGCGCGGTAGCCGTCGAAGAAATGCTCGGCATCGTAGACAACCTCCTTGCCGTGGGCCTTCATCAGGGCCACGCTATCGCCGATCATCGCCAGATTCTCCTCCAGCGTGGTCTCCAGCACCTGGGTCACGTGCAGGGTCCAGGATTTGCCGACCAGGGTCACCACCGGGGTGCGGGCATCGAGCAGCGCGTGCAGGTTGGCGTCGTCCTCGGCGCGGACGTTGGCCCGGCGGGTGGAGCCAAACGCGGCGATCTTGGCGTGCTGCCAGGTCATCTGGGCGGCCTGTACAAAAAACGCGGCATCCTTGGGGTTCGAGCCGGGCCAGCCACCCTCGATGTACTGCATCCCAAAGCGGTCGAGCTCGCGGGCGATTTTCAGCTTGTCGGCGACCGAGAGCGACAGCCCCTCGCGCTGGGTGCCGTCGCGGAGCGTTGTATCGTATAAAAGAACGTTCATAGTTGACCTACATCTAAAGGATTTTGATGAAACTCGCCTACCAATGCGCCACTCCTAGCCGCGAAAGCGCGGATAGCTGCCAAACACCTTCACGATTGCCGCGATGCCGGCCAGATCCTGCAAGGCGGCGGCCAGATTTGCATCGCTGCGGTGGCCCTCAACATCGACCAGAAACACATATTCGCCCAGCTCGGCCTTGGCCGGGCGCGACTCGATTTTGGTCAGGTTGATCCTGGCCTGGGCAAACACGTTCAGCACCTCGACCAGCGCGCCAACCTGGTTGACGTGGACGGTAAACATCAGCGAGGTCTTGTCGTCGCCAGTCGCCGCCGCCGGCTCGTGGCTCAGCACGACGAAGCGGGTGACATTATTGGCGTTGTCCTGCACGTCGCGGGCGAGAATGGTGGCGCCAGCGCGCTCGGCGGCGTGCAGCGTGGTCAGCGCGGCGGCGGCGCGGGTGTTGGTCAGCGCGTCCTGCAGGGCGGCGGCGGTGCTCAGCGAGGCCACCGTCGGCACATTCGGCAGACAGCGCTGGACAAAGCGCCGCGACTGGGCCAGCGGCTGCTGATGGCTGTACAGCAGCTCGATATCGCCGAGCGCCAGGCCCGGCCGACAGGCCAGCATGTGGCGAATCGGCAGCACGATCTCACGGCAAATATGCAGATCGGTCTCGTGGATCAGCACATCGAGGGTGTTGCTCACGGCGCCCTCGAGCGAGTTTTCAATCGGCAGCACGCCCGCCGCCGCCGCCCTGGTCTCCACGGCGGTCACCACGGCGGGCATGCTGGTGAGCGGCAGGTAGCTGGTCTCGGGGCCACCGGCGGCGCTGGCCGCCAGCTCGCTAAATGTCCCCATCGGTCCCAGGTAGGCAATTGATTGCGGCGCGTTCATAATCCCCCAGCCTCAAAAAAACCGCGCTCAGCCTGCAAAAATCGAAGGCTGAGCGCGGCCGATCATACTTCCAAGCGTCCGAGCAGCGAGCCGCCGAACAGATCCATCGAGTGGGAGCTGCTGACCGTCTCCAGCCGGGCGGCGGTCTCGGTTTTGAGCCGCTCCTGGCGGGCGTTGAGCATTTTGTTCAGCGCCGCGACATAGGCCTCGGCCGCCGCCACAATGATATCGACGTTGACGCCGTAGCCCTTCCAGACCCGGCCATTCTCGGGCTTGATCTTCGAGCTGCGGGTGTTCTCGCGCTTGCCCTCGACAATCTGCACCGAAACCTCGCCGACCGCATCGATCCCCTCGGTGATCGCGTTGACCGCGAACTCCAGCAGCGTGACCGGGGTCTGCACCACCTTGTTGATCGCCGAGTAGACCGCATCGATTGGCCCGGTGCCGGCGGCGGACTCGATTTTCATCTCGCCGTTGAGTGTGCGCATTCGCACCGTGGCGGTGGGGATGGCGTTCATCCCCGAGGAGAACTGGACATGCTC
>DAOTUS010000353.1:0-12340 GCA_034437415.1 Herpetosiphonaceae bacterium
CTGCAGAACGTGAGTCGGTTGTTTCAGCGGCTGACCCTTGATTTCGATGGATATCGTCGCTTCAGCCCATGGCGGCAATCCGCTATTTAGTGGTGCCCACGGCAGTTCCTAAAGAGCCAGATTATTTCGACGCATTTTGCAAGATGAACTTGGGTTATCAATAGTAGATAGCCAATGGTCTTACTCTGAACCTGGAAAGAATGGTAAAGATCGAACTTTGTCCTTAGATGCTAGAATACCTCTTGCAGCAGTGAGAAATGATGCTGCAAGGATCAGAATAAAAAAATGGATTATGGACTGTGCTGAAAGTTTGCATTTTGCACCTGAGATACGAGATGTATTAACTGGAACAGTTTTTGAAGTGCGCCAAGGTTATAAAAGTAAAGATTCTAAAAGACAAAATGCTGATATTCGTAATGCATCAACAGCAATAACAAAAACATATCTGCCATGTATTATTGTTTTATCTTCACAAATAGATACAAGTATTGCTGATCGTTATCGAGCTTCTCAATGGGGATTATTAACAGGATCACCCCGAGAATCCTCTCCAATCTACTCAACTTATAGATTCATGGAGGATGTAATTGGATATGATTTAGCTGGATTTTTTGAAAGAAATAGTAAAAAATTACAGCAAGAAATTAATCAGGTACTGAGCATACTTATTAGTACAAATAGTATTGAGTCTGATGAAAGATTAGATATAGAGAACGAATAAATGAATATAAAGCAACGAGCAGAATTAACATATAAGCACAATATTGATAACGGAAGACATGGTTGGCTTAGATTAACTCCTGCATATTCAGTTAAAGTAGTGCAAGATATTCTAGCAAATCATCATACCACCGAAGAAGTACTTGATCCGTTTTCTGGAACCGCAACAACGCCACTTTGTGCATCGTATAAAGGTCATTCTGCAACTTCGATAGATATTAATCCATTTTTAGTATGGTTAGGGAATACTAAATCTGATCAATACTCTTATGATATAATTCATGAATTTCAGAATATAGGGTTAGATATTATTGATAGAATTAAATTAGGACAATCCGAGTTGTCTGATGCACCGCCGATATTTAATATAGAAAGATGGTGGGATAAAGATAATCTAATCTTCTTAAGAAAATTGAAATTTTCTATTACTGAAATATCTAAAAATATTGATATAAAAATATATAATTTATTGAAAATAGTATTCTGTAGAACAATGATACAGTTATCTAATGCTGCATTCAATCACCAATCTATGTCATTTAAAGATGAAAATCAAAAAATGATGAATTTTGAAGAAGATTATCAAGCTACTAATTTTTTAGATAATCTTAATATAATCTCCTCATCTGCTAGTTATAACCCACAGTTACTGCCGAAAATCCAAATCGGAGATGCTCGTAAAGTTTATGAATATACTAATAATAAATTTGATTTAGTTATTACTTCACCTCCTTACCCTAACAGAATGTCTTACATTCGTGAACTTCGTCCGTACATGTATTGGCTTGACTATCTTTATGAAGCTCGTGAAGCTGGTGACTTAGATTGGCAAACTATTGGTGGTACTTGGGGTATTGCAACGAGCCGACTTTCTGAGTGGGAGCCTCAACCTACGACACCTTATCCTGACTATTTCTATAAAATTTTGGAGCAAATCAGGTCATCAGATAATAAGAATGGGATTTTGTTATCAAGTTATATTGCAAAATACTTTGAGGATATTTGGTTACATCTACAAGGAGTTGCATCAGTAGTAGTCTCTGGGGGAACTGCTCATTATATTGTTGGTAACTCCACATTCTACAATGTTCTTCTTCCTGTTGAAAACTTGTATAGTGATCTAATGACTAAGGCAGGGTTCGATAAAATTACTATTCATACTATAAGAAAACGTAATTCCAAGAAAGAACTTATGGAATTTGATGTAGTAGCTCATAAAGTTTAGTATGCTACTGAATATTTTATAATCTAAATTCAAGAATATATAACATAATACTGTTTTCTTTACTTTCGTAGTGAACTAAAGTGTTGTAAAAAAAGATATATTACTATAACCGTAGTGTCTTTTGATTTATACAGAATATGCCATAGCTATATATTTTCCTGCCAAAAGTCGAGGAATCCTCAATATAACTTATTGCGCCTCCCTGCTGAAGCACACAACGAGGTGACTGATGCCAGACAGCTACACAACGGATTCGGGGATTGAGATTGCCCCGCTGTACCGTAAGTCCGATCGCCAGCCCGAGCCAGATGCCGGTCAATTTCCCTACACCCGCGGCCTCTACCCCACCATGTATCGTGGTCGTCTGTGGACGATGCGCCAGTATGCCGGCTTTGCCTCGGCCCGCGAGACCAACGAGCGCTTCCGCTATCTGCTCAGCCAGGGCCAGATGGGCCTGTCGGTGGCCTTCGATCTGCCGACCCAGCTCGGCCTCGACTCCGACGATCCACGCGCCGAGGGCGAGGTTGGCAAGGTTGGGGTGGCGATTGACACCGTGGAAGATATGGCGGCGCTGCTGCACGCTATTCCGCTGGATAAAGTCAGCACATCAATGACGATCAACGCCCCGGCCAGCGTGCTGCTGCTGCTCTACGAGCTAGTCGGCGAGCGCCAGGGGGTTGCCGCGAATCTGCTGACTGGCACAATCCAGAACGATATTCTCAAAGAGTATGCCGCCCGCGGCACCTACATCTATCCGCCCCGCCCCTCGATGCGCCTGATCACCGACACCTTCGCCTACTGCGCCGACCGGATCCCGCGCTGGAACACGATCAGCATTAGCGGCTACCACATTCGCGAGGCGGGCGCCACGGCGGCGCAGGAGCTGGCCTTTACGCTGGCCAACGGCATCGCCTATGTGCAGGCGGCGATTGAGGCTGGTTTGAGCGTCGATGATTTTGCCCCGCGTCTATCGTTTTTCTTCAACGCCCACAACGATTTCTTTCAGGAGATCGCCAAGTTTCGGGCGGCCCGGCGCATGTGGGCCACGCTGATGCGCGAGCGCTTCGGGGCCAAAGACGAGCGCTCGCTGATGCTGCGCTTCCACACCCAGACCGGCGGCTCGACCCTGACCTCGCAGCAGCCGCTCAACAATGTGGTCCGGGTGACGCTGCAGGCGCTGGCGGCGGTACTTGGCGGCACCCAGTCGCTGCACACCAATGGCTACGATGAGGCGCTGTCGCTGCCGACCACCGAGGCCGCCACGCTGGCCCTGCGCACCCAGCAGATCATCGGCTACGAGAGCGGCGTGACCGACACCACCGACCCGCTCGGCGGCTCGTACTTCATCGAGGAGCTGACCAGCGCGATCGAGGCCAAGGCCAACCAGCTAATCGCCCACATCGACGATCTGGGCGGGGCGGTCCGGGCGATCGAGGATGGTTTTATGCAGGCCCAGATTATGGATGTGGCCTACGAGTTTCAGCAGCGCGTGGAGAGCGGCGAGCAGATTGTGATCGGCG
Source organism: Herpetosiphonaceae bacterium (assembly GCA_034437415.1). Taxonomy (GTDB): domain Bacteria; phylum Chloroflexota; class Chloroflexia; order Chloroflexales; family Herpetosiphonaceae; genus JACCRK01. The sequence goes on from DAOTUS010000353.1 coordinate 3,466, forward strand.
TCAACAAGTTCGTCACCGATGAGGTGCCGGTTCCGCTGTTCAAGCCCAACACGGCGGTGACCGAGGAGCAGCACGCCGCGCTGCGCCAGATTCGGGCCAGCCGCGACAACGGCGCGGTGGGCGCGGCCCTGGAGGATGTGCGCCGGGCCGCCGAGGGCAGCGCGAATGTGCTCTATCCAATGCGCGACGCGCTCAGGCAGCTGGCCAGCGTTGGTGAAGTGTGTGGCGTGCTGCGCCAGGTGTGGGGCGAGTACCGGCCTGATGTTCGGATCTAGACGGGGCTTGGTTTTGCTCGGCGTGGTGCTGTTGGTGGGGCTGATCACGGTCTTTGCCCCGACCGTGATCAGCGGCCTGGACAGCCGCGTCGGCTCGTATGTGATGGTGGCGGTGGCGCTGGCCGCCCTGGGCATCTGGCTGGCCCGCCACCGCAAGCGCTGAGCCAACCTGGTTTCGAGGTATAAAAAAGCGGCGCTGAGCTTATTGCTCAGCGCCGCTTTTTGTGCTGGAAATTCCGCCTACTGAGCGCTGCTGCGCACCAGATAGCCCTGATCGGTGAACTGTGGGCTGAACAGCACCAGATCGGTGGCATCGGGGGCAACATCAAACAGCAGCGGCACGGTAAAGTTCTGGTTCACCGGAGCGGCCTGTTTCAGGTTGATGTTGTACGAGCCAGGATAGGTGTTCACGAATGCCTCCGAGGCATCGGCGTTAGCCCGATAGACCCGGCCCTGGGCATCTTTCAGAACCATGAGGTCGGCTGGCAGGGTGCGGCCCTCCAGGGTGCCATCGAACATCAGCGCCCCGACGATCAGCCAGCGGCCCTGCGGCTGGAGGTTGATCGCGTTGCCGTCGGCGATGCCGCTGGTGCCCCCATAGTTGAAGAACCAGCCGTCAACATTGATTGGGGTTGAGCCGTCGCCGGGCAGGATTGCTGGCTGCACACTGCCCAGGTTTGGATCGGGCGGGAAGCCCTCGCCGGTTGGCGGTGGCGGTGCGGTTGGGTCGGTGCCCTCGGTCGGTGGCAGGGTTGGCAAGGTACCATCGCCGCCAGCGCCTGGAGCCGCCGTCGGGAGCTCGCCGCCGGGAAGCGGATAGGTCGTTGGGCCGGCGCCGCCAGCGGTTGGATTAATCGTATCAACGCCGCCAGCGGCGACTGGCGTGGTGGTGGGATCGCCAGTGGCAACATCATCTGGCCCACTGTTCGCCCACCACACGAGTGCTAAAACTATCAGTAGGATCAGCAGACCCATCAGAATAATTGGCAGCCGCCCGCCACTGGCGCGGACTGGCGCATTCGGGTCACGCGGGGTTTTTTCCTTGGATTTGGCCTTAAGCTCATCGGAGGCAGTGATTGCCTTGCGTGTCCGCACCTTGCCCTCTGCGGCCGAGACTTGAATCTGCGACATATCGACCCGCTCGCGGTTCATATACGCAGCGACATCGACATCCTCGTCGCCAAAGCCAAAGTCGGGGATATTGAAATCTGCATCGCCGCCTTTAGAGCGCTCGTTATAGGTGTTCGAGGTCGAGCCAAACGAGTCCAGCGACATGGCAAACTCTTCATCAGGCGTAAGCTCGCGGGTTTTGGCCGGTGCTGCCGGTGGGGTGAATGCGACTGGCGGTGGCGAAGAGCTGTCGAGCGACTCAGCGGCGAAATCGAAATCAAAATCATCGCTGAAATCAGGCTCTGGAGCAGCGGGTTCGGGGGCGAGTGGGGCCGGCGGGATCTGGACGGTTGACTTGGTGGGGCCACCAAGCGCAGCGAGACCCTGCTGGGCCAGCTCATTCGATGGATCAAGCCGGGTTACTTGCTCCAGTGCCGCGCGTTTTTCTTCGCGATCTTCAGCGACTCCCGCCAGCCATAGCCACGACTGGGGATCCTCGGGCGTTTCACGGGTCAGCAGCCGGAACAAATTCCGCGCCTCTTCCTTATCACCCGCACGTGCAGCCTCGATGCCCAGCTGCAAGATGCTCTCTGTGTCTGCCATGCGGACTCCTTGCCCTCGCCAGCCCGGCGACAGGCGCTAACCGCTCGAATAGGTGTGTGAGCGGAACATAGACACACTACAGTTTGATGTTGCGGCCTATTGTATCATAGGCCGCAAGAGCGGGCAAAAGTCGCTGTTCTGCCCCCGCAATAGTGTAAAGAGGTTTTTGAATGCGAAATGCAGCCTTTGTTAATGCCCACACCCATCTGGAGCTGGGTCCGTTTGCCGACTTACTGCCCACCGCTCAGCCGTTCACCGAGTGGGTGCTGGAGCTGATCAAGCGCCGTGGCGGGGTGGAGAATCTGGCCTATCAGCAGGCGATTGAGGCGGCAATCGCGACCCTCATCGCTGCCGGAACAGTCGCAGTTGGCGATATCTCTTCGACCGGCCTGAGCGTCGAGCCGTTGTTGCGCAGCGGTCTGGCCGGGGTGGTGTATCTCGAGGTTCTGGGCTTCGACCCCGCGCAGTCCCTGCCACGGCTGGCGGCCAGGCAGCGCGAGATCGATGCCTGGCGCCAGCAGGAGGGCCGGATGCAGGTTGGCCTGTCGGTTCACGCGCCGTACAGCTGCGCCCCGGCGCTGTTCGAGGCCGCCGCCGAATGGTGTCGGGCCGAGGCGGTGCCGCTGGCGATCCACGTGGCCGAGTCGCCGGAGGAGGTGGCTTTTCTCGCCACTAAATCCGGGCCAATGGCGGCGTTGAACGCCCGCTTTACGCCAAACGTGATCTGGAACGCCCCTGGCTGCTCGCCAATTCAGTATCTGGAGCAGCTGGGGGTGCTTGCCGCCAGGCCGGTGCTGATTCACGGCGTCCAGGTTGATGCCCAGGATCTCGCCCTGATCAAAGCCAGCGGCGCGATGATGGTCCACTGTCCGCGCTCCAACGAACGCCTGATGTGTGGCCGCATGCCGCTGGAGCGCTATCTCGAGCTTGGGATTCCGCTGGCGCTCGGCACCGATAGCCTGGCCTCGTCGCCCTCGCTGGACGTGCGCGAGGAGCTGGCGTTTGCCCGCGACCTGCACGCCGGCCTGGTGGCCGAGAGCGATCTGCTGGCGATGGCGACCAGCGGCGGTCGCCAGATTCTGGGGATTGCCGGCTAGGGCTGGAATGTTTACCGACTCCAGATCATACTCCTTCGGCCGATAATCTAAGATCAACCTGACGGGTTGCTGAAAAGTGGGAGCTTGTCATGGCTTTGTCATTTTTCGGTTATTGAATCACACAAGGGTTGTGCTACCGTAGATAGCACAACCCTTTTATTATCTCGAAGAGGTGATCGAATGCGTCGCACTCTATGGCTTTTGGCTCTCAGCATGGTCTGTGGTTTCATCTTTATATCTGTAGGCCAGCGGGCTTTGGCCCAGTCAGGCACCGCTACGCCCACGCTGGAGCCGCAGCAGATCGTGCTTGACCAGGCGGCCCTGGCCCGTGGGGCCAATCTGCACACGCGGGTGACGCCGCGCGGCGTGGAGGCGGACTCGTCCGGCGGGGTTTATACCACCCAGCCGCAGCAGGTCGCGCGGTTTAGCGATGTCCTGGTGACCTGGCGCGCCGATGAGCCGCTCTCGGCAACGCTGCAATTGTATGTGCGGGTGTCCAGCGACGGCAGCAGCTGGAGCTCGTGGGGCCAGATCGAGGAGACCCACGATCTGCTCGACGAGCGCGATCCGCTCGATCTGCACTGGGGCTCGCCAGTCTTTGCCGGCGCGGCCGAGTGGTGGCAGGTGCAGGCCCATTTCAGCCCCTCGCCGTCCGGGGAGCTGCCCACGCTCGCCGAGATCACGGTGAACACGGTTGATGTTGGCAGCCTGCCAGCGGCGGCCGCCCAGCCCGATCCGGCGGCGCGGGCCAACATAATCCCCAAGCCGCCGGTGGTCAGCCGCACCGCCTGGGGCAGCGGCGATGGCCAGGGCAGCCGGGTGCCGCCCGCCTACTATCCGGTCAAGCACATGATCGTCCACCACACCGTCGACCCGAATATTCTGGGCGCTGGCCAAACCTGGTGGGGCGATCGGGTGCGGGCGATCTGGTCGTTCCACACGTTCACTCGTGGCTGGGGCGATATTGGCTACAACTATCTGGTTGCGCCCGATGGCACCGTTTTCGAGGGCCGCGCTGGCGGCGATAATGCGGTTGGCTTCCACGATACCGGGAACTATGGCTCGATGGGCGTGGCGATGGTCGGCACCTACTCAGCGGTGGCGCCAACCACGGCGGCCCAAAATAGCGTGGTCGATGTGCTGGCCTGGAAAGCCAGCCAGCGCAGCATCGATCCACTTGGCTCATCCTATTACTATGGCTGCGATATCTCGCGCTTCTGCGGCAATGCCGGGGCGATTACGCCCAACATCGGCGGGCACCGTAGCGTGGCGAACCAGCCTGTCGGCTACACCTCCTGCCCTGGCGATAATTTGTTTGGCCTGCTGCCGACGCTGCGCTCGCGGGTGCAGTCGCGCCTGACCAGCAGCACCGACAACGGCGATCTAACGATTGACGACCTTGAGTCGAGCTTCACGCGCTCGGTGGCCACCTGGTACGAGGCCGCCTGTGGCGATGGCGGCCATATCTTCTACACATTTTCCACCAACAGCCAGGCGGAAAGCACCAACAAAGGAATCTGGCGCAAGGAGGGGCTGGCGGCGGGCAACTACCGCATCTATGTCCATATTCCGCAAAACTGTGGGCCGCTGAACGCCACCCAGAGCGCCCGCTATACGATCTGGCAGGGCGGCGCGCTGATTGGCGAGAGAACCGTCAGCCAGGACACTGCCACCGAGTGGCTTGAGATTACGACCGGGCCGCTAGCCCACAGCAGCCTGCCTGTCGAGGTGCATCTGACCGACCTGACCGGCGAGCCGCTGAGCGCCAATCGTAAGGTGATTTTCGACACGGTGCGCTGGGTCAAGGATGTGCCCCAGGCCAGCGTTGCGCTGGAGAATGTCAGCTACGACCGCACCAGCCTGCCCGGCGGCGAGCTGCTCAAAGTGACCTTTCGGGTGCGCAACACTGGCAACGTGATGCTGCAAACCCAGGCCCCCGACGCTGGCGACCCCGGCGATGGGCGCACCGGCTACACCTACGACGAGGGCGAGTGTTTCCTCGGCAACCCCAGCAGCTCGTACCCGATCTTTCCCAAGGAGTCGGGGCGTTTCCGCGTGATGCTCGGCGGCGATGGCCTGGGCACCGACTGTGTCGGCAGCACCGGCGGCTATCCGTGGCGCTGGAGCATCGGCGGCGATCTGCAGCCCGGCGAGGTGCGCGATGTCGTGGGCTATGTGCGCTTCCGCCAGCTCGGCCCCGGCGTTCGCCAGATCACGCTGCGGGCCGGGCTGATCAATGAGTATGTTGCGTACGTGGCCCAGAATCAAGCCACGCAGCAGATCACGATTACGCCCGAGGATGACCAGCCCCAGTCGGTGGTCTACAGCGGCTGGCAGCCCCAGGCGAGCGTCTACGAACTGGGCATGCTGCCCGATGATTTCCTGGCCCGCACCGCCAACCCGCTCTCGATCCCCGAGGGCGCGCTGATCGGCACGTTCCCCTGGGACGGCGCTCGGGTGGACTGGGGCGATAGCGGGCCGTTTGGCCGCAATGACCTGTTTGTGGTGCGCCAGACCCGCACGTTCGTCGCCCCGGTGGCCGGCATCTACCGCTTCCGTCTGACCTCGGACGACGGCGCGTGGCTCTGGATCGACGGCGCTCAGATTGCCGAGGCCCACGGGCTGCACCCCGAGCGCGAGGCCATCGGCGAGCGCTGGCTGGCGGCGGGCGAGCACACGCTGGGCTTTAAGTACTTCGAGCGCACGGCCCAGGCAATGATGCACTACGACTGGCAGCTTCCCGGCTCCAGCACCTGGACAACCATTCCGGTCAGCGTCGGCGGCGGCGCGCCCAGGTCGGGCAACTACTTCGGCCCCAGCGCCACCATCACGGTGAGCGCCGACGACCACGGCGGCTCCGGGGTGACCGAAATGCGCTGGCGGCTCAACGGCGGCCCGTGGGAGCTGGAGTCCGGCCCGCGCCTGACGCTGGCCCCCGGCGGCGGCGTGTACACCCTGGAGTACGCGGCGATTGATGCGGCGGGCAATCAGGAGGCCACGCGCACGCTCCCGTTCAGCATCGATGCCAGCCCGCCGACCAGCCTGATCAGCGGCGCCACCGTTGAGCCATCGGGCCTGATTCGGCTGGCGCTCGCCAGCAGCGACAGCGGCAGTGGCGTGGGCGCGGTCGAGATCAGCGTGCGCGATCAGGCGGCTGGCTCGTGGCGGGCGCTGGGCCCGACGACCGCGCCGACGTTGCCGTTCTTTGGCACGCCCGGCCACACCTACGACTTTCGCGCCCGCGCCACCGATCTGGTCGGCAACGTCGAGGCGGTTCACAGCGCCCCCGACGCCAGCGCAACCACGCCGCTCGATGCCGCGTTCCACTATGTGCGCCTGCCGGCCGTGCTGCGCTAGCCAGCAGGCCATAATTCGGCAAATCCACGGCGCCGGGCTGATCGAAACCCTCGATCAGCCCGGCGCGTTTAATTTTCCTCCAGCCCCCCAATTCTTGACGCTCTCGATCCACAGGGGTACAATCGAAACGAACATTGAAATTCCAAACGTAGGGAAGAAAAGACTTATGGCGCCCGAAATGATATATCTTGATCACGCGGCCACCACCCCGACCGACCCACGGGCGGTTGCGGCGATGCTGCCGTATTTTTCCGAACGCTTTGGCAATCCATCGAGCATCTATCGGCTTGGCCGCAGCTCGCTGGAGGCGCTGGACGAGGCCCGCGAGAGCGTGGCCGAGCTGATCGGGGCGAAGCGCAAAGAGATCGTGTTCACCAGCGGCGGCTCCGAGGCCGACAATCTGGCGGTCAAAGGGGTGGCCTTTGCCCAGCGCGAGGCTGGCCGGGGCAACCACGTTATCACCAGCGCGATCGAGCACCACGCGGTGCTGCACGCGGTGGAGTATCTCGAGCGCTTCGGCTTTGAGATCAGCGTGCTGCCGGTCGATGCGACGGGCCTGATCAGCCTCGACGATCTGCGCGCCGCCATTCGGCCAACCACGGTGCTGGTCTCGATTATGGCCGCCAACAACGAGGTCGGCACCATCCAGCCGATCGCCGAGATTGGCGCGATCTGCCGCAAGCACGATGTGCTGTTTCACACCGATGCGGTGCAGCTGGTCGGGGCGCTGCCGGTCAATGTCAAAGCGCTGAACGTCGATCTGCTCTCGCTGACCGCGCATAAGTTCTATGGCCCCAAAGGCGTCGGCGCGCTGTACATGCGCCGCGGCGTCCCGCTGCTGCCCCAGATCAACGGTGGCTCGCAGGAGCGGCGGCTGCGCGCCGGGACCGAAAATGTGCCGGGGATTGTCGGGCTGGCCACGGCGCTGCGGATTGCGGTCGATGAGATGGATTTCGCCAGCCGCCACTGTACAATGCTGCGCGATCGGCTGATCGATGGCGTGGCCGAGCGGATCCCGCACGTCCACCTCAACGGCCATCGCTCGGCCCGGCTGCCGAACAATGTCAATCTCTCGTTCGATTTCATCGAGGGCGAAAGCATGCTGCTGCTGCTCGATCAGCAGGGCATCTATGCGTCGAGCGGCTCGGCCTGCACCAGCGGCTCGCTCGATCCCTCACACGTGCTGATGGCGCTGAACAGCTCGCCCGAGCGCGCCCACGGCAGCCTGCGCCTGACGGTTGGCCGCGAAAACACGCTCGCCCAGATCGATCGGGTGCTGGAATTGCTGCCGCCAATCGTCGAGCGGCTGCGCAGTGTCTCGCCAATGTATAAACAGTTCGCCGAGCAGCGGGCTGTCGCCACCCAGATCGAGGCTGAGTCGATCTGAATCCGGCCGCCCCGCTCAGGCGGCGGCCCGCTTGGGCAATTTCAGGCGATACCCACGCGCTTTGCTCGACAGGTTTCTGGTATAATGGCGTATCGGATCGCCGCTAGGGGGCGATCTTTCCATGTTTGAATCACGCCGCCATGGCACGAATGGAGATATTGTGAAAGTTACAACTGAACGTTTGCCCAAAAGCCTCGTTGCGCTCGAGATTGAGCCAGATGCTAAAATGGTTGAGAACGAGATGAATAAGGCCGCCAAGCGCGTCGCCAACAAGGTGACGATTCCTGGCTTCCGCAAAGGTAAAGCGCCCCGTTTTATCATTGAAAACTATTATGGCAAAGAGATCATCGTTGAAGAAGCCACCGATGAAATTATTAATGTATCCTTCAAAGCCGCTCTGAAGCAGGAAAATCTTGAGCCAGTCGCTCAGGCCAGCCTGGAAAAAGTTGAGCTGGACCCCTTTCGCTTTCGCATTCTCGTCCCCGTTGAGCCAACCGTGACCCTGGGCGACTATCGTGCCATTCGCATGCCGCTCGATCAGGATGAAGTTACCGACGAAGTCCTCCAGGTCGCCCTCGATCAGATCCGCGACCGCCACGTTGTGCTGGAGACCCCCGAGACCGAGCGCCCCGCTCAGCCGGGCGACCAGCTCGCGGTGACCATGGAGACCCTGATCGATGGCAAGTCAGTCGCCGAGCTTGACGAAGATGACGAGGATGAAGACGAGGACGACGACGAGGAACTAGAGTCAGACGACGACGACGACGAAGATGACGACGACGACGACGAAGATGACGACGACGACGACGATGATGATGATGATGATGATGATGATGATGATGATGATGATGATGATGATGATGATGATAAAGATGTCGATGATGATACTGTGGCTGATTCATCGGCGTGATGTACTTGCGGAGCAGACAATTGCAGACGTTGACGATACATTTCCAGCCAATTGTTTGCATCCTTGATCTCTTGCCGCATGTCGACACCAACACCAACACCATTAACCTTGCTGGATTCCTGTACGTTAGAATGCA
>DAOTUS010000354.1:0-16256 GCA_034437415.1 Herpetosiphonaceae bacterium
CAGATCGGCAGCGCGCCCGGCGGCAATCATATGCTGGATTTCCTCAGCCGCACCCAGGCGGAGCACGGCCAGATCGCGGCCAGCGCCGCGTGGTTTCCCGCCTGCGCCTTTCTGGCCGACACCGCCGCCGGCCTGGCCCAGCTGATGCTCGACTATCCCGCCGGGCTGTATCACCTCGATGGCAACCCTGGGCTGAGCTTCTTCGCGATTGTGAGCGCGCTCAATCGGCTCCACGGCGGCGGCTGGACGGTCGTCCCCAGCAGCGATCCGGCCCAAAACAATCGCATGCTCGATGATCGGATTCAGCTTCGGCCGATCACCGCCGCGTTTAATTAAGGAAACATTAACCTGCCCAGCGTAGAATAAGCCAACATAGCGGCGGCCAACGTGGCTAGTCGAATAAATCAAGGAGCGTGGAATGATCAACCGGATTCGATCAAAGCGAACGGTGGTTGGATTGCTGGCAATCCTGATTGCGAGCCTGGCGCTATGGGGTCAAACCCCAGCGGCGCTGGCTGGCAAAGGCGGCGCTAGTGTGAGCCGGATTCGCCTGGGCAGCGCGGCCAATGTCAGCCCGACGCTGCTTGGCCCCGCGTTCTTTCTGCAAGGCAATGGCGCACCGCTCACCAGCGCCTTTCAAGCCCAGATCAATCTGATCGCCGCCGCTCCGCTGGATGTCGTGGTGCTGGCGGCCTCAGCGCCGAGCAGCGGTAGCCCAACCCCGGAGTGCGACAAAATCATCGCCCTGAATAATGTCAATGCCTGCGAGACCATCACGATCACCCAGGCGTCGGGTGCCAACGACAGCGGCGCCACCGCTGCCGTCCAGAATGCTGAGATCGTCTATTTTGCTGGCGGCGATCAGTGCAACTATGTCGGCTGGAAAGGCAGCAGCGTATTCAGCGCCGTCAAAGGCGTGGTGGCCCGCAATGGCGGCGTTGGCGGCGGCAGCGCCGGGCTGGCAATCCAGGGCAGCTACGTCTACGATGCCTGCAGCGGCAGCGTCACCTCCAGCGAGGCGCTGGCCAATCCCTACCGGCGCTCGATCACATTCACCTACGACTACTTCAGCTGGCAGCATCTCGGCCAGGTCATCACCGACAGCCACTTCGCCCAGCGCGACCGCATGGGTCGGCTGATGGCGTTTGTCTGTCGCCAGATCAAGGATGGCAAGACCAGCGCGGCCTATGGCCTGGGCGTCGATGAGAATACGGTGGTGCTGGTGGATAAAAATGGCCTCGGCACGGTCTACGGCGGTGCGGCCTACGTGGTGCTTGGCGATCACGCGCCGGAGCAGTGCGTCTCGCGCCAGCCGCTGAGCTACAGCAACTTCAAGCTCTGGAAGATCACGGCCGGTGGTAGCTACAATTTTGCCGTGCGCCCGACCAGCGGCTACTACCTGCGCAGCGTCACCAACGGCGTGATCAGCAGCGATCCCTACACCCCCTAAATCGTTACCAGACGCGCCAACGACCTAGCACCGCGCCGATTGAGCAAGGGCATGCTCAATCGGCGCGCCTGATCTATACCTATAGTCTGGCTGGCACCTGAAACCGTCTGCACCGCGTTGCGTACCATCCCCTGAGCCCAAAGCACCCTTGGCGTGCGCTCGATGTGGCTTGAGGAGATTATGGATGCTGCTCGGAATTTCGGCGGATATCTGGCTGTATGGCGTGTGTCTGGTTGTCGGTATTCTGCTGAGCGTGCCCAGCGCGGTTGGACGCAGCGCCCGCGTCGGACGGGCCCCGCAGTCGGCGCGGGCCGGAACGATCCGCGCACCTCGCGCACCCCGGACCGGCCGGGCGGGCCATGCTCAGCCTATCTCGGCCCGCCCGGCGCTGCCGCGCTACTCGCTGCTCAACCCGATTGCGCTCTCGGCCTTTCTCGGCGGCTTCGGGGCCGCCGGGCTGATGCTGCGCGGCGCCGAAATCGCCAGCTTGCTGTCGTTGATTCTGGCGCTGGGCGCTGGCCTGCTGCTCTCGGCGGCCATCTTTCGCCTGTTTGTGCGCTACGTGCTGGCGGCGGAGGGCAGCAGCCCATCAGCCCGTGAAGCGGCGGTCGGCAAGATCGCCAGCGTTAGCACCGCCATTCCCGCCGTTGGCCTGGGCAGCGTCACCTACGTCGCCGATGGCCGTCGCCACACAGTCGCCGCCCGCACCGCCGCTGGCCAAAGCCTTCCGCGTGGCTGCGAGGTGGTGGTGGTCGCAGTGGCCAACAATATCGCCGAGGTGGTGGCATACGATGCGTAGCCGCTCCACGAAGGACATTTCTATAGTGCAGTTTTGTCTATTTCACCATCAAACCCAGGATTAGCGACCTTTGTGCCCCTTCGTGCCCTGCGTGGATCACTATCGTCTTCCTGGTCTTGGTGGATCAATGGCGTCTCCCTGCAACCGAAATGAAACGGCTGCGTATCATCCTCCGTGGACGACGCAGGGCCGCCCGCACTTCCAGCGCCGCTCGTTGTCATACGACGCAGAAGTGATCATCATTGAGATCGATCGCAATGTGGCAACACGTGTTTAAGCATGGAGTCAATCAGCGGAAGCCAGAACCAAATAAGTCCAGCTCTGACGTTTGCTGGCTGATTTCTCAGTTCAAGAAAGCTGGTTTGAGATGGTGTACATTCTGTTCGGCGCGACGGGCTTGCTTATTTTGCTGCTGTTTATCGGTACGCTGTGGGCGACCCGCTATGTCAAAGTCGGCCCCAACGAGGCTCTGATTATCTCGGGCCGCAAATATACGGCAGCCGACGGCTCCGAACAACACTATCGGATCGTGACGGGCGGGGCGACGTTTGTCTGGCCGGTGATCGAGAAGGTCGATCGGCTCAATCTGGAAAATATCACCCTGGATATCATCACGCCCGAGTTCCACACCCGCCTGGGCGTGCCAATTCGGGTCGAGGCGGTGGCCCAGATCAAGGTGCGCGGCGATGAGGTTTCGATCGGCACGGCGGCGGAGCAGTTTTTGTCCAAATCGCTGGACGAGATCAAGGGTATCACCTACCAGATGATGGCGGGCCACCTGCGGGCGATGCTCGGCACGCTGACGGTCGAGGATATTATGACCGGCCACGAGTCGTTCGCCCAGAAGGTGCAGGAGGTTTCGGCCAACGACCTGGCCAACATGGGCCTCACCGTGGTGTCGTTCACCATCCGCGAGATCTCCGACACCAACGGGTATCTGCAGGCGCTCGGCCGCCCACAGATCGCCCAGATCAAAAAGGATGCGACTATTGGCGAGGCCGAGGCCCAGCGCGATGCGACGATCAAGTCGGCCGACGCCCAGCGCCAGGGCCAGCTGGCCAAAATCGAGGCCGAGACCCAGATCGCGCTGGCGACCCGTGACTTGAAAATGCGCCAGGCCGAGTACGATGCCAGCGTCAATCAGCGCAAGGCCGAAACCGACCTGGCCTACGATCTGCAGCGCTTCAAAACCGCCCAGTCGGTGACGACCGAGGAGATCCAGGTTGACCTGATTCGCAAGCAGCGCGAGACCGAGGTGCAAACCCAGGAGACGCTGCGCCGCGAGCAGGAGCTCAACGCGACCATTCGCAAGCCCGCCGAGGCCGAGCGCGAGCGCCAGATTTTGCTGGCCGAGGCCGAGGCGATCAACCTCAAGCGGGTGGCCGAGGGGCGGGCGCAGTCGATTCAGAGCGTCGGCATCGCCGAGGCCGATACGCAAAAAGCCCGCGGCCTGGCCGAGGTCGAGGTGCAGCGCGCCCGCGGTCTGGCCGAGGCCGAAGTGCGCCGGGCCCTGGGTCTGGCCGAGGCCGAGTCGATCCAGGCCCTGGGTCTGGCCGAGGCCGAGTCGGTGCGGGCCAAAGCGCTGGCCGAGGCCGAGGGTATGCTGCAGCGAGCCCACGCCTGGCAGGAGTACAATCAGGCCGCGATCGCCCAGATGCTGATCGAGAAGCTGCCCGAGATTGTGCGGGCCGCCAGCGAGCCGCTGAGCCGCATCGACAAGATTACGCTGGTCAACACCGGCGGCGCCGGCGGTGGCTCGGGCCTGGGCGCGCTCAGCCAGGAGCTGATGAAGGTTCTGGCCGCAACTCCAGAGCTGATCAACACGCTGACCGGGATCGATCTGCAGAAGATCATCGGCAACCTGGGCGAGCGCATGGAGACGAGCAGCGCGCCAGAGCCACGTGTCGCCGCTCCCGCCGTGATCGAAATGCCCGCCGTGGTCGTGGCAAAACCTGAAGCCGGCCCGGCGGACGCCGCCGGTCAAGTCGCCGCATAAAACTGCCGGGCGCTGGTGGCCAGCCGTGGGCAAAATATCCCTTCTAGAAGCGCCAGAACCCGCTGGAACACAGCGGGTTCTGGCGCTTTTTATGGCCCGCTGCCACAGTAGCGCGCCGGATCTGCTGCTGAATCGCTGGATTTTTTACTGATCTTAATTGTCGGACTGCCTATACTGTCGCCATACATCCATTTTTTCGGCATTTTTTTGGAGGTGGATTATGCGACGGTTTATGCTTCTGGCGGTGGTTCTACTCGCGGCGCTGCGGCCGGACCCGGCGGCGGCCTGCGGCGGGCTGTTCTGCACCAACACCCCGGTCGATCAGGCGGTCGAGCGGATTATTTTCGCGGTCAACCAGGACTACGGCGAGATCACCGCCTACGTTCAGATCAACTACACCGGCGGGGCGACCGACTTCTCGTGGGTCGTGCCGGTGCCGAGCAATCCCGAGGTCGCTGTCGCCGAGACCGCGCCGTTCAGCGAGCTCTCCGACCTCACCCGCAGCCGATTTATCTTTCCGCCGCCGCCAAACTGCTCGGGCGGGAGTCGGCTCAGCAGCGTTGGGCTTGCGCTGGACGGGCATAGCTCCGACGGGGTCGCGCTCGACGCCGAGCAGAACGGCGTGGACGTCTACCAGCGCGGCGCGGTCGGCCCCTACGACTTTGCGGTCATTGGCGGCGAAACCCCGGCCCTGATGGTCGGCTGGCTGCGCGAGAACGGCTACCGGATCACCCCGGCGATGGAGCCGCTGATCGGGGTGTATACTGATGGCGGAATGCTGTTTCTGGCCATGAAGCTGCAGGGCGGGCGGGACGCCCAGGATATCCAGCCGATCAAGATGCGCTACAAAGCCACCCAGCCGATGATCCCGATCCGGCTGACGGCGGTGGCGGCCACGCCCAACATGGGAATGCTGGTGTGGATCTTCGCCGACGCCCAGATGGTCCCCGAAAATATGGCGGCGATCCAGGTGGCCGACAACGATGTTGCGCTCACCGATTGGTCCGGCGGGAACAACTACAGCCTGCTGCGCGGCGTGGCCAGCGACCAGGTCGGCGGCCATGGATTTATCACCGAGTACGCTCAGCCGACCAGCGCATTTGCCTCCAGCGACCCTGAGATTGCCAGGCTGAGCCGCGAGCACCGCTACCTGACCCGTCTGTATGCCGAGATGTCGCCCGAAGAGATGACGCTCGACCCAATGTTCAAGCCCGACCCCGACCTGCCCAGCGTCTCGAATATCCACGACTACAGCCAGCGCCCGACACCGTACACCTGCGACTTCAGCGTGAAATCGGTCAGCCAGCAGCAGCTGGAGGCACGCTGGGGAATGGATCCGCAGCTGCTGATCTGCCTAGCGCTGCTGGGCCTTGGCGCCGCAGTCCTGATTGGAATCTGGGTGCGCAGCGTCCGCGCGGAAGAACGAATTAGCCAGGAATGGAGGAAAAACCATGAGCGCTAGTCTACACGCCGGAAAGCGCGGGCCACGCTCGCTGCTGCTGCTGCTCCACCCCCGCCAGCGCAGCCGCCTGCTGGCGCGCGGGTTCGCGATCGGCCTGGTGCTGGCCCTGCTACTGCGGACGGCTGGCCTGCCGCTGTGGTTCGCCACCGTGGTGCTGCTTGGGGCGATCGCCGGGCCGCTCAGCCTGAAGTGGCTGGACGACCAGGACCAGTTCGGCAAGCCGCTGATGGTTCTGAGCATGCTGGTGTTTGCCCAGGGCCTGCACGGGATCGAACACATTGTCCAGTGGCTGCAATTTCATGTGTTTGGCGTCCCGGCCAAGCTGTCGGGCGGCCTGATCTCGCCGCTGAACGCCGAGATCGTCCACTTTACCTGGAACTGGCTGGTGCTGCTGGCGGTGGGCTATCTGGTCGTCCGCGGGATGCGCAATCCCTGGGCCTGGCTGCTGCTGCTCTGGGCGGCCGCCCACACCTTCGAGCACAGCTACCTCTTCCTCCACTATCTGCAGTCCGGCGGCGCCCAGGGGCTGCCGGGAATTCTCGGCCGGGGCGGCTGGCTGAACCGCACCGCCAACGCCCAGCCGGCCGTGGCGTTCATCTGCAACCTGGCCCCGGCGGTCAAAACCGCCACCCGCCTCGATGTGCATTTCTGGTGGAATGTCGGCGAGACCGCGCTGCTGCTCCTGGCGGCCAGGGCGGCGGTGCTGCGCGGGCAGATGCAGCGGTAGGATTACGGGAAATCGTGGATATCTTCCCCGCGCCACGAGGCGCAACAAAAAAACACCAATTGAGGAGATCCCAATGCCCTACTCCGCCGACCCTCCCTCCACCGACGGCCAGGTCATCATCGGCCCGCCCGACCTGCCCGCGATCCTGCGCACGCCGCTGGCCGCCGATGTCCGCGCCGATGTCGAGCTGTATCTGCACGCCGCCCCGGCGCGGGCGGACATCGACTATTTCGCCATCAGCTCCAGCGGGCGGCCGGTGGGCCAGATTTTGCTTCACGACATCAATCTGGCCAGCGGCGAGAGCCTGGTCGGCTACCACTTGTTCAGCCGCGCCGATCGCGGCCAGGGGATTGGCACGCGGGCGCTGCGCCTGCTCCAGCGGCATGTCATCCAGCGCACCCAGCTCCGCCAGTTGACGATTATCACCACCGAGGACAACCTTGCCTCGCAGGCCCGCGCCCGCGCCTGTGGCTTCGCCCACGCCGGCCCGGCCCGCGAAGGCCCGCCGCTGCTGGTGTTCCGCTGGGCGGTGCGAAAGCAGTAGCTAGCAGCTAGCAGCCAGCAGCCAGTAGCTAGTGGAAGGGTGGATAGTAGTCGAAATACATATTGGGATGAACACACCAAGCGCGACTGAACCACAAACTCAATTTTAGGGGATCCAGGGGGATGAAACCCCCCTGGGCGCCAGGAGGCGAATCAGAAGATCCCAACGATTGATGGGAGAACGCAAAGCCCTACCGAACTCACAGGGCATGGGCAAAGTCGCGATTCGGGCCAGTTTCCCCCCACTCCTTCCCCTCGCCCGCGAGGCCGCCGCTGCGGCCGGGGTGAGGGCCAGCCGCCCCGCTACGCACCAACCAGCGCCGCAAAGCGTGGGTCGCTGCGAATTCCATCGAAGTCGCTGTCGGTCTGGGCCATTGCGTGGGACTTCTCATCACCGGCAATCGCCTGCGCCAGCCACTCAAGAGCCCTAGCGGCCTGCCCTTGCAGCGCAAAACAGCAGGCCAGATTGTACATAGCATTAGCATGTCTCGGCTCAATCTGCAACGCCCGCTCGAAATCCGCCTGTGCGCCCGCCCAATCCTGGATGTAATTTTTGGCATTGCCGCGATTGGAGTAGGCAATAGCGAAATCGGGGTTGAGTTCAATCGCCCGGTCGTAGTCGGCGCTGGCGGCGGGGTAGTCGCCCAGGTCATGTTTGATAATTCCACGATTGTAGTAGGCGCGGGCGTCCTCGGGGTTGAGTTCAATCGCCCGGTCGTAGTCGGCGATGGCGGCGGGGTAGTCACCTAAATGACGTTTGGCAACTCCGCGATTGGCGTAGGCTCCATTGAACTCGGGGTTAAGTTCAATCGCCCGGTCGAAATCGGCGATGGCGGCGGGGTGGTTGCCCAGGTCATGTTTGGCAACCCCGCGATTGGAGTAAGCGTTGGCTAAGTCGGGGTTGAGGGCGATGGCGCGGTCGAAATCCGCCTGTGCGCCCGCCCAGTCTTGGAGATAATTTTTGGTAACCCCGCGATTGGAGTAAGCGTTGGTGAAGTCGGGGTTGAGTTCAATCGCCCGGTCGAAGTTGGCGATGGCTACGGGGTAGTTTTTCAATTCAACATAGGCATTGGCTCGGCCAAAGAAAAGTTCGGCATCGTTGCTGGCGAAGGTGAGTGCCGTATTGTAGTGCTCGATCGCCTGCTGCCACTGGCTTTGTTCGTTGCGGGCATAATCACCCAGACTGCGATACAACCAGGCGATATTTTCGCGCCCTGGCTGCCAGTCTGGCTGCAGCTCGAAGGCGTGTTGATGGAATGCGATAGCTTTCTGCACCGCTTCCACATCCTCCTCGTCACTCAGCCAGGGCGAAGATGGCTCCTCCTGCTGGCCCTGTAGCACGTACCACAGCATCTGCACATGGGGCGCCAGCTGGGCGAGATACGGCTGGAGCGCGGCATACTCACGTCGATCCGCGTTGTACCAACGGTGCGGCGGTGGCGAGGTGGCGATCACGCTGGCCAGCGTCGCCCACTCTTTCAGCGGCGGGGTCAGCTCGCTGAGCAGGTTTTCCAACTCCTGCGCCATCGCCCGGTTGTAGTAGCGGGCGGCGATCCAGGTGTTGAGCAGGAGGGTGCGGGCGGTGGGGTAGTCCTTGCTCCACAGCGCGAAGTTCAGCGCATTCAGCAGCGCGCCGCGCCAGTCGGGATCGTCGAAGCGTGTCTCCGGCGGATCGGAATCCCAGCGGGCCAGCTGGTTCTGCAGCACGTTCCTGGCCTGCGCGATGCCGCGGTTCAGCTCCAGCCAGCCGGGCGGCCGCGCGCGCCACAGGTCGGCGCGGACAAACTCGCGCACCAGGTCGTGCATTGCGTAGGCGCGGTCGCCGGCGAACACAAACGAGTGGGCCGCCCGCAGCTCGCGGTTGATCCGCTGGACTTCGAACTCGTCCACCTGCCACAGCGCACACATCAGCGCCTCGTCGGGGACGGCCGGCAGCGCCAGGGCATAGATGTGCTGCCGCTCGCGCTGCCGCTGCCCGCCAAGCTCGCCCTGATCATCCTGCTGCTCGCTGATGTAGCTCAGGAAGCGCTGGGTGACGACCCGAATGACCTCGTTGCGATTGAGCGTATCGGTGCGCAGCGTCTGGTAGGCGGCCAGATTCTGGTTGGCCTTGAGCTCGCTGGCCAGCAGCTCGACCGCCAGCGGCACGCCCCGGCTGATCCGCTCCACCGCCGCCAGCTCGTCCACGGCCGGCTCGCGCTCCAGGGTCAGCTGGAGGAGCTGGCGCATCTCGCTGGCGTTGAGGGTCTCGCGGCCCAGGTCGAAGGTCTGCACATAGCTCTGCAGATCAGCGGCAAAGCGGCGCTGAAAGCCATCGCGCAGGGCCAGATTCTTGCGCCCGCCGATCAGGGTTAGCACGTGGTCGCCGGACTCCAGCAAAAACTCGCGCAGCCAGTCGTCGTGCTGGTCGGCCAGCTCGTAGGTATCAATCGCCAGCACCAGCAGCGGCGCGGCGGGATCGGACGTTTCCGCCAGCGCACAAACATCGGCGCCAAAGCTAGCGCTGCTCCACTGGTCGGCGTCGAACAGCCCCGCCTCGGCGCCAAGCTCCTGGGCCAACACCTCGGCGAAGGTGGCGGGCGGCTGGCCCTGGGCGCTTTTGAAACGCTCGATCGAGCGCAGGCGGCTCAGGCTATCCTCGGCCTGATTCATCATGCCGACGGTCTCGCCCTGGGTTCCGGCACTGGCCCGCTGTACTTCGATGTGGGCCAGATTTCCCTTCGTGATTCGCCGCAGCTCGTTCAGCTTGCCGCTGTCGCGCAGCGACTGGTAGCGCTGCCACTCCTCGTGGAGCTCGTCGTGGCGATCCTGCAGCTCGGCGCGGCGCTGCTGGGCGGCCTGGTAGCGCTGGTCGAAGTTGGGGAAGTTGGCGGCGATGGCATTGCGCAGAAACAGCGCCAGCGATTCAACGGTGGGATAGGACGAGTTCAGATCAAGCTGGACCGCGATCACCCGTGCGGCGGGCACGCCCTCCTCGATCGCCACCTCGCGCCAGCGCCGCAGCAGGGTGGACTTGCCCATGCCGCCCTCGCCGTGGGCGATGAAAATATGGGTGAAGTGGCGATCTGGCGGTGCCGCCAGCGTGCGCAGAGCATAGCGCACACTGTCGCGAAACTGGGCCACCTGCTGCACGCGCCCGACAAAGCGCAGCTGCGAGGCAACCACCGGCCTGGGCTTGTTTGGGCGGACTGGCGGCATTGGTGGCTCCTTCTCGTCGCTAGGAGTGGGTAGCAGAACGTATAGGTGAGCAATTGGGATGAAGGTGATGTATGGCTTTGGTATGCGCAAAATCAACATAAATTTGCTGCAAACCTTGCGGACTATTATAGCTGAATGTATGGATCGAAAAATCGGCCTTTTCCGCTGGTCTATGATCCGAATGCGCCTAAAGTTCGCGCGGGTGTGGTACCATCGCAGGGCTGGCTGAAACCAGATGTGCAGGCAATGGGGCCTGGGCAAACGACAGCCCGCCAGGAGGGCAAACCGATGGAACTAACCGACCGCGATCTCCACTACCTGAGACTGCTGGCGCAGCAGTACCCCTCAATTCAAGCGGCCTCAACCGAGATCATCAACCTGAGCGCGATCCTGAATCTCCCCAAAGGCACCGAGCACTTTATCTCCGACGTCCACGGCGAGTACGAGGCGTTTGTCCACGTCCTGCGCAACGCCTCCGGCTCGATTCGCAGCAAGATCGACGATGTGTTTGCCAACACGCTGCTGGAGCGCGAAAAGCGCGAGCTGGCGACCCTGATCTACTACCCCGAGCGCAAGATGGCGCTGATCCTGAGCCAGCTCTCCGACCACGCCGAGTGGTATCGGATTACGATCTTTCGCCTGATTCGGCTCTGCCGCGTGGTCGCCTCGAAATACACCCGCTCCAAAGTCCGCAAGGCGCTGCCCCACGACTTCGCCTACATTCTGGAGGAGCTGCTCCACGAGCAGGAAAGCGTCACCAACAAACAGGAGTACTACCAGGGGATTGTCGATACGATTATCGCCCTCGATCGCGCCAGCGCCTGTATCGTGGCCCTGGCCTATCTGATTCAGCGCCTGGGCATCGACCACATGCATATCACCGGCGATGTCTACGACCGCGGGCCAGGCGCGCACATTATTATGGACGCGCTGCTGGAGTACCACTCGGTCGATATCCAGTGGGGCAACCACGATATTGTCTGGATGGGCGCGGCGGCCGGCAGCCAGGCCTGCACCGCCAATGTCATTCGGGTCTCGCTGCGCTACGCCTCGATGGCCACGCTCGAAAATGGCTACGCGATCAGCGTTCTGCCGCTGGCCTCGTTTGCCCTCGATGTGTATGGCGATGACCCGTGCACCCAGTTCCTGCCCAAGGGCGCCGACGAGCGCACCTACACCGACCACGAGCGGCTGCTGATGGCGCGCATGCACAAGGCGATCACGATCATCCAGCTCAAGCTGGAGGGCCAGATCATCAAGCGGCGCCCCCACTATCTGATGGAGGATCGCCTGCTGATCGACAAGATTGATCGGCAGCGGGGTGTGATTCGGCTTGGCGCGGTCGAGTATCCCTTGGTTGATGCCAACTTTCCCACGATCGACCCCGCCGACCCCTACGCGCTGACGGCGCAGGAACAGGCCGTGCTCGACCAGCTCCAGCACTCGTTTGTGCACAGCGAAAAGCTCCAGCGCCATGTGCGCTTCCTGTACGCCCACGGCTCGATGTACCTGGTCCACAACGGCAATCTGCTCTACCACGGCTGCATCCCGATGAACGAGGATGGCTCCTACTATGCCCTCCAGGTTGGCGCCGAGTCGTTTGTGGCCAAAGAATTTATGGATCGGGTTGATCGGCTGGCGCGCCAGGGCTACTTCACGACCGACGATCCGGCCCAGAAAGAGTATGGCCTCGATGTGATGTGGTATCTCTGGAGCGGGGCGCACTCGCCGCTGTTTGGCAAAGATAAAATGGCGACCTTCGAGCGCTACTTTATCGCCGACAAAGCCACCCACACCGAGCGCAAAAACCCCTACTACACGTTTCTCTCCGACGTCGAGATGGCCGAGCAGATTCTGACCACCTTTGGCCTGGACCCGGCCACCGCCCATATTGTCAACGGCCACGTGCCGGTCAAGGCCAACAAGGGCGAGAGCCCGATCAAGGCCGGCGGCAAGCTGATCGTCATCGACGGCGGCTTCTCGAAGGCCTACCAGCAGCAGACCGGCATCGCCGGCTACACCCTAATCTACAACTCCTACGGGCTGCTGCTGGTCTCGCACTACCCGTTTGTCTCCACCGAGAAGGCCATCGAGGAAGAGATCGACATCCACTCGGACCGGCGCCTGATCGAGCGGGTCTCGCGGCGGCTGCGGGTGCGCGACACCGACCTCGGCCAGAATATCCAGCGCCAGATCGACGAGCTGCAGCAGCTGCTGGCGGCCTACCGCGAGGGCTACATCAAGGAGCGCCGCTAGCAGCGTTCGTGCGCTCATGGCGCCGGAGCCTGATCTGCTATAATTGCCGCCGCCGCCTGATCCCAATCCTCAAGCCCGATCAGGTGGCGGCAGCTGCACCGTGGGAATGGATGGGGTCTGGTGGCCTCCGCAGTCTTCAAAATTGCTGGGCGCGATGACGAATCGCGCTGGTGCGTTCGATTCGCACCCACTCCCGCCAGGACCTCCTGATTGCCCCGCGTACTGTCGCTGCCGCCCGGCATTGGCCGATATACGTGATTGATCCACCACCGTTGGAGGTTTCGCCATGCATCCAGAAATGAAAGAATGGTTTGAACAACGGGCGATTGAACAAATGCGCGCATTCGTGGACGGTTTGCACCTTGGCCCTGCTGCGGTCGCCTTTACTGCCGATGGGCACCTGCTTGACCCGCCGATCTATCCCGCCTACCAGCGGAATAGCTTTGAAGCCTACGCCGATCATCAAGGTTTGTGGGTGTACTGGTTCCAGAAAGAATCCGCCGATAGCCCATGGGAGCGTCCACGGCGGCTGGTTCGCTTTGCTGAACTTCGGTGATCGATGCGCTCCAACCCTGCTCCGATCCACGCGCCACACTCTGCCGCGCCAGATCGCTCAAAGCGAACTCTACGCTATCCTGTAGTTCCACCCACACCCTTACCTTGATTTCCGCGCTTCCAGCCGCCCGCTTCGCTAGCCCTCTGAGGGGCCGCGGGCTACTCCACAAGATGACTAAAGTTATCGACGGGCTGCGGCTATTCTGTCATACTTAGCGCTATCCCCGATTGGGAACAACGTACTGATGCGGTTCTGGAATGACGAGCCATGGTCGACCAGATCGCTGACGTGCTGCAGAACTAGCGCAGCTTGTCGCGACGCCGCCTGCCAGGCCGTGGCGGGCGCTGCAGGTGCGCAATGATCCGGACTGGAGGTTAATGGGCCGAGCCTGAAAACAGATAGCTCAGTTGGACAAAGCTGGTCAGGGTAGAGAAGCGAGCAGGTTCACGCCTAGAAACGGTCGACGCCAGCGCAGGATCTGCGGATACGTCGAGTGCTTCTAGCCCCACAGTAGCAGCCCAAGCATTTCAAAAAGGAGGAGGCGCGCTGCCCCGCCGGGCGAACACGCTTCGCACCGGCTGTGAGCCGCCTACGTTATGAGTGATCTTGACATCGCAATGGATGACCGGCCTGAAGAAGGATCCAATCGTTTAGAAACCATGACGGCCATCTTGATCGCGGTGGTGATTGTGCTCGGCGCCCTGGTGGCCTGGCGCGCCTCGGTGGCCGACGATAGCGGCGGCGACGCCGACTTTGCCGGCCTCCAGATCGCGACCAGGGCCGAGGAGACCCGCGCCCTCAACACGGTGAACGCCTATGAGCACTACAGCGCCTACACCGCCTATCAGCGCAATACCAATCTGGCGGCCCTAATCGACGAGGATCGGCTCAATGAGACCGATGAAGATCTGGCGGCGCTGCTGGATGCCCAGCGCGCCAACGCCGATGACATTGCCGAGGCCAACCTCAGCCTGTTTCCCAACCAGTACCTGAACCGCGATGGAACCTATGGTCTGCAGCGCGAGATGGGCGAGCTTCTGGCCGACGCGGCCAAGCAGCAGGATCTCAACCCCGAGCCGATGTTTGCCGAGGCCGATTCCTTTCGCACCAAGGCCAACTGGCTGCTCGGCTCAACGACCATCCTCGGTATCGCCGTGGTGTTCTTCACCCTGATTGAAACGGTCTCTGGGCGGGCCAAGTACGCCATGTTTGCCGTTGCCACGCTGATTGCGCTGGCCGGCACGGTGCTGGCGGTGCTGATTGAATATGGAATCTATGTTCCGGCCATCACATCCTACTAATCCATTCCAGGCCACCAGCCGGACCGTTCTTCGTTCTGAGGTCAAAAGGGGTTGTCTATGAGCAGCAAGGCTGCAAACTCAAAATCATTCATGAGTGATGATAATTTCAAGAGCATGCTCGCCATTATTATGGCGGTTGTCACCCTGATTGGCACCGGGATCGCCTTTCTCCAGGGTGATGCCGGCGCCCGCGACGACCGCGCCAACCGCGATACCAAGCGCTACAGCATCGAGGCCCTGGGTGGCCAGATCAGCGGCGACGCGCGTACAAACTACGACTACGGAACCGCCTACCAGGCCGTTGAGGAGCTTGAGATTCTGGCGCTGGCCGCCGAGAATCGCGCCGACGAGGCCGCCGCCAATCGCTATCGGGCCGTGCGCGAGGATATGATCTCTCTGAGCCCGCTGCTCAAGGAGCCATACTACAACGGCACCGACACGCTCAACATCTCAAAGTACGAGTCCGATATGTACCTGGTTGAGATCACCGCCCTCAGGGAGCGCTTCGCCGCCGCCTCGGTGGTCAAGGACGCCTGGGACGGGAAATCGAACACCTATGTTGTCCATCTGACTCTCCTCGCGGTCGCGCTGTTCCTTTTTGGTATGGCGCTGGCGATCGCTATCCCCGCCACTCGCTGGCTCTTTACCATCTCGGGGGTGGTGATCTCGGGAGTCGCCACGGTCTGGGCGGTTGTTACCTTCCTCCAGCCCGTCTATGACCTGCGCCTGCAGCAGGGCGCCATTGAGGCCTACGCTAAAGGCGTTGGTCTGGAATACCAGGAGCTTCATCAAGAGGCGATCGACGCCTTCACCGAGGCGATCAACGCGGCCCCCGACTACGCCAATGCCCTGGCCGAGCGGGCCGGGTCCTACAGCGCATTGGGCAAGTACGCGGAGGCTACCAACGACTACCTCAGCGCCCGCAAAGCCGGCAACGAGTCAACCTACGTCGCTGGCAACCTTGCCCTGATGTACTACTATCAGGGACGCTTTGATGACGCGATCGCGATGAACCAAACCGCCCTCGAATCCACCCCTGATGAGCTGTGGGTGCGCTTTGACAATGGCC
The DNA here is from genome assembly GCA_034437415.1 of Herpetosiphonaceae bacterium. Taxonomy (GTDB): domain Bacteria; phylum Chloroflexota; class Chloroflexia; order Chloroflexales; family Herpetosiphonaceae; genus JACCRK01. The sequence continues at coordinate 15,358 of DAOTUS010000354.1, forward strand.
TAGCCCTGCTCAGCAATGGCCAGATCGACGCCGCCAAAGCCGAGTACAAACAGGGCATGGACACCGCCATCGCGCAGGTCGCCGCTGCCAAGGCCGCCGGCAAAGAGCCGCCCTCGGACATGTGGTCGGCCCTTGACGATGCCTCGCTTGAGCTTGACGATCTGTGGGATACCATCGAAACAGGCGCTGGCACCCCCGCCAAGGACAAGTTCAAAAGCCCCGAGACGCTCCAGCAGCCCGCCGAAGATCTCGGCGCCCAGCTGAAGAGCCTGGCAGTGGCCCTGGAGTACACCGGCCAGCCGCCAGTCGGCGCCCTGACCGCCGTGATCGACCCCTTCACCTTCGTGGGCGACCCTGTCTACGACGCTGAGGGCCAGCCCGAGGATGCCGAGTCTGCTGACGAGTTTGAAAGCGGCACCAAAGAAGTGTTGGTGTTTTTCGACGCCGCTGGCATGAAGGATGGCCAGGAGGTGGTCTTCAAGGTCTACATCAATGGAGCCGAAGACCCTTCGTGGCGCGTGGTTTATCCCTGGGATGGCGGGGCTGAAGGCACGTACTTCAAGTCGCTCAGCCTCACCTATAGCGATGTGTTTGTGCTCACCTCAGGGAGCTACACCATCGAAATGTACGTTGACTCCCATCTAGCCCAGCGCGGCTTCTTTACCATCAACGAGTAGCCTCACAAGCCCAAAGCCCGCCCTTGGAGTCCTGTGTCTCCAAGGGCGGGCTTATGGGCAGATACTAACCCCACGAATCCCGCTCGTTATCTATTCACCACCTCAATACCTTCGCCAAAACGCTGATACGGGAGACTACTCCTTTTGGGTTACTCGAATCCTGTCTACTTTGGAACATTGGTCAATTTGTGCGGACTGATACGGGAGACTACTCCTTTCGGG
>DAOTUS010000355.1:0-5188 GCA_034437415.1 Herpetosiphonaceae bacterium
GCGTGATCTCGAATACCTTGAGTTTAGCTGGTTCGGTGCTGTTCACGAGTGATAATCAAAAACTGTTGGCCGCCACGGTTGGGGACATGAAAATAGCCGGGCTAGACACCCAATTTGCCGCGCTGTGGTCGGCTGGCACACCAATGCTGTTCGACAATGCCGCCGCCGCCGCCGCCGGCGAATGGATGACCGCGATGCCATCGCCCGCTGACATTGAGCTGGAAGCGCAGGAAAGCTTTTTAGCTGGTACGGTCGCCATTTCGCCTGGCCTTGGTTTGGTGGCAAACGCTGTGTTTGAGCCACGGGCTTTGTACGATTACCGCTATGGGCGCATGGTCAGCCACGCGGTCGCGCATCCCGACGCTGTGGTGTACGGCATTGAACGCAACACGGCGCTCGAAATTACCAGTGCAGGGGCAACGGTGCGCGGCGAAGAAGTGACGCTGGTGTTGGATGGTCGCTACGCGCGGGTGCTGGAGGCAGGCACGAACGATGCCTGGGCCGCCACCTGGCTTTTCCTCGACACCTACACCACCGACGAGCGCGTGTTCAGAGCAAATCGCGTCTATCTGCCGGTTGTTCGGAAGTAGAATTCGCCCCATCTCCAACTTCTATCCTGTCGAAACGAGAATTGGGGATGGGGCGGAAATGCCAGCCTGGGCCGCTCGGTCGGCGGCGGAATATATTCGATGTCAATGGATCTTGATCGTCCCCAGCTCGGGCTGCTCGACGCCGAGCGGCTGGCGCTTGGGCGGGCGCCGCCACTAGGTTGTGCCTGATCTGGTGAATACTTAGTGGTATTTTACGGTGGGTAAATGTTTTCCGATATAGCCAACAGTAACAATGCGTTTAGCTGTGTCGGGGTGGAAATAAATTCTCCAGCCACTCCAATTGATCTTGGAATGCCAACTAAATAGGCGTGTTTCACCATCAGGCAAGCTGAATGTTCGCTCCGCAGGATACTGCGTTAGGGTAACAGTGCTTTCTACCGATGTAGGTAGCTGAATATGGTCGGGGTTAAACGCTCCTTCTGTCCACGTATCCGCATAGCGCTGCAGCTCCCAGAGATGTTTTACGACATAGTTCCAATTGCTATCGTTTGCCTGGAGTTGAAGTAGCTGGCTAGCGACAGAATCACAAAAGGCTAGACGTGGGAATAGCGTGGCGCGTTGTTCCCACGCATCTTTACCATCGCGAATGGCATTTTTTATCTGCTCCTGAATCCAGCTGTGATGGGTCTCTATATGGGCTGGCTTGCTCCCGTGTTGAACTTGGAGATGATGGGTTTCAATATCTGAGTCGTCATTAAGATATGCGTATTCCAACGGTAGATAGGCATGATCCCACTTGGGGTCTGAATCAAAACTGATGGCGATACCATCGGTTATGCCTGTAATACCTAAGCCTTTGGTTGGCTGGCCTTCAAACGTGAATTCTGAGCGCTCTGCCTGATCAGTGGCTGTAGTTTCTTTATCATGATCGGCTAAAAATGGTGCTTTCGTCGCTAATACTAATAAGAAGCGCCATTCTTCACGGTACTTGCGCCTGACATTATGATTGTAGCGCCAGTCTGAAAGCCGATACTCATCGGCTAATTCAATGTTGTCAATCGGTGAATTTGTCCGTAAAATACGTTTCGCTCCAGATTTGGTGGCTTTCTGAAGCGTTGTAATAAGCACTAACATTCGTTGTTGAGCTGCGATCTGGTTTTCGGCAACTGGTCGATACGAAAGTTCGTTGAGAAATAGCTCGACACTCATATTACTCCTCTCGTGGTTCCAGTAATTCTTCCAGGCTCTTGTCCCACTGGTCGAAGAAGCCGTCGGGCCAGTCGTCGATTCGGCCATCACGATCAATGGTTGGCGATACGACGAGGTGCTGGGCGAATTCACCCATATCACGGCGATCAAAGTAGTGCAGCCGGACATCTTCTGGGGCGATCCTGCCGCCGTGGACCGCTAGCCGAATTCCGTTTAGCACGTGGTCGCTGTGGGTTTCAAGCACAACCTGCACGCCGCCGCTGGCCGCTCGGGCTAGCATTTCGCCCATCAGGGCCTGGCCCTTGGGGTGCAGGTGGGCCTCAGGATTCTCGATCAGCAGGAGCGATCCGGGGGCGGCGGATAGCGTTGCCACAATAATCGGCAGCGTGTAGGTCAGGCCAAAGCCAACGTTGGTGGCTCGATAGGGCCGACTTTCGTTCATGCCGGTCACAAAGGAAAAGCGCAGCCCCATCAAATCCATGTCGGGAACGGAGGTGATGTTGATCCGGGTTCCTGGCGATACTTCGCCCATCCAGGCTTCGGTTTCGTTGCGCAGCGCCGGGGCTGCGGCGGCGGGGTGGTGCAGGGCCTGGTTGGGAATGTCACGCGATCCAAAGAGCGCCAGGTAGTAGGGGGCGTACTCGCCGCTTGGTCCAAGCTGTCGATGCTCGCGCACGAGATACTCCGAGGTGCCAAACGATGTCCGCGGGCCGAGCCGCTCGGCTTGCAGGTAGTGGAACTCGTCGGTGAACAGCGGGGTTGTGTACACGCTGGCGTCGGTTGTGGTGATACTATCCGCAGCGAGTTTGATCACATCGTCGGCTGCTGTGTAGTCGAAGTTCCAGCGGTTTTCGGCGCCAGTGTCAAGGGTCAATCCGAGGGTCAGCTGATCGTCCTGGGCGTTTTCGTAAAAAACATCCTGGGCGGTGCCAAGCCGCAGCAGGTCGCCGTTAAGCGCTAGCCCGGTTTCGTGGAGCAGGCCTTGTTGGTACGATTGCCGCAGCAGTAGCAGGGATTGAATCACCGATGACTTGCCCATGCCGTTAAGCCCTGAGAGCAATGTGAGCTTGCCAAACGGCAGCGATTGTTTGGCAAAACACTTGAAGTTGTGGAGCTGTAGCTGCTTGATCACGCCAGGACCTCCTCGATCAGTTGGCTGATGCGGCTGAACCGCAGGCGGACTTTGCCCACGTCGCCGGTGCCTTGTGAGATGGCTTTGTCGAAGTCGCGGTCGTTTACCAGCAGGTCAATAAATTTGCGCCGCACAATTTTGTGCTGCTTGGCGAGTTTTTTTACCTGCTCGTCGCTTAGTTCGCTTAAATTCACCGACCACGCTTCAAACAGGGGTTTGTTGATCAGGCCCCGCCCGGCGCTGTCTTTGTAGCGTTTGCGAAATGCGTCGTTGCCAAACACTGCCACGGCGTTGGTCATCGCCCGTTTGAATTTGGTCTTGAGCCTGATGATCTCTTGATCTTCCATCGCGTTGATGGCGTGCATCGTGCGGTTGAGGTAGTCGTCGAAGTCGGGCTTGGTGTACTCGGTGTAGGGCATCAGGGTGAAGGCCAGAAAGCGCAGGACAAATTCACGGTCGGCCATCCGCGAGCTGGAGACCGAGCCGGTCGTGGCTTTTTTGAACTCGTCGCTCCCGGCCAGTTCGGTCAGCATTGCGGTGACTTTGCCCTGATTCAGGGCATGCCGAATTTCTTGCGATGATAGCGGCAGGCCGCCGGTGTTGATGCGTTTGAAGATGTTGAACTTTACCTCCGGCGGCGTTCCCCGCGCAATCAGGTAGACGGTGATCTGGGTCTCCAGGATTCGGCGCTGGAAGTTGCGCGGCAGCTCGTCGTAGCCTTTGTCTTCAATCGGTTTGAGAAACTCTAGCCCATGCAGCTTTAGGTCTTTGGTGATGATGAAGCGGCGCAGCGCGGTCAGCCGCTGGAGGCCGTCGACCACAATCCATTTGTCGTCGTCGGTGGCGTCCATGTAGAAGGCCGGCAGCGGTATGCGGATCAAAATCGATTCGATCAGGCGGCTCTTGGCGTCGTCTTTCCAGATCCCGGCCTGGCGCTGGAAGTCGGGCGCCATGTCTAGCTCTTCTTCGCGGATTCGTGCCAGCAGCAGGTCGATCGACATCACGCGGGTTTCGACCCGAATTTGGGTTGGGTCGAATGGGCTGAAGATCATCTCTTCGCTGGTCAGGTCTTCGTACTCGACGTCGGTGTCAATGCCGTACTCTTTGCCCTCCGAGGGCAGATTGTACATTGTGCCGAAAAATTCACTGTCTTGGAGATCGCTCATTTGGTGCTCCTTAAACATGCACGCACAGTATAGCAAACAACGCCGATTTACTTTGATGGAGCCGGAAGATGTGAACCACTCTGCGGTTGAATCGGGACGGTGTTCGCCGATCCTCGGCACGGGTATTTGTGGGTTATAATCAGTGGCTCGGGGATTTTCAGGGCGATATTGAGAAATTGCACCATGCGTCCACCACGCTGTTCGCGAGGCTGGAAGAGGCGACTTAGCGCGTAACTCTTTGGTTAAAAAGAAACGCCCCCTCAGATGAGGAGGCGTCAAACCAGTGTTACTCACACTGGCGCTGTTATATGGTGAGCATCATACCCCTGCGCCTTGAGACTGTCAACAGGATTTTTTTGCTATGCAGGGCATGGGTAAAGTCAGCCCCTCACCCCGGCCGCAGCGGCGGCCACCGCTGCCCAAAGGGCACCCGCCCAGTGGCCCAGAGGGCACCCCGGCGAGGGGAAGCAGTGGGAGAGGGGTGGCCCGAATCGCGACTTTACCCATGCCCTGTTTTGCTATGCAGGGCATGGGTAAAGTCAGCCCCTCACCCCACCCGCGAGCAGGTACCCGGCTGCGCGTCCACCCCTCTCCATCGCAATGGAGAGGGGCCGGGGGTGAGGTCAGAATCTTGATGTGCCAACAGACTTTGCCCATGTCCTGTTTTGCTATGGAACGGGTTGTTGCGTATATTGATGGGTTTAAGGAGTGCTCCTCCACCGCCCACCCGAGTGGTGTTGAATGAGTTGGGACTGCTCCCCGCCTGCTCGCCCTACCCTTTTACCCCGTACAGCCACGCTACTCGCTCGTTGATCTGCGCTTCAAGCTCGCTCACGCCCTGCCCCTGCGCCGCCAGACATTCTTCGACCAGCCCGCTGATCGCCGCTCGTTCGCTTGGCGGCGCGTCGGGGATTGGGAGGTTTTTGAGGTTTACCCATTGCAGCATTACCCGTCCGCCTTTATCTTCATCTCCTAAAACTGCACAAACATTTTTAATATAGTTCCAAGCTACAATACCTTCGCCAAAACGCTGATACGGGAGACTACTCCTTTTGGGTTACTCGAATCCTGTCTACTTTGGAACATTGGTCAATTTGTGCGGACTGATACGGGAGACTACTCCTTTCGGG
>DAOTUS010000356.1:0-2247 GCA_034437415.1 Herpetosiphonaceae bacterium
ACCTTTTACCTTGGTTATGGTCAACAGTAATTCTCTGCCGAGTATTCTAGGACGAGCTGGTTTTCTTGGACCAATCGCAGCATCACATGAACCGATTTTGAAACGATGATTATCGCATCCCAATGCGCTAAAAGCCAAATTCATTCTTAGCGGGGTTTTCCGGAAGAATAATGTTGTCACCCCGACTCGCCGTCTCAGACGGTGACGGTCTGCTGTGCAGGCTGGCCGGAGAGCACCGCCACAACATGCTGGGCGACGGCAGTTGCCGATGCCGGGTTCTGCCCAGTTACCAGCCGTTCGCTCACCGCCGTATGCTGCTGGAAATTTGGCGCGGTGGTGACGTGTGCGCCACGCGCCGCCAGGGTTGTCTCCAGTAGGAACGGTACGACGTCGGTGAGACCCACGGCTGCCTCTTCGGCATTCGTAAAGGCGGCGACGGTTTTCCCGGCAACCAGGTAACTGCCATCGGCCTGCTGAATGTTTACCAGTCCGGCTGGCCCATGACACACGGCAGCCACCACCCCACCATGGGCATAGATATCCGCTGCTAACGTTGCCAACGCAACATCCGTCGCCAAATCCCACATCGCGCCATGCCCCCCAGCATAGAAGATCGCTGCATACTCCGCTGCATTGAGGGCAGCCGGCGTGGGCGTCTGGGTAAGCTGCGTCATCACCGCTGCGTCGTCCAGAAACGCGCGCAGCTGCGGGTCGGCGGGATCGACGCCATCCATCGGCGGTTGCCCCCCCTGCGGGCTGACGAATGCCACCTCATAGCCCGCCTGGCGAAACACATTGTAGGGATGTACTAATTCGGGGAGATAAAACCCGGTGGCGCGGCCTGTATTCCCCAGCGTGCCATGGCTGGTCAGCGCGATCAGAATTGTGGTCATCGTTTGGTCCTTTCAGCATGGTGCAGCCCGCATTAGCTCTGGGCTGCGTTCATTCCAGTAGCATAGCATCTGCGATGACCTATGACTAATTGCTTTTTTATACCTTTGCTATAATACTATTTATGATTGATTTTGAGTGGTACCGCAGTTTTGTTTCCATCTATCAGGCGGGCACCGTGACACGGGCCGCGCAGGTGCGTACTATTACCCAACCGGCGCTCAGTCAGCACCTGGCGGCGTTGGAAGCGGCCTTGGGCACACCCCTCTTTGTCCGGACACCCCGCCGTATGGTGCCCACCGACCGTGGCCATGCGCTCTACACGCAGCTCGCGCCTGCCGTGGAACACCTGGAACAGATCGCGTTACTGCGCCAGGCGGCCGCAGCGCCGCCGATGCTACGGCTCGGCGGGCCCCGCGACTACCTGGCGGCGGTCGGACTTGCCTGCTTACGTTCCACTGCGCTGCACCTGACCGTGCAGTTCGGGGTGGCCCGCACGTTGGTGGAGCAGGTGCAGCACGGTCTGCTGGATGCGGCGATTGCCAGCGAGCGCATCGCCAGCCCCGGACTCACCTATCAGCCGCTGATGCAGGAAGATTTTGTGATTGTCGGCACCTGGGGGCTGACACCTCCGGTCGCTGATCCCGCGATGCCCCAGGGCCACATGGCCCTCACCGACTGGCTGCTCACGCTCCCCTGGTTGAGCTACGGCCCTGACCTACCACTGATCCGCCGGATGTGGCGCCAGTGCTTCGGTCGGCGGCCGGCACTGGAACCCGTGCTGATCCTGCCAGACTTGTTGCTGCTGGTTGATGCACTGGCCAGCGGGCCAGGCGTGACCGTGTTGCCCCGCTATCTGTGTCAGGCTGCGCTGGATGCCAACCGACTGTCACTGCTGTGGGATCCTGATCCGCCGGTTACTAACAGACTGTGGCTCGTCTGCCAGACCGTTCATCAGCACCACCCCGGTATCCAACAGGTGTATGCGGCACTCCGTGGCCACACAGGCATCCATGGAGAGCACTAAAAAGCCGGGGGCAGGCGCACGCTGGACCATACGGGAGAGCACTAAAAAGTCGGTGTGACTTGAAGCATAATCAGGGATTCAGGCCATTCGGGAGGGAAAAATCTCTATGAAATGCGACCGCCGTCATGATCGGGTATACTGCCTGTGTCTCGCCAGGAGTGTCTGCATTGGAGGGTCTGCTCGATGCCGGATGGAATGGATCCACGCACGACCAAGCGGCTGGTGATCGACGCCATGGCGGCGGGCCTGCCCTGGCATGTCGCCCGCCAGCGGGCCAAGGCGCCCATCTCACGGGCCACCGCCTTTCGCTGGCAGGCCCGCTTTCGCAC
>DAOTUS010000357.1:0-11912 GCA_034437415.1 Herpetosiphonaceae bacterium
CTGTGGTAGACTGCATCGGACACCTTTCGAGTAGGCGGTTGATTCAATACCACCATCCTACCAAAAAGGTGTCATCCCGTTTTAGGCTGGCTACCGGACTTTGCACATGCCCTGGCGGCGTGGCCTAGCCGCTTGCCTCGGCCACGCCGCGCGGCTCACCAAAGTAGCGCTGAAAGCGCAGCGCCACCGTGACCAGGCCAATCATAACCGGAACCTCAATTAGCGGGCCAATCACCGCCGCGAACGCGGCCCCAGAGTTGATCCCGAACACCGCCACCGCGACCGCGATCGCCAGCTCGAAGTTGTTGCTGGCCGCCGTAAAGGCCAGGGTCGTGGTCTGGGCATAGTTGGCGCGCAGGCGGTGGCCCATCCAGAAGCTGACCAGGAACATAATCACAAAGTACAGCAGTAACGGGACCGCAATCCGCACCACGTCCAGCGGGATCTGCACGATCAGGCTGCCTTTGAGGCTGAACATCACCACAATCGTCCAGAGCAGCGCCAGCGGGGTGATCAGGCCGATCCGAGGCAGAAACTTGGTCTCGTACCAGCGCGATCCCTGGCGGCGCAGCAGGAAAAACCGCGTCGCCACGCCCGCCAGCATCGGCAGGCCCAGATAGGTCAGCACGCTCTGGGCAATCTGGCCCATCCCAATCTCAACCACGTTGCCCGGCAGCCCGAAGATCGGCGGCAGAACGGTGATAAAGACCCAGGCATACACGCTGTAGAACAGCACCTGGAAGATACTGTTGAAGGCCACCAGCCCGGCGGCGTACTCGGTGTCGCCCCGCGCCAGCTCATTCCAGACGATCACCATGGCAATGCAGCGGGCCAAGCCAATCATAATCAGCCCAACCATATACTGCGGGTAGCCGCGCAGAAAGATAATCGCCAGCAGAAACATCAGGATCGGGCCAATGATCCAGTTCTGCACCAGCGACATCCCCAGCACCCGGCGGTTGCGAAAAACCTGCCCGAGCTGCTCGTACTTCACTTTGGCAAACGGCGGGTACATCATCAGAATCAGCCCGAGGGCGATGGGGATGTTGGTCGTGCCGACCTGGGCGCGGTTGATGATCTGCTCGACATCCGGCAGCAGCGCGCCAATCAGCACGCCCGCCGCCATCGCCAAAAAAATCCACAGCGTGAGATAGCGATCGATCAGCGCTAGGCGTCCGCCCGGCTGAAGCGGGATCGTCGGATGGGTGGCTGGGTTCATGATCTAAGTCCTTTCTTCGCCCCGCTGTCGCGCTCAATCTCCAGCGCGGCCGCACGCTCAGCGGTTGACTGGCAGCTGGGACATGCGCAGGCGGGCAGCTCCGTACGCTGAAGTATAGCCGTTTTTATGTATATTCAAGCGAAGCCATTCCCGACCATGCGTGAAGAGAGCGCTACAGCGGCGCGGCATTGCGCTGGGCCGATCCGCTGGCCGCTGCAGCAGCCGAGCGGGCGCAACCCAGCCGGTCGGCCGAAATTCAGGCTGGTTCGCCGGGTACCTATTGCGCAACCAAGTGTGATGATTGCGCTACAAATCCGGCGCCCTCCGGCGAACTGCTGGCCTACCCCTAGCGAAGAGGGGTGTAAAAGCCCGCAAATAGCCAGGAAGCTGCATATTTTAGCAGCAAAGCGCCTATGCTATACTCGTCGCTGGAAGATGCTCAGGATCCTTGTTTTAGGAATTCGCAGCGCTATTTCATGCAGCCAGGAGGCCCGGTTATGTCCGATAAACCAACCGACCAGAGTCCGCTAGACGTGTCCACAGAGTATCCACGAGGGTTGCGCTTGCATCACGATCCCCATCTGAATAAAGGGATTGCGTTTACCCAGGCCGAGCGCGATGCGCTGGGTCTGCGCGGGCTTTTGCCGGCCCGTGTGTTGAGCCTGGATGCGCAGGTCATACGGGTGCTGAGCAATCTCCGCCGCAAGCCTAACGATCTCGAAAAATATATTTTTATGATGGCGCTCCTCGATCGGAATGAGACCCTCTTCTATCGGCTGGTGCGCGATAATCTCAGCGAGCTGATGCCGATCATCTACACGCCCACCGTTGGCCAGGCATGCCTGGAGTACGGGCAGATTTTTCAACACTCCCGCGGCCTCTACATCACGGCGGACGACCGTGGGCGGATTGCCGAGATCCTGCAGAACTGGCCGGAGAAGGATGTGCGGGTGATTGTCGTCACCGACGGCGAGCGGATTCTGGGCCTGGGCGATCTTGGCGCCAACGGAATGGGGATTCCGGTTGGCAAGCTGGCGCTCTACACCGCCTGCGCTGGCATCGATCCGGCCTACTGTCTCCCGGTGATGCTCGATCTGGGCACCGAAAACACCACGCTGCTGGAGGACCCGCTGTATATCGGCCTGCCACAGCGCCGGGTGCGCGGGGCGGCCTACGACGAGCTGTTCGAGGAGTTTATCGGCGCCGTGCAGGATCGCTATCCGCAGGCGCTGGTGCAGTTGGAAGATTTTGGCAACGCCAATGCGTTTCGGCTCCTGCACGATTACCGCGATCGGCTATGCCTGTTTGATGACGACATTCAGGGAACCGGCGCGGTGGCGCTGGCCGGGCTGTACACGGCGCTGCGCATCACCGGGAAGCCGCTGACCGAGCAGACCGTGGTGTTTCTGGGCGCTGGCGAGGCCGCGCTGGGGATCGGGGAGCTGATTGTTGCGGCGATGATGGAGGAGGGCCTGTCGATTGAGGCGGCCCGCCAGCGCTGCTGGTTTGTCGACTCCAAAGGCCTGGTGGTGGCGAGCCGCACCGATCTATCGGCGCACAAGCGCACCTATGCCCACGACTATCCAATGCTGCCCAATCTGCTCACCGCCGTCGAGGCCCTGAAGCCAACGGTGCTGATTGGCGCCGCCGGGCAGGCCAAGATGTTCACCCAGCCAGTGCTGGAGTCTCTGGCGAGCTTCAACGAGCGCCCGATTGTGTTTGCGATGTCGAACCCAACCTCAAAGCAGGAGTGTAGCGCGGTCGAGGCGTATGCCTGGACCGCTGGCCGGGTTATTTTCACCTCCGGCAGCCCATCGGCTCCGCTGGTCATCGACGGCAAAACGGTGATCATCGGCCAGGGCAACAACGCCTACATTTTTCCAGGGGTCGGGCTGGGCATTGTGGCCTGTGGGATCAGGCGGGTAACCAACGAGATGTTCCTGGCGGCCGCCCAAACCCTGGCCAACTATGTCTCGGCCGCGATGCTGGAGAGCGGCGGCATCTATCCGCCGCTTGAGCAGATCCGCACGGTGTCGGCGGAGATCGCCGTGGCGGTGGCCGAGGTGGCCTACGAGTGCGGCCTGGCATCTCAGCCCCGGCCGGACGATCTGCTGGCCCATATCACGGCGCAGATGTACGAGCCTGTCTACCGCAACTATGTCTAAAATCGCCGCACCTGTGGCGTGAGCGCGGGCCTGTCGCTGTGCTAGGCCCGCGCTTATTTATCGACCAGCTCAATCTCGAACAGCTTGGGCCAGAGCTTGCCGGTCACAAACAGGCGCCGGCTGGCCGGATCGTAGGCGATCCCGTTCAGCACATCGACTGGCTGCGCCCGATCCTCCGGCCCGAGCAGGCCGCTCAGATCGATCCAGCCCCGCACCGCGCCGGTCGCCGGGTCGATCCGCGCAATCCGGTCGGTCTGCCAGATGTTGGCGAAGATCTCGCCCTCAACATATTCCAGCTCGTTCAGATTAAGCACCGGCCCGCGCTCGTCGTAGACCGCAATCGTGCCGATCTCCTCGAACGTCTCGGGGTCGCGAAAATAGATGGTCGCGCTGCCATCGCTCATGATCAGGCGCTGATTATCGTGGGTCAGGCCCCAGCCCTCGGTGGGATAGCTCCACTCGCGCAGCAGCGTAAAGTCGGCTTTGGCATAGACATAGCCTTTGCGCGAGATCCAGGTCAGCTGAATGATACGGTCGTTGAACAGGGTAATCCCCTCGCCAAACACCTCGGCGGGCAGATCGTAGCGCTGGAGCACGGCGCCGCTGGCGAGGTCGACTTTACGCAGCGTTGACTGGCCCTCCAGCCCGGTTCCCTCATACAGCACCCCGTTATCAAAGACCAGACCCTGGGTGAACGCCGCCGGATCGTGAGGATAGGTGTTGATCACGCGGTAGGTTTGCTCGCCGACGGTGGCCGTGGTCGGCGCGGTGGTTGGCGTTGGCACAGCGGCGGCAGTCGGCGCGGTGGTTGGCGCTGGCGGCGGCGTCACGGTTGGGGCTGGCCCGCGATTGGCCGCCGGAATGGGGTTGGCGCACGCAGCCAGCAGCAAACCCAGAAGGAAGATCACAATCCGCCGACGAAACATAGTGGCTCCATGTGCTAGGGCGCTTGCGCGCAGGGATTAGGGCTTGGAGATTAGACCGTTCCAATAGGCTAAATCCACTGGTTCATTCCCCAGGCCGAAAACGCAACCATACTACCACGCAATCGCCCGCACGAGAGCAGCCAGGGACTAGATTGGGGACAAAAAAAAGGGGTTAGCGCAATCAAATGCGCTAACCCCGATCCCCGATCCCTGACCTACGGCAGATACGCCAGCGGATTGACGGTGGCGCCATTGCGCCGCAGCGTGAGATGCACATGGGTTCCGGTCGAGTAGCCGCCGCCGGCGCGGTCGTAGGTCGAACCCATATAGCCAATCAGCTGCCCGGCGCGCACCGACTGGCCGTTGACCACTGGCGGCGCCGACATCATATGGCCGTACTCGCTGGTGAAGCCATCGCCGTGATCGATAATCACGCAGTAGCCGTAGCCGCTGCACCAGCCGGCCTGAATGACCGTCCCGCTGCGGATCGCCGCAATCAGGGTGCCCTGGCGATTGGCGATATCGATGCCGTTGTGCAGATTGCTTACTCCGCCAAGCTTGCGCCAGCCGTAAGTCTAGGGCAGGTTGCCAACTGCATGCCAGACCCAGCTGGCCGAGGCTTTGGGCGCGGCGGCGGCGACCGGCTTCGGCAGCGCCGGAATGTCGCTCGTGGCGGGGACGCGGCGCTTGATAAAGCTGGACACATTCAGCAGATCGCTGGCAACCCAGCCTTTATCGCCGCTGGCGGTCTGGACTTTGTACCAGGTGTCGTAGCGGGCCAGCAGCGTCAGATCGGCGCCAGCCTGCAGCTTGCCTAGCGATGAATACTTGGTGCCGGGGCCAGAGCGCAGGTTGATGCCGCTCTCCGCCGCCGCCGCCAGCAGGGCCGGGTCGACGGGAGGAATATCGCCGGTCTCCGGCACGCGCTCCAGCACGCCAGCTTGCACACTCAGATACTCCAGGCTCACCCAGCCGCTAGCGCCATCGGCGGTCTGCACCTTGAGCCACTCGCCGGCCTGGGCCACCAGATCAAGCGGGGTGCCCTCGCTCAGCTTGGTCAGGCCGACGTAGCCGGTGCCTGGCCCGTCGCGCAGATTGAGTTCGCCGATACTGGCCTGGGCGATCAGCGGCGGCGGCGGGGTGGGGATCGATTCGGCGATCGGCACATTTTCCAGCGCCTCAGGCGAAAGATCGACCAGATCGGCGGCGATCCAGGCTGGCTCAGCGCCAGCGGTCTGGATATTGAGCCAGTTGTCGGCGCGGGCGACCACCGTGATCGGCTCGCTCTGGGCGATCGCCGCAACTTTATCGAAGGCGGTCCCCGGCCCCGTGCGCAGATTGGCCGTATCGGCGGCGACTGTGGTGCGCAAAGGCTGAAACACGCCGCCCAGGCTGACCGCGCCACGGGTGCTGATCGCAACCAGCGCATCGACGACCGAGAGCGGTTCGGCGGCGGTCTGCGGCGGTGCCAGCGGCTCATTCACGCCCACAAACGGGCGCTGCTCGCTGGCAGCGGTGCGGCTGCTAGCCAGAGCTGGGCCGGGGTTAGAAATCGTCGAGGCTGGCGTCAGGCGAATCCGCCCGGTCAGCAGCGAGCTGGTTGCGATCAGCAGAATCAGCAGGTGCAGGCCATAGCGTGACGGCAGTGCGGTCACTCGGCGGCTCAGGCTGTGGATCGAAGCGCTTGCTCGTGCCCGGAGGGGCGGCTGCTGCGGACGCGAGCGCCGCTGCGAGTGCCCGAGCGCCCGGCGCTGGAGGTCGCCAAGGTTGTGCTTGGGGCGGCGTGAAGAGTTCGGTTGATCGTCATTCATGGACGGGATTCCTTAAAGTCTGTCGATCAGCCTGGAGCTGCCCCAGGCCGACAGGACTACAAACTGTGCTCAACATGGAGCAGCGGTAACGCAGCGCACAATAGCATAGCGCCATTTTTCACGCAACTATCAGGTTAGTATCAGATTAACCCCTAGATGAGAACTCTCACCCGTGGGGTGGAGCGGCCACGCCGAGGTCTGGGCGGATTTGCCCTCCACTAGCGGCTGTGGAGATTAAAGAAACCGACCAATATTCTTAACTAGGTGATCAATTCTTAATTTTGCGGCCCGGCGTCATTCGGCCATTTCCGTCGGCCATTTCCGTTGGCTGAGCTTGTCGAAGCCAAACTGGTGGGCTTCGATCGGCTCAGCCAACGCTTTTTAAGCCCTTTTGACGATTGAGTCTTTACCAGCCTATCAGCTTGATGTAGGCTGAAGGTACACACCAGTTAATTAACAGACACGCATCATCGTAGCAGCTGGCTGAAACGGCTAGGATTGGATGCAAACAACCCGTCGTTATCCAGAGATTTCTTTCGGCCAGCCGCTGAGCCAGCGATCTAGCTGAATTCAGGAGCGTTGAACTATGCCATCTCCCGCCCACCCAACACCGAGCCGACTGCGCCGCATCCTGCGCTGGGTGCGCCGTGGGCTGGCGGCTGGCCTGCTGCTGGCGCTGCTGGTCGGGGGCTACTTCTGGCTCTCCACGCCGCTGCCCGGCCCCAGCCAGCTGCGCGAGCGGGCGGCGCCAGGCAACACGCGCATCGTCGACCGCCACGGGCGGCTGCTGTACGCCATCCCCGATCCCTTCGACAGCTACCAGAAGCCGGTGGCGCTGGCGGCGATCCCGCTGCACCTGCGCCAGGCCACGATCGCGATTGAAGATCGCAGCTTCGCCAGCAATCCCGGCGTCGACCCACGCGGGATCGCCCGGGCGGGCTGGGCCAACCTGCACAGCGGCGCGGTGGTCGCCGGCGGCTCCACCATCACCCAGCAGCTAGCCCGCAATTTCCTGCTCGATCCGGCCCTGGCCCAGCAGCGCACCTTTGAGCGCAAGCTCCGCGAGAGTGTGCTGGCGCTCAAGCTCACCACCAGCTACTCCAAGGACGAGATTCTAGCGCTGTACCTGAACCAGACCTTCTACGGCGGGATGAGCTACGGCGTTGAGGCGGCGGCCCAGCATTTCTTCGGCAAGCCGGTCCGCGATCTCGATCTGGCCGAGTGTGCGCTGCTGGCGGGCCTGCCCCAGGCGCCCTCGGCCTACAATCCGTTCAGCAACCCGGCGGCGGCGCTGAGCCGTCAGGCCGAGGTGCTGGAGGCGATGGTGCAGACCGGGGCGATCACGCCGCAGCAGGCCGCCGTCGCCAGGGCCGAGACACTGCAGTTCGATACCACGGTCACGCCGATGCGCGCGCCGCACTTCGTCGGCTACGTGCTCGATCAGCTGACGCCGCTGCTTGGCGCCGAGACAGTGATGCGCGGCGGGCTGACGATCACCACCACGCTCGACGCCGATCTCCAGGCCGCCGCCGAGCAGATTCTGCAGCACCAGATCCAACAGCTGGCCACGCCGCGCAATGGTGGCCCCGATCATCAGGTGCGCAACGGGGCGATTGTGGTGCTTGATCCGCGCAGCGGGGCGATTTTGACTCTGGTCGGCAGCCCGGACTTTGCCAACACTGCGATTCAGGGCCAGGTCAACGCCGCCGTCGCCCACCGCCAGCCCGGCTCCGCGATCAAGCCGCTGACCTACGCCGCCGCGCTGGAGCGGGGCTGGACCCCGGCGACGACGATCTTCGATGTTCCATCAACCTTCAGCAATCGCGGCGGCGCGCCCTACAGCCCGGAGAACTACGACCACGCCTATCACGGCCCGCTCTCGCTCCGTGAAGCCCTGGCGACCTCGTCGAATGTCGCGGCGGTCAAGGTGCTGAACGGAATCGGGGTCCCGGCGCTGCTGGAGATCGCCAGCCGCCTGGGGATTTCCACGCTGGGCAGCGACAGCGGGCGCTACGGCCTGGCCCTGACGCTTGGCGGCGGCGAGGTGACGCTGCTGGAGCTGACCGGGGCCTACGCGGCCTTTGCCAACCAGGGCCAGCGCTATCAGCCCAGGGCCGTTCTGGCGATCACCGACGCCCACGGCCAGCCTGTCCCCGCCGAGCTGCTTGCGCCGGCCCAACCCGAGGCCGCGCTCAGCCCGGAGGTCGCCTACCTAATCAGCGATATGCTCTCCGACCGCTACGCCCGCAGCCGCGCCTACGGCCAGCTCAGCCCGCTGGACGTCGATCGCCCGGCGGCGGTCAAGACCGGCACCACCAGCGACTGGCGCGATAACTGGACGATCGGCTACTCGCCCGATCGGGTCGTCGGCGTGTGGGTTGGCAATGCCGACGGCCAGCCGATGGAGGCGATCAGCGGGGTCACCGGGGCCGGGCCGGTCTGGCACGCGGTGATGCTGGCGGCCCATCGCGGCCTGCCGGCCAGCGACTTCGCCCGCCCGGCCAGCATTGTCGAGCTGACCGTGTGCGCCGACGGCGGCATGCTGCCTGCGGCCAACTGCCCGGCCACCAGGATCGAGCGCTTTATCGCCGGGACGGAGCCGACCAGGCCCGACGATCTCCACCAGCAGATCCGCATCGATCCGCTGCAGGAGTGCCGGGTCGGGCCGGGCTCGGCGCTGGCCGACAGCGAGATCCGCAGCTACCGGCTGCTGCCGCCGGAGGCCGAGGCCTGGGCCAGCGCCCACGGCTGGCCGCTGCCGCCGAAAGCGATCTGTCCGGCGGCGTTTGGGGCGGCGCCAGCGGGCGTTCCCGGCCTGCGCGCCCACACCCCCGCGCCAGTCCTGCTCGCCCCGGTGGAAGGCTCGATCTTCGCGCTCAGCCCCGGCGTCCCGCTCGATCGCCAGCAGATCATCATTCAGGCGCAGGCGGGCAGCGCTGTCGGCACGCTGACCATCTTCCTGGACGATGTGGCGCTGGCCAGCTTCACCCAGGCGCCCTACCAGACATTCTGGCAGCTTGCGCCTGGCCGCCACCGGGTGCAGATTGTGGTTACTGATCGGCAGCAGCAGACCTGGAAAAGTCCTGAGACGCACTTTATCGTTACCGAATGAGATCCAGAAGGGGTCAGATTATGCGCTATCTACGCTTATTTCGTCGGCCACAGGCCATTATCGGTGCCATTCTTGCCCTGGTGCTGCTGGCGCTGGGAATCTACTTCGGGCCGCTGATTATCGCCGGGCCACAGATTGTGGCGGTCACTCCGGCGGACACGACCGCCGACTTCAATCCGCGGGGCAGCCTGCGGATCGAGTTCGACCAGTGGGTCAACCGCGACTCGGTGCTGGCGGCGATCAGCCTCGATCCACCGATGGCGTTTGCGGCCCAGTGGGAGCGCACGGCGGTCACGCTGCAGCCCAACGCGCCGCTCCAGCGCGGCCAGCAGTATCGCCTGACGATTACGCCGGGGGTAAAAAACGTGCTTGGCCGGGCCAGCAGTGAAGGGCAGATTGTGGCCTTCGCGACGATGCCGTATGTGGCCGTGACGAATGTCAGCCCGGCCCAGGGCGCGGCTGAGGTTGCCCGGCGCAGCCCGATCACGGTCGAGTTTAATCTGCCCGTCGTGGCCGCCGACATAATCGCCCAGGCCGCCGAGGATCCCAGCCTGGCCGAGCGACTGCCCCAGCCGCTGGTGCTGGACCCGGCGACCGTCGGCATCGGGCGCTGGCTCTCGCCGACGCTGTACGGCTTCTATCCCGCTGGCGGTCTGCTGCTGGCCACAAGCTACACCGCCACCGTGCGCGCCGACATCAGCGGCGACGGCCGGATCCAGCTGGATCAGTCGGTCGCCTGGAGCTTTAGCACCGAATCCCCGGTGCTGCTCGGCACCCGCCCGTATGCCGACGCCGCCGAAGTCCCCGCCCAGGCCCCGATCGAGGTGCGGCTGGAGCATGGCGTCGACCGCAGCTCGGCCGGCAGCCACTTTGTGCTCCAGCGCGTCGATACCGGCGCCGCGGTCGACGGCAGCATTCAGCTCTCCGACACGGGCTTTCAGTTCATCCCGGCGGTGGCCCTGGATCGCGGCGCCCGCTACAAGGCCCAGCTCACCCCCGGCATCCAGTCGCTCGCTGGCGCCCGCCTGAATGCGCGCCCGCTGAGCTGGAGCTTCACCGTGATCGGCGACCTGGAGGTCGATCAGGTGGCGCCCGCCGCTGGCACCACCGAGGTGCTCACCACCACGAGGCAGATCAGCATTCGCTTCAATCACCCGGTCGTGGCGCTGACCAGCCTGGAGGCGCAGGCCAGCCTGCCGCAGCCGCTGACGATCAGCCCGGCGCTGCCTGGCGTGGGCCGCTGGCTCGATACCAGCACCTACATCTACTCGCCGACCACGCCGCTGGCGCCCTCGACAAACTACCAGCTGCGCGTGCAGGCCGGGCTGCAGGACCAGACCGCCGGGGCGCTGCAGGCCGAGTATGCCTGGGAGTTCAGCACGATTCTGCCCCAGGTCGCCGACAGCCTGCCAACCCCAGGTGAGACGCAGGCCAGCCCGCTGGCGCCGCTGACCATCGTGTTCAATCAGCCGATGGACCCGGCCAGCCTGCGGGCCAACACGACCCTGCGCTCCGACGCCACCCAGGCGCTGGTCGATGGGACGCTCCAGGTTGCTGGCAGCCGCGCCACGTTTACGCCCAGCCAGCCGCTGGACCGCGCTGGCTCCTATCAGCTCAAAGTCGCCGCTGGCGCCCAGGCCGTCGCCGGGCAGTCCGCCCTGAGCCAGGACTACACCATCCCGTTTCGGGTCGCGCCGCTGCCTGAGCTGCTGTTCAGCAGTCCCAGCGATGGCACTGTGCTGGACTATGGCAGCGTGAATTTCTCCTTCAGCACGCCGCTGGACTGGAACACGCTGGAGCGCAACCTGGCCATCGAGCCAAAGCCGAGCGAAATCTATACCTACACCAACGGCAGCGAGTTCTCGTTCAACTTCACGTCGATCCCCGAGACCGACTATCAGATCACGATTGGGGCGGATAGCCGCGATCCGTATGGCGTCGCCCTCGGCCAGGAGCGGGTGCTGCGCTTCCGCACGGCGCCGCTGCGGCCAAGCCTAGCGATTGTCGGCCCGTATCAGATCGCCAGCTACAACGCCTACACCACCACGCTGCTCTCGCTGCGCCAGACCAACGTCGATGTGCTCCACTACGAGCTGTATCGGCTGGACGCGCTGCAGGCGGGCCGGCTGGTGAACGACTATCAGGCCTGGAACGATTTCCAGCCGAGCAGCCCGATCGCCCAGCGCGATCTGAACCTGCAGGGGCCGCGCAACCAGGAGATTATTCAGCAGCTCGATCTGGGCCAGCTCGAGGCGGGGCTGTACTATCTGACGGTGAATGGCTCGGGCGTGGCCGGCGACCGCCAGATTTTGGTCGTCAGCCCGTATGCCCTGACGATCAAGCGCACGCCGAGCGAGCTGTTTGTCTGGGCCGTCGATCTGGCCAGCGGGCAGCCCGTCGCCAACCTGCCGCTCATCGCGCTGGGCGGGCCGGACACCAACCCGCAGGCGCTTGGCAGCACCGCCAGCGACGGCACGCTGCGGGCGCCATTTGTGCCCGCCAACGCCTACGACTCGGTGGTGCTGTGGTCCGAGGCTGCTCCAGGATTCAGCTTCGCCAGCACCGGCTGGGGCGAAGGCATCAACCCGTGGGACTTCGGGCTGCCGACGGCGTATGGCCCGACAACCCTGGTCGGCAACTTCAGCACCGACCGCCCAATCTATCGGCCGGATCAGGTTG
>DAOTUS010000358.1:0-10492 GCA_034437415.1 Herpetosiphonaceae bacterium
GCCGCTCGGCTAAACCCAATACCGTTCAAATAAGGAAATTCGTGGGCATTTTCCCCTCTCCACGGCGGTGGAGAGGGGCGGCGCACAGCGCCGGGGTGAGGTCAACCATGCTGCCATTCCGGCTTATTTAAACGGTATTGCCCCTAACCCCTACTCATACCGCAGCGCCGTCGCAATCGTGGTGCGGGCGGCCGCGCGGGCGGGGAAGTAGGTCATCAGCAGCGAGGCCAGGAACGCGCCGACCACCACCAGCGCCAGCGTCGGCCAGGGCGGGTCGAACGCCAGACCCTGGTCGGCGACCACCTGGGTGTAGAGATTGTAGGCAAAGCTCATGCCCAGCACAAAGCCAATCACAATCCCCAGCGTGGCGACGAACATCGATTCGAGCAGGAAGGTGCCCTGGATCATGCCCCGCTCGAAGCCAATCGCCCGCAGCATGCCGATCTGCTGGCGCCGCTCGACCACCGAGCGCACCGCTAGCACGCCCAGCGCCGCGATGCCGACCAGCAGGCCCAGGGCGATGAAGGCCTGGATCAGGTAGAACGTCGAGACGCTGCTGGCGCGGGCGTCCTCGATCTGCTGGACGAGCAGGGTGGTCTGGACGCCCTGGGTGCGGAAGGCTCGCTCGAACTGCTTGGCGATCGCCGCCGCATCCGCGCCGTCGCTCAGGCGCACCATGTAGCGCGAGGGCAGCGCGGCCCCGACCGCTTTGGCGCCCTCGGCGTTGACCAGCACGCCGCTGAAGTTCGGCGCAATGTCGAACACCCCGATGATGGTGTACTCGGTCTCCAGTCCCAGCGGCGACTTGACCTGAACCTTCAGCGGCGCCATCGTCTCGGCCTGCGCGATAATCCCCTCGGTCTGGTAGGCGTCCTCGGGGGGGCTGAACGGGGCGCCGGGGGCCGGAACCGCCGAGGCGTCGATCAGCGCCAGGGTCGGGTCGGCCTGCAGCGCCGCCCAGATCGCCGCGTCGTCGGCGTAGCCGGTGGCCCGCGTGCGCAGCTTCAGGGTGTTGTCGGTGAGAAACGCCTGGTCGGCGCCGTTGACCAGCGTGTTTTTGAACGTAGCATCAGCCAGGTTGCGGGCCTGGATTGGCAGCGTCGCCAGCGCCCCAATCGCCTGGATCTGGGCGCGATCGATGCCCTCGGTCTGGGCCAGCGCCGCGTTGAAGTCGGCGATCGGGTTGAGGTAGTTCGTCTGCACCGCGATGTCGTAGCCCGCCGTGCCCGCCTCGACGCTGAGGAACTGTGAGAACGTCTCGCTGATCGTCGCCACCGACACCAGGGTGAAGATGATCAGGCTGATCATGGCGATGGTCACGCCAGTGCGGAATTTGCTGTTCAGCGGGTAGGCCACCGCCGTGCGCACCATTGGGATGATTCGCTGCGAGCGGCCCAGCACCCGGCTGAACACGTCGATCACGCGGTCAGCATTGTACATCAGCAGCAGAATCGCGCCGACGACCAGCAGCACGCCGATGACGAAGAAGTCGCCGATCCCGCCCTCCAGCCGGGGAAAGACTGGCTCCAGCCGTTGCAGCGGCAGCGACCAGAAGATAATCAGCCCCAGGCCGATAAAGGTCATCGCGCCGCGCTCCCGCCCGCTCAGCCACTTGATCAGCAGGCCAATCCCGACGATCATCAGCGACATGCCGCTGCCGAAGATGATGACTTTGTGGGTGATGCAGCCCAGCCCGGTCACCGCCACGCCCAGCGCCAGCGTGAGGATGCCCCGGCTGAACAGGCCCCAGATCACCCGCCAGATCGCGGCCGGGAAGCCCAGCAACAGCAGGCCGAGGAAGCGCAGCGCCTGGCCGCGAAACAACGCCCGCCAGGCCTCCACAAAGGTGGTCCCAACCATCCGCACCAGCCCGCCCAGGCCCCGGCGCGGCTTGGGTGGCAGATCCAGGTCGCGGATTGCGGCGATGATGTTGATTTTGCTCACCTGCACCGCCGATACCGTCACCGTCACAAACGTGATCACCACGCCCAGACAGTAGGCCACCACGATGCTGGTCGGCTCGACGTGGGGCGTAATCCGCACCGCCACCGAGTCGAGCAGGCTGGCCACGCCCTGGCCGATCAGCAGCGAGGTGCCGATGCCGAGGCCCGCACCAACCGCCGCCGCGATCATATCGTAGACCAGTCCTTCGTAGACGAACATCTGCACCAGCTGGCTCTGCTGGACGCCCACGGCGCGGGCCATGCCCATCTCGCTTTTGCGCTCGGCCGCCAGCACCACAAAGATCAGGAAGATCAGCAGCACGCCGGCCAGGATCGAGAACGAGCCAAACACCACGAACAGGCTGCTGATCGAGCCGGCGCTATCCGCCGCCGCGTCGAGCGCGGTCCGCTTCAGCGGCTGGGCCAGCAGCGGGGTGCCCTCCAGGGCTGGCTCCAGGGCGGCCAGCACGCTGTCGGTGCGCTCGACGCCGCTCTCGCGGTCGCCCAGGTTCGAGATTAGGATGGTCGAGATCTGGTCGGCGGCGCCAAATAGGGTCTGCGCCTGCGCCAGCGGCAGCACCACGGTGGCGCGGTCGCCCGCCAGGCCGCCGTTGGTCAGAATTCCGGCCACGCTCAGGGCGCTGGTCTGGCCGCGCACGGTCAGGTCGAGGGCCGCGCCAGTCGTTACGTCAAGCTGACTGGCCAGCGCCTGGTTGATGTAGACCTGATTTGCGCCCAGGCTGGCCCAGTCCGCCGCCGCGCCATCGATCAGCGTCAGGCCGCCGAGGCCGCTGCCGCTGGGGGCGCCGAGGCCGTGGATGGTCACCGACGGGCGAAATAGGTCGCTGGCTGGCGCACTGACGGGAACGGTATCGATCAGCGCCGGGAGCAGGCCGTCAACATCCGCCGACCCAGCCAGCTGCGCGATGATGGCCGCGCCGGTGCTGGCTGGAACCAGGGTGCGGGCGCTGCTGCCGCCGCCGCCGGGGCCGCCAAACGTAAAGCCACCGCCGCCGCCGCTGGTCGCGCTGGTATCGGCACGCACATCAATCGGCCCCAGCGCATCGTAGGCCTGCACATTGGCCGAGTAGTTAATCGTGTCGCCAACCCCCAGCGCCGTGGCGATAATCAGGGTCGAAAGCATCAGCCCGGTGACGATCAGCACCGTCTGGGCTTTGCGCCGCCCAATATTGCGAATACCCAGCTTAAAAATCAACGGGTTGCGCAGCGCCACCGCGCCAACCACCCCAATAATCAGGCCCATCGTGATCAGCAGTCCCCACATCAGGGTCGTTATCGGCAGGCCAAAAAGCTCTTGCATGTGTCGTTTCTCCGAAAATAGAGTAGCTAGCAGCTAGCAGCTAGTAGCTAGTACGATTGATTTAGGTGATTAGAAAGCTGTAAATCCCCTCAGCCAAAGAATGAATGGCACCCGAACGATCTCATCTCACTAGCTGCCAGCTACCAGCTACCAGCTACTCGGCGGAATGAATGGTATCCAAAAGACCTAATCTCACTAGCTGCTAGCTACCAGCGACTAGCGACTAATCCTCTCCAGCTCCAGCAGCTCCAGCGACTCGTCATCGAACAGAGTCTCGCGGGCGATCTGGCGAGTGTCGGAGACAATCACGCCATCCTTCATGCGGATCAGCCGATCGCACATGGCGGCAATCCGCGAGTCGTGGGTGACGATGACGAAAGTCTGCTGGAACTCGGTGTTGAAGCGGCGCATCAGCCGCATCACCTCGTCGGCGGTCTCGCTGTCGAGGTCGCCGGTCGGCTCGTCGGCCCAGACGATCGCCGGGCGGTTGGCCAGGGCGCGGGCGATTGTGACCCGCTGGCGCTGGCCGCCGGAGAGCTCGCCGGGCTTCTGGCCGCCCTGTTTCGAGAGGCCAACCTGGTCGAGCGCCTCCTGGGCGCGGCGGCGGGCCTCGGCGGGCTTGCTGCCGCTCACCAGCAGGGGCAGCTCGACGTTTTCCACCGCCGAGAGCACCGGCAGCAGGTTGTAGAACTGAAAGACAAAGCCCATCGACTGCGCCCGGTAGCGGGTTTTTTCCTTGTCGGTCATCACGGCCAGCGCGCGGCCCGCAATGGTGATGCTGCCGCTGTTGATGTCGTCCAGCCCCGAGATGCAGTTCAGCAGGGTGGTTTTCCCACAGCCCGACGGCCCCATCACCGCCACCATCTCGCCGCGCTCGACGACCAGGTTCAGGCCGCGCAGCGCGTCAACTTTGATTTTGCCGGTATCGTAGATTTTGCGGACATCAGTTGCTTCAATAATGCTATCGCCCATCGTGGTGGCTCCTTGCTAGGTTACTTACCGATCGGTATGTTCTGTCAGGTTCTACGCACCCTACCGATCGGTAGATTTAGTATTTTGGAGCAATTTCGAGTTTTGTCGGCATTTTGTTAATATTTTGTTGCGCTAGCCGGATAGAATCGATACGTGTCCGGCCAGGTCTCATCAATTATTCAAGGTCGCCGAGTTCTGCCGTGATAAAATAGCGCTTCAACCATCAGCGGAGTTGCTATGCCATCAATTCAACCATCAACCAGTGAGCCCGCTTACACCTACGCGCCGTATCTGACCAGCTTTAAGCGTGGGCTGATCGTGTCCAGCGTGATCGCCCTGATTATCCTGATCCCCCAGGCCACCGAAGGCCTGCAGCTCAAAGCCGTGCTGCTGACCCTTGGCTCAAGCTATTTCATTGGGATCACCTCGATCACGCTCATCTGGCTAATGCTGCGCTGGTCGATCCCGCTGGCCCAGCGCCGGGGCTGGCCGATCCTGCGCGGCTGGTCGCTGGCCTCGCTGGTCGGCGGCCTGATCGCCAACACGATCTACAGCTTTATATTCGCCTTTGCCTATATCGATCCAGCCAATCGCAGGTCGTTTTTAAGCTTCTGGCTGATCTTCGGCGTGATTATCTCGCTCACCACCACCGCGCTTTTCTACGCCGTCGAGCGGGTTCAGCGCGAGCTGGCCCAGGGTCGGGCGGCGCTGCGCCGGAATGCCGCACTCGATCAGGAGCTACAGCTGGCCCGCACAATCCAGGAGCAGCTGCTGCCCGCCGCGCCGCCGAGCGTGGTTGGCCTAACGCTGGCTGGCGGCTGCTACCCGGCCCGCGAGGTTGGCGGCGATCTGCTCAGCTACCAGATCCTCAGCGACGGGCGGGTGTGTATCAGCGTTGGCGATGTCACCGGCAAAAGCGTCGGCGCGGCCATGCTGATGGGCGTGACGCTGGGCGCGCTCCAGGCCGAGATCCACGATCACGAACAGCCCGGCTATGTGCTGAACGAGGTTGACCGCTGGCTCCGCTCGAAAAACCAGGGTAATCGCTTCGTCGCGCTTTCGATTGCGCTGTTTGACCCGCGCCGCAAAACCCTGACCCTGGCCAACGCCGGGCAGCTCGCGCCGCTGATTCGGCGCGGCGCGAGCGTCAGGTTTATCGAGATCCCGGTGGGGCTGCCGCTGGGAATGGGGCCAGATTGGGTCCATGTTCAGGATACGACCACGATCGAGGCCAACGACCTGATTATGTTTTATACCGATGGGGTCGTGGAGGCCCAGAACCAAGCTGGCGAGATGTGGGGCTTCGAGCGGCTGGTGCAGCTGATCGACCAAGCCCCGCCGGATATTGCGCCGAACGAGCTGGTTCTGGCGATTCGGAGCGCGGTTGAAGCCCACGCCGATGGCGTCGAGCAGCACGATGATCTTACCCTGGTGGCCGTCCGCGTTGGCTAGGGCATCCACCTGCGCCGCATGCGGCAGCGCGATTCCATACCACTCTAGTGCACTAAAATCCCCCTGATTGTCGCCCCCGAATCCGCCGCGGCTTTAGCCTCTGGCGGCTAATATCGGTTATAATGCGCCGCGTTCTTCTTTAGCTAGAAAGCTCCAATGAAAATTCTTGTGATTTTAACCTATTACGCGCCCCATTGGACCGGGCTGACAATGCACGCGCAACGGGTTGCGGAGGGACTTGCCGAGCATGGCCACCAGGTGACCGTGCTCACAACGCGCCACACGCCCGAGCTACCCCGCGAAGAAGTGATGAATGGGGTTCATGTGATTCGCCTCAAGCCGGTTGCCCGCATCAGCCGGGGGATGCTTTCGCCAGCCTTTCCGCTGGCGGCGGCAAAACTGATTCGCAGCCACGATATTGTTCACATTCATACTCCCCAGCTGGAAGCGCTCCTAGCCGCCGGTCTCTGTAAATTGCTCCAGCGCCCGCTCCTCATGACCCATCACGGCGATCTGGTGATGCCCGAAGGCGCCTTCAATAAAGCTATTCAGTTTGCCGTCAGCGGACAGATGATTCTGGCGGGCAAACTGGCCACCCAGGTCAGCGCCTACAGCCGCGACTATGCCCAGCACTCCGCCTTCCTGCAGAACTTTGCCAACAAGACGACCTTTATCTATCCACCAGTCGAACTCCCTGCTCCGCAGCCGGAAGAAGCGGTGCGCTGGAAGCACGAGCTTGGCTTAGAGAATCAACTGATCGTGGGCTTTGCTGGGCGTTTTGTCCATGAAAAAGGCTTTGATTTTCTCCTTCAGGCGATGCCGCTGATTGCCGAGGCAATTCCAAATATCCATTTCCTCTTTGCTGGAGAGCATCAGATCGACTACGAGGACTTTTATAGCACATGTCTGCCTCTCATTGAGCAGAATAAGGCCCGGCTTACCTTTCTTGGGCTATTACGCGACCCGCAGAAACTAGCCAATTTTTATCGCATGTGTGATGTATTTACCCTACCAAGCCGCACTGACTGTCTGGCGATGGTCCAGATTGAGGCGCTCCTCGCTGGAACGCCCCTCGTCACAACCGATATTCCTGGAGCAAGGGTCGTGGTCCAGGAGACGGGCTTTGGCAAGCTGGTAGCGCCGCAAAATCATCGGGCCTTAGCTGAAGGCATCATTGAAGTTATCCGCAACAAAAGCGCCTATCAGGTGCAGCGGGCCGAGGTAGAGAACATCTTTTCAGTCGCAAAAATCATCGATCTGTATGCGCAGACGCTTAGCAACATGACAAAATCGAACCCATAATCTATTTCCTGGAGGTACCTGGTGCACGCTACATCACCGACAACCCCACCCAGCCCATATGCAGAGCTATCTGGCGCCGACGCCGTGCTGATGGACAAAATGTTGAAAAACGAGGCCGATCCGGCCTATAGCCGCCGGGCGCGGCGCCTCATCCAGTATCTCGCCCTCAGCGACGGCGATCGGGTGCTGGACTGTGGCTGCGGCTACGGATTTTACACTCTGCTTATGTCAAAGCTGCGTACGATGACGGTTGTCGGCTTTGATGGCGCGGTAGATCGGCTTCAGGTTGGCCAGCGCTATGCCGAAAAGGCCCATTTTACCGCTGGCGATGGCAAAGTCCTGCCATTTCTGGACAACAGCTTTGATAAAATCCTGCTGTCCGAGGTGCTCGAGCATATCCCCGATCAGCAGTCGGCCTTGCTGGAGCTCAAGCGCATCCTGCGCCCAGGCGGCGTGTTGGCAATCTCGGTCCCGCACAGCAACTATCCGCTCTGGTGGGATCCAGTCAATTGGATCTGGACTCGCCTTGGCGGGAAGCCCTTCACCCACACCAAGTTTGGGGGAATTTGGGAAAATCACGTTCGACTCTACACCCCGGATGAGCTGGTTGATCAGGTGGAGCGGGCCGGGTTTGAGGTTGAGTGCTGCGAAGAGGCGACCCACTATGCGATTCCGCTTACGCCCTACCTGGTGTATGGCGTTGGCAAGCCCCTGATCGAGTCGAATATTTTACCAGCCTCGTGGCGTAAAGTTGCCGATCGCATGCAGGGTGATGATAACGTCAGCAGCTCGCTCAACCCCTTGAACATGGCGCGGAGCCTAATCAATACCGTCGATTCTTTGAATGAGCAGCCCGCAACTGCCGCGAAACAAAGCTTTGTCAATATTTTTGTTAAAGCCAGAAAAGCTTAGTCGAAGAGCTATCTCACATGATGAAACAGCCCAAAGCCACGATCCATGCTCTTGAGCACCTTAGACTGCTCATTCACCCTGCTGGGATAGCCCTTGGGGGATTAGTGATCCTCGTTCAGGTCCAGCGCCAGCTTGAGCAGCGCCAGCTTTCGGCGCCTACGCTACTTGGTTTGCTGCTTGGGCTAGGCCTATGGGGACTAGTGATCAGCAAAGCCGCGCCGCAGGCCGATCGCCTCGGCGCGCTGCAAACAGTCCCGCTTGGGCACGTTGGGCTACGCAGCGGAATGGCCGTGCTGGCGCTGGCGCTAGGCTTCGTGGCCTGGCGTGGCATCGCTGGCAATGCCTTTACCCAGCCGGTCGTGCTGCTGTGGCTGGCGGCAGTGCTGCTGTGGCTGGCGGCATGGTCGCCCTGGCGCCGCCCGCAGCTCTGGCAGCAGGTGGACGATCGGGCCGAGCGGCGCACACGCTGGGCTGTTGCGCTGATTCTGCTTGGGATCACGGCGTTTGGGGCCTGGCTGCGCTTTCATCGGCTGGCGCTAACCCCCTACGACATGACCCAGGACCACAGCTGGAAGCTCTTGGACGTGAAGACCATTCTTGATGGTGGGCGGCCAATCTTCTTCACGAATAATACGGGCCGTGAGCCGTGGCAGTTCTACTACACAGCGACGCTCATCCGCCTATTCAATCTCCCGCTGGATTTTATGACCCTTAAGCTTGGCAATGGGATTATTGGCACCCTTACCATTCCAATTATCTATCTGTTTGGTCGCGAGCTAGGCGGGCGCAAGCTCGGCTTGTTTGCGGCGGCGCTCTACAGCATTGCCAAATGGCCGCTCGAAACGACGCGGATGGGTTTGCGCTTTCCCCACGCCACCTTGCCCGCTGCGCTGGTGCTGTGGTACCTGTGGCGCTATGTGCGCTCGGGCCGCCTCAGCGATATCCTGTGGGTTGGGGTGTGGATGGGCGTTGGCCTTTATGGCTATATCGGGATTCGGGCCGTGCCTTTTGTGATTGTCGCCGTGTTTGGGTTGATGCTGTTCGATCGGCGGCGGCGCAGTCGGCAGGGTCTGGCAACCCTGGTTGGCCATGGGGCTTTGGCTTTGGTCACATCGGCCTTGATTTTCTTGCCGCTGGGCCACTTTATGCTGCAGTTCCCCGACCAATTCTGGTATCGCGTCGCCACCCGCACGACCGACCGTGAGCGTTCGATTGAACAAGATATTTGCCGCGATCCAACCAATATATTTGGCAGCCTTGCCACCAACGGAACGCTCTGTAAAGTTGGCGTGTTTGGCTATAACAATCTGCAGATGGCGCTGGCCTTCAACTGGCGCGGCGACCGCAACGAAGTCAACCATGTTTCCTTCGACCCATTTCTGGACTATATGACCGCAGCGCTGCTTCTGGCGGCCCTGCCCGTGCTGGTCTGGCGGCTCTTTGGCGAGCGCTCGCTGCGCTGGTGGATGGCGGCGATCGCGCTGCCGCTGCTGCTGCTGACAACAACATTAAGCATTGCGTTCCCGATCGAAAATCCCAGCACAGCGCGCACTGGGGTCGCCATGCCGGTCCTGTTTGTGCTGGCGGCTACGCCGCTGGCGCTGTTGAGCGAGTGGATTATGGGTGGCGGCGCGGCCCAGCACTGGAGCAAGCGCAGCCTGTGGCGCTGGATGCTGCTCGTTGGGCTATGTCTGGCGGTGTTCACTGTCGCGATCCCGCAAAACTATCAGCGCTATTTCCGCGATCTCGACCGTCAATACCGTGGGTTTGTGCCCAACACCCGAGAGATCGCCCAGGCGGTCAAGGGCTACAGCCAGCGCGGCATCACGCTGGCAAATACCTACTTTACCAGCTGGCAGTACTGGTTCGAGCCCCGCGCCCTGGGCATTCATCTCGGCGATATTGAGTGGCACCAAACCCACGAGCTGCTCCAGGACATGCCCATTCCACCGCGCGTTCCCGGCGAGCCACGCCTGTACGTGATCAACCGCGAGGATGAAAAGCGCCGCAGCGAGCTGCAGCAAATCTTCCCCGATGGCGAGCTGACGTTTATCGAAACGCCGCTACCGGCTAAATCATTCTATATATTTTTTATTCCAGCGATGTAGAAAGCCAAAACACCTATGTTCACCATCGGCACCGCCGGGCATGTCGATCACGGCAAGTCGACCCTCGTTCAGGCGCTGACCGGGATCAACCCGGATCGCTGGGAGGAGGAGCAGCGCCGCGAGATGACGATCGATCTGGGGTTCGCCTGGCTGACGCTGCCCTCGGGGCGCGAGATCAGCCTGATCGACGTGCCCGGCCACGAGCGCTTTATCAAAAATATGCTGGCCGGAGTTGGCGGGCTGGATGCGGTGCTGCTGATCATCGCCGCCGATGAGGGCATCCAGCCCCAGACCATCGAGCATCGCCATATCATCGATCTGCTGGAGATTCAGCCCGCCATCGTGGTGCTGACCAAGTCCGATCTGGTCGAGGCCGAGTGGCTGGAGCTGATGGCCGAGGAGATCCGCGCTGGGCTGGTCGGCACTACCCTGGCCGCCGCGCCGATCGTGGCGGTCTCGGCCCGCACCGGCGCCGGGCTGGA
>DAOTUS010000359.1:0-7297 GCA_034437415.1 Herpetosiphonaceae bacterium
CACGTATTCGCGGGAGGGACGCCATATATGGCGTCCCTCCACCAATCGTTATCCACCAAGCGTCCATCTTCATCCAAAATCCTGCGCCTTTGCCGTGTAATCTAACATTGTCAAAGTAAAATCAACAAGATTAAAATCAACAAGATTAAATCAATCCGCCGTCACGCCTCACCATGCCTGCTCTGCAATGGTGAGGCGTGACGGCGGATTTGGATTTAGCGACGGCTGATTCGCGCCTCACGGAATACCCACACGCTGCCAGCCAGAATCAGCAGCGCGCCCAGCCCACCTGCGCCCCAGACCCACAGCGGCAGATCGCTGGCGCCAACCCCGCCGGGCACACGCTGGCGCGGCTGTTCGCTGAAGCGGCTGGCGGGCGCCCGCTCAGTGTCGGCCACCGGCTCGGGGGTGCGCTCCGGGGCCGGCTGGGTTGCCCGCCACTGCTCGTCGAGGGCGTCCAGGCTGATGTTGAGCGTATTTTCGACGGCGGTGTCGTCGATCTCTCCGCGCTTGAACTCGGCCACCAGCCCGGCAATCGCCTCAACGCCATAGGTGCTCTCGATGTAGCGCACCACACTTTCGCTCTGGGCGTAGGAGAGCAGGGCCTTCTCCGGGTCGGAGGGGAAGTTGGAGGCCAGGGCGCGTAGGGGGATCAGCTCGCCGTTGCGGGCCGCCTCGGTCACCCGCTGCTTGAAGCCCGCGTCGGGCGAGTCCTGATTGGCGACCGCGATGCCCTCATCGAACCAGACCGGCATGCCGCCGTAGTTGTTCTCGGTCGCCTGATGGAGTACCAGATGGCTGAGTTCGTGGGGCACTAGCCGCCCAAGCTCAGCCTTGTCGCCAGGGGCGATCGCCCCGACAATCAGCCCCAGCGCTGGCTGAGCCTGCCCGCCGATCCAGTCGGCCGAGTTGGGCGGCAGCGCCGCCCGCATATCCCTGGTGTTGCTGTAGATCGTAATCGTCATCGGGTCATCGACCGAGCCGCCGATCCGCTGCTCCAGCCGATCCAGCCCCTCGACCGCGCTGCTGAGCAGGGCATCGCCCCATTCCGCAGCGCCACCGTACCAGCGCACGGTGATGCCACGGGCAGAGCGCTCCTGCCAGTCGAAGCGGGTATCCAGATAGGTGATGTTCTGCACGGGCGTTTCGGTCACAGTGCCGTCCTGTGCGGTCAGCACCCATTTGTAGCGAATTGTCACGCCAACCGGCAGGTAGTCGATGCTGGTATCGCGGACAAAGCTGGCCGTGACACTGGTGCCACCTGGCTCCCAATCCGGCCGGGCCTCGGTAAACGCCGGCAGATCGGTCGCGCTCACGCCCTGGGCATATAAAAACGCCAGATCAACAATTGGCGCGCTGGAGCTGGCCTCAAGTTCGAAGCGCATCTCCTCCCCGAAGCTGCTGCTGGCCTCGTTGCGCGTAATGCTGGCTGGCTCAGCGGCGCGCACCGGCTGGGCCACGAAGGCCCACAGAATCAGCAGACCAACCCCGAGCAGGCGCCGCCGACCGCTGGCGCCGCCGCGTTTGTGATTGTTCACCATCGTCTCACTCCTCGTTGCCTAAACGCCAGCGTAAAAACGCCTCGATAAACAGATCGATATCGCCGTCCAGGACCGCCTGGGTGTTGCTGGTCTCCACGTTGGTGCGATGATCCTTGACCCGCCGGTCGTCCAGCACATAGGAGCGAATCTGGTTGCCCCAGGCCGCCTCCTGATGGATACCTTTGAGCTTGGAGTGTTCGATCGCTTGGCGCTCCAGCAGGCGCTCCAGCAGCCGGGCGCGCAGCACGTTCATGGCCGTCTCTTTGTTTTGCAGCTGGGAGCGTTCGTTCTGACAGGTCACCACGATCTCATCGGGGGTGCCGCCCCGGTAGACCACCCGCACCGCCGAGTCGGTGGTGTTGACGCCCTGGCCGCCGTGGCCACCGGCGCGGTAGACATCAATCCGCAGATCGTCGGGGCTGATCTGGATCTCGGGCGCGTTATCGACCTCCGGCAGCACCTCGACCCGCGCGAACGACGTGTGGCGCCGATGGGCCGAGTCGAACGGCGAGAGCCGCACCAGGCGGTGGATTCCAGCCTCGGCCTTGGCGTAGCCATAGGCGTAGGGCCCACGCAGCTCCAGGGTGGCCGCCTTGATCCCGGCCTCGTCGCCTGGCACCAGATCGACGATCTCGGCGCGGAAGCCGCGATTTTGCGCCCAGCGGCTGTACAGCCGCAGCAGCATCTCGGCCCAGTCCTGCGAGTCCACGCCGCCAGCGCCAGGCTGAATCGAGATAAAGGCGTTGCTGTTGTCGTAGCGCTCGCCCAGCAGCAGCGATAGCTCCAGCTGATCGACGGCCTGGCGCGTTGGGGCGATCTCGGCCTCGATCTGGCGCTGGGCCTCCTCATCGTTGGCCGAGAGCTCCAGCAGCTCGCTGAGCGTTGCCAGCTCGCTCTCCAGGCTGGCCCAGCGGGTCATCTCTTCCTGGGCGTGCGACAGCCGCTGCAGGGTGGTCTGGGCGATCTGCGGATTGTCCCAAAGCTGTGGGTCGGCGGCCCGTTCCTCTAGCTCATGCAGATCGGCTGTTTTGGCAGCCCAGTCAAAGCCGCCCCCTGAGCGCCGCGACGCGCTCCTGAAGGCTCATAAGTTCAGAACGAAGGTCAAGCATGGTGTGATTTCCTCTTAAACTAACATGGGTCAAGTCGTGTGGACTTGACCCATGATACCGCAAAATATTGCTAATAAAGTTACCCAGCCCTTAGCGCATGATGAACGGCAGATACAGTGTATGTTTCGGATCTAAAGTCGTTCCACTTGTCGCGGTTGGCGGTGTGCTCGTCGTGGCGGTCGGCGGCGTGGTCGCCGTGGCGGTTGGCGGTGTGGTCGCCGTGGCGGTTGGCGGTGTTGCCGTGGTGGTCGGCGGTGTGGTCGCCGTGGCGGTCGGTGGCGTGGTCGCGGTCGCGGTTGGTGGCGTGGTCACTGGCGTGGCCGTGGCGGTTGGGGTCACTGGCGTCGCTGTTGGCGTCGGATCATTGACGGTATTATTGCCCCCGACAATTGTATTCGGGCCAACCACCACAATGTCAGCCCCCGTATGAAAGCGGACAGTATTGTTGGTAATGACGTTGTAGTTCACTGTGTAGGTGACCGGCGGGTTGGTGTAGACGACTGGGGGCATCTCGCGAATGCCGTACAGCTGGGTGGCTGTCAGCAGCGTGCTCTCGACCAGATTATTCGTGACCGTGAAGGTATGGGCGTTGCCCTTTGCCGCGGCAATCTGAATTCCGGCATAGCCACCATTCAGCCGATTATTATCCCGCACGATATTGCGCTGGATCGTGATATTCGCTGCCACGCCGCCGCCGTTAATGTCGATGCCAGCCCGGCCATTGCGCTCCATTCGGCTGTCTTCGACCGTGTTATTGATATCCCGGCCGGTATCATTCGTATCGCCGCCGCCCAGATCGCCCACCCCGGCGCCGTTGTTATCGTTGAACACACTCTGGCGGATGTTGACGTTCTGGTTGTTCCAGCAGTAGTACAGCCCATCGCCGGCGGTGCCACGGGCGGCAAAGCCCAGATTGCCCAGCCCCTGGATGCGCAGAAACTCAACATTTTTCGAGCCGGTGCCGGGGTGAAACCCGTGGCCGCGATTTTCAGCGGCCGTGACATCGGTGACGCTGCTATCCTGACATGTCTGCAGGCTCACCGCATCGCTGTGCCAGTCGCGCACGGTGACATTGCTAATCGTGGCCTGTTTACAGTAGACAAAGTTAATCCCGCCAATATAAAACTCGTGAAAGGCTGGTTTATACGGGCTATTCCAGCCCTCAATCACCAGGTCCGAGACCCCGATGTTGGTAACATAGGTTGCAGTGCTACGCACACCCTGGGCAAACACGGCGCCATAGGCGTGAAACACCACGGTTCCGGCCCCAGCATTGACCCGGACATCGTTGGTGAGGGTCAGCGTTTTGGTGTTCAGGTCGATCCCGGCGACGATGTTGGTCTCGACATCCCAGTTGCCCTCGCCAGTATTGGTGTTGGACTTAATCATCAGCGCTTCGCCGACTTTGATAAATGCGGTGTCGGCGACTTTGATGGTATACAGTAGATTGGTCGACCCAGACGCGCTCTGGGTGAGCTTGCTGGCGAGGCCAAATGAAACGTATGAGGCATTGGCGGTGAGCGGATAGGAAACCGTGGTTGCGACCGAGGGCACGCCGGTTGTCCCGAGGGTAATTGTTTTGTTCGCAGCGCTGATCGCCCTGATTTCGAAGGCGTCTACTTTAAATCGAAGATCGGTGCTGCGCCACACATGCACAATCATTCCCACCTGCAAGGCCGAAACATCGCTTACCGCGATCGTACCTGTGCTGTTGGTACTGTAGCTTGCGGTCACCGCTACGCGCGACTCGTTGCGCCCGGCGGCGAGAATTGTGCTCGGCCCGGCGCCCTTGAGCTGCACACCGCTCTTCAACTGAAGGTAGGTCTCTAAAACAAAGGTGCCGGCCGGCAGCTGAACGGTTGCGCCGCCAAGCGCGGCCGCATCATCCAGCGCCTGCTGGATCCCATAGTCGGGTTTGCTGGCATCGAGGTAGAACGTGGCATCGATAATGGTTTGGGCCGCTGAAATCCGAGGAGAAAAAAAAGAGCTTATTACTAAAACACCAATTCCAAACATCATCAGCCACACTTGCACACGACGTAGTAGTAGAAAGTGGTTTGTCATTCATCGCCCTCCTTATTCGCTCAAAAATTCCGTAGTTGGCTTAACTATCGCAGTTAAAAAATAGGGAGTCGGCAACGCAGACTCCCCAGTGTGTCCAAATATTATATTTAACTGACTACGAGTAAGTATAGTAACACGTTAACTACTTGGTCAAGGCAAAACAATCACTCTTTAGTCCTCTTGTGACCTAGTTTCACCCTTAAAACCAGCGAAATGCCGATCTTGATGCCTACCTACTCGGTGACCGCAAACGCAATCGTATAGGCTGGGCTGGCGGTGCCAGTTCGATTCGACCCGCTGTAGGCGATGGCGGTGAGCGTATGCTGGCCAAGCGTTGGCGTCCACGAAGCATAATCGGTGCCATTATTGCCGGCAAGCGCATATGGCCCGGAGTTCTCAAGCCGATACGATCGGCCGTCCAGGATAAAGTCGACGCTGCCAACCCTGCTCGGCAGGGTGTTGGCCCGAAGATTGAGATTGCGCGTCCCCAGGCTGGCGAAGCTTAAGCTCGCCCCATTGGCAAGCGGGCTGAATCCGCTAATCGGCTGCTCGGTGTTGGCATTGATCAGGCTGAAGCTGCTAATTGCCAGCGTGCTGGGCGCTGGGGTGGCGGTTGGCAGCGGGGTCGGATTTGGGCCGCTCACCACCGTCTGGGGGCCAACCTGTACAATGTTGCCCAGGCTATGATTCAGCACCGTGTTGTTGCTGATGGTGTTGTAGTTGGCGCTGTAGCCCTGGTTAAGCTCGCGAATACCATAGCGCTGGGTTGCAGGGCTCAGCGTGCTCTCAACCTGGTTGCTGTCGATGGTGTAGCGCTGGGCGTGGCCCTTTTTGGCCGCAATCTGAATCCCGGCGTAGTCGCCATTGAGCCGATTGTTGTTGCGCACCGTGTTGCGGCGAATAATTGAGTTGGCCGTCAGACCGCCGCCGGTGATCTCGATCCCGGCCCGGCCGTTGCGCTCCAGCGTGCTGTCCTCGATGACGCTGCTGGTGTCCGGGTAGGTGCCGTTGCTGTCGCCGCCGCCGAGATCGCCCACGCCCGAGCCGGCGTTGTCGTTGAACACACTCTGGCGGATGTTGACGTTCTGGTTTGCCCAGCAGTAGAACAGCCCGTCGCCAGCGGTGCCACGGCCGCTGAAGCCCAGATTGCCCAGCGCCTGGATTCGCACAAACTCCACATTGCTCGCGCCAGTGCCGGGATGAAACCCGTGGCCGCGATTCTGGCTGCTGGTCACATCCTGCACCGTTGTGTTGCTGCAGGTCTGCAGGCTCACGCCATCGCTGTGCCAGTCGCGCACGGTGACATTGCTGATCGTGGCCCGATCGCAGTAGACGAAGTTGATCCCGCCGATATAGAACTCATGGAAGGCCGGCTTTTCGCTGCCGGCCCAGCCCTGGATCGTCAGGTCGGCCACGCCGATGTTGCTGACCCGCAGACCCTGGCTGCGCTGGCCCTGGGCAAAAATCGCCCCGTAGCCGTGAAACACCACCGTGCCGGCGTAGGCGTTGATCGTGATGTCGTTCTTGAGCGTGATCGTTTTGGCGCTTAGGTTGATCGCGGCCACAATGTTGGTCTCGACGCCCCAGGTGCCCTCGCCGCCGGAGGGATTCAGGAACGGGTCGCCGCTCTGGCGGTCGGACTTGATCATAATCGCTTCGCCGACGCGGACGATCGTCGGGTCGGCCACGCTGATGGTTTTGACCAGATTGTCGCGCCCGCTGACGGTCTGGGTCAGGGTGGTGTACAGCCCGTAGGCCACCTGTGAGGTGTTGGCGGTGAGGTTGAAGCTCACGGTTTTATCGAGGGTGATCCGCCGGTTGGCCGCATCGATCGCCGTAATTGTGAAGGCGGCGGGCGGGTTGTTGATCGCGCTCGAGCGCCACAGAAACACGGTCATGCCAGCGCGCATGCCGCTCACAGCGCTGACCTGGATGGTGTTGGTGGTGTTGCTTTTGTAGCTGGCGGTGACCAGCACGCGGGTGTCTTTGCGCCCGGTCGTCAGGACGGTGCTGCTGCCCCGCCCTTTGAGGGTGACGCCGCTGCTCAGCTGAAGGTAGGTCTCGAGCGCGAAGGTTCCGGCGGGGAGCTGGACGGTGCCACCAGCAGCGGCGGCGTTGATCGCCGCCTGAATGCCGTAGTCGGGCTTGCTGGCATCGAGGTAGGGCGTGGCGTCAATCACGGTCTGGGCGGCCGCCGGGTAGGCGCCAAAGCTGAACTGCAGGATCAGCAGCGCGATAATCCCAAGCCCAAGCCACGCTCGTCCGGCTAAAAAAAGTGGTCGAATCTGGTGCATAAAAGACCCCTGGCTACTTGAATCAACGTTGTTTATCGTAGGAGTCTTCGCTGTCCCCCAGAAATAAACATACAGATAACTGCTTAAAAAATTTAACAGTTATCTGTATGTTAACCGTAGTGTTGCAATTGTCAATGCTGATCGAGGGGAATTAATATGATTCTATAGTCCAATACCCTCGCCAATTTCCCATTCATCACGTCAACGACGTGAGCGTCGTGTCACCGTGATAGCAATGGCTCGGCGAAATTAAAAGTCGATCTGGATTTTGCTGAGGCAATTTCAATTC
>DAOTUS010000360.1:0-15224 GCA_034437415.1 Herpetosiphonaceae bacterium
CAGGCGTAAACACATCGATCACCTTGATGCCGGTCTCTAGCTGCTGGCCGTAGCCGGGCGGAACGCTGCGTGCCGCCGCCTCGACAATTGTGGGCAGCGGCCCCGCGCCGTCAAGCGGCTCGCCGGTTGCGCTGATGACCCGGCCTAAAACTTGGGCGCCGGCGGGCAGTGTCCAGGGTGTGGTGTTCATAACAGGTGTCCTTTCTAAACGTATGCTCGGTATCGATTAAGGTCGGTGAATGAATGGCGCTCTAGGCGCTGGCGTGCCGATTGAACAAGCCCACGATCGGGCGATAGCCCTTCAGCTCGGCCCAGTCGCGGGCGGTGCGGCCGTGGCTGTCGCGGGCGGCCGGATCGGCGCCGTGGGTGAGCAGCAGCTCCACGATTGGCGCGGAGTTGCGGATGGAGGCCCAGTGCAGCGGGGCCATCCCGCTGACGAGCGTGCGCTGGGGGTCGGCGCCGTGGGCCAGGAGCATGCGGACCGCCTCGGCCTGGACGGCGGCGATCGCGCTGTGCAAGGGTGCCAGGCCGTAGCTCGTGGTGGCGTTTGGGTCGGCCCCGGCCCCCAGCAGCAGCGCCAGCAGGTCCTGGTCGCCATCGGTGGCGGCGCGATGGAGCGCGGTGTAGCCGCCCGACAGCGGCAGATAGTACTGTTTGGGCGCGTCGTCGCCCGCATCCTCGCGAGCGTGCACCAGCGCCGGGTCAGCCGCCAGCAGCTCGCGGATTTTGGGCAGATTGCGGGTGCGAATGGTGATCAGAAACTGGACCGTCAGCGGGAAGTTCGCCGCTGGACGCTGGTGGGCGAGATAGTCACGGGCCATCAGCGACATGTCGGCCAGGTAAAACAGCGTGATGACCTGGCGGCTTGACTCGGGCAGCTCGGCAATCGCCGCCCGCACCCGCTGGCCCAGCTCGCGGTCGGCGGCCAGGCTGGCCAGATCGAGGCTGGTCTTCAGCGCCGAATCGGCCGCGTCCAGCCCGACGATCGGCGTCGGTTTGCCACGGGTCAGGCGATCGCCGTGCTTGAACAGAATTCGGCGGAACCAGGCCACAAAGGCGGCCGGCTCGCGCAGCTGTGGCAGCTGCAGGTAGGCCTCGATAAACGCCTCCTGGGCGGCATCCTCGGCCAGGTGGGCGTCGCCGACCAGCGCGTAGGCCAGGGCATAGGCCATCCGCTGGAAACGGGCGACAATTGTGCCAAATGCGTCAACATCGCCCTGCTGGGCGGCTCTGATCAGGGTGGGCAGTTCCATCGTAGCGCTCGTTTCCATAGATGCGTTCAATCGGCTATAACTAAGAGTCCCAGGTGGAACGCAAAAGGTTACTGGCGCTGGCCATCACAGATTGTAGCAAGCAAAAACCCGCGTCGGCGACGCGGGTTTGCAGTGGACATAGTGATTGTTGGCGTTTGTCTGATAACGTGGCGGTTCTCCGTCAGGTACATTGGCGATCCACGCTCAGAATCACGATCACGGGCGCCACATATCTTGGCGAGTCAGCATGACACCCATTTTCGGCCATCTCTCGGGTACGGAGCATTGCGACGACCCGGTTTCCGCCATAGTTCCTGGCGGTGTATAGGCCGTCGCTGCGGTGGTGTCGCGCTTATTAAACGGGCCATTGAGACCGCCACATATCCTGGCAGACGCAGAGGCCTGCGTGTTTCATCCCACTGGAATGGCAAAAAGAGCTAATGCCTGTGATTGTGCCACCATATGCTGGCGGTTCTGCCAGGATACGTGGCGCACGACGCCGCAGATGTGGGCAAGGAGCGGGCAAAACGAGTGAACGCGATGATCCGCCATGATATGTGGCAAACGGATGGCCGCGGCAAGCGCAATCGATGCGACAGGATATCTGCCGTCACCGCCAAGTTATTTGGCAAACGACACCAGCTTCCAGTTGAGCAGCAGCATCGCAATCATAATGCCCAGCAGGGTAAAGGTGGCCCGCGCCAGCCCGGTGATCGACCAGGTGCCGAAATCTTGCAGCACGTCCACTGGCAAGATGTGGGGCAGCAGGCAAGCAATCGCCCCTCGTCCGGTGTGGGGAGGGGCTGAAAAAGTGCGGATTGGGGCAACAGAGTGGGATTTAGGCACCGCCGTCTTCGATCACATCGAGCATTGCGTTCCAGTGCTGCATCCGCTCGACGCTGCCGCCGACATCGGGGTGGTGCAGGCGCGCCATCGCCTTGCGAATTGCCCGCGCCTCCTCGGGGGTGAGGTGCTGGATGATGCCGGGGCCGGGGCCAAAGTTTACCGCCACACCCTCGCGCTGACACTGCCAGCGCAGGCGGTCGCACTCCAGGGTCAGGGTGTTGTTCTCGCGGATAATATCGAGCATATTTTCGACGGTTTTATTGTAGGCACGGGTGGTCTCGGCCAGCTGCTGCTGGGCCTTCTCCAGGCGCCGCCGGAGATCACGAGTTGCGCTCGCGGCTGACGCTAACTCGCGCTCCAGCCAGGTGCGGTCGTGGTCGGCGTAACGCAGCGATTCCTCGCTGGCTATCTCGTGAGGCATAGCTTAAGTCTCCTGTGTTTGGGTGCGTGGTGGCATTGTACGCCGCGACCAAAAAGCTGTCATAGGCCTAATTCCCGATTGACTCGGCGGTGTCGAACATGGTACCATTAATCCATAAGAAACCTCCGCAGTCGCGGGGGTTTTTGCATGCGCCAGGGGCAGTCGCTGGCAGCTGGCAGCTGGTAGCTGGTAGCTGATTTATGCGATTAGAATGGCATCCGCCGAGCACCACCGCGACAACTCCCACGACGCCGGCGATCTCAGCCACAATGCGGTCGATAGCATATTTTTCAGCATTAGACAGATTTGATCAAACAAACACCTCCTCGATTCTGCGGCAGAACGAGGAGGTGATGAAATTTCGGCATTGGCCAGCCGTGCGCTAGAGCGTCGGGCGCTGGGTGTGCCAGGTGTTGGCGGCGGGTACGGAGACCCGCCGTACCGCGAATGCGGCAAATATGCTAGAGCGTCGGGCGCTGGGTGTGCCAGGTGTTGGCCTGCTCGTAGGCGTGGCCGACGCGCAGCAGGGTCGCCTCATCGAACGGCTGGCCGATCAGCTGGAGGCCGGTTGGCAGCCCCTCGCTGAAGCCACACGGCACCACCAGGCCCGGCACGCCGGCCAGGTTGATCGGCAGCGTACACACGTCGGAGAGATACATCGCCAGCGGATCGTCGGTTTTGGCGCCGATTTTGAAGGCGACGGTCGGCGAGGTTGGGGCCGCCAGCAGATCGACCTGGGTCCAGACCTGCTGGAAATCGCGGCGAATCAGGGTGCGGACCTGCTGGGCGCGGCGATAGTAGGCGTCGTAGTAGCCGGACGAGAGCGCATAGGTCCCGAGCATAATCCGCCGGCGCACCTCGGCGCCGAACAGATCGCCACGGGTGGCCTCGATCTCGTCGAACAGACCCTTGCCCTCCAGCCGCACGCCGTAGCGCACGCCGTCGAAGCGAGCCAGATTGGTGCTGCACTCCGCCGGGGCGATGATGTAGTAGACCGGGAGCGCGTACTTGGTGTGCGGCAACGAGACCTCCACAATCTGTGCGCCGAGATCCTTGAGCTGGGCGATGGCGGTACGCACCGCCGCCTCAACGCCTGGCTCCATCCCATCGACAAAATACTCACGGGGCACGCCGACGCGCAGGCCGCGCACATCGCCGGTCAGCGCGGCGGAAAAGTCGGGCACCGCCAGATCGGCGCTGGTCGAGTCGCGGGGATCGTGGCCGGCGATCGTCTGGAGCATCGTGGCCGCATCCGCGACCGTGCGGGCGAACGGGCCACACTGATCGAGCGACGAGGCGAAGGCGACCAGCCCAAAGCGCGAGACCCGGCCATAGGTTGGCTTGATCCCGACCACGCCGCACAGCGCGGCGGGCTGGCGAATCGAGCCGCCGGTATCGGTACCAAGCGTGCCAAAGGCCTCGCCGGCCGCCACCGCCGCCGCCGAGCCACCCGACGAGCCGCCGGGCACGCGCTCGAGATCCCACGGGTTGCGGGTGCCGCCAAAGGCGCTGTTCTCGTTGGAGGAGCCCATCGCGAACTCGTCCATGTTGAGCTTGCCCAGCGTCACCGCGCCAGCCTCCTTGAGCTTTGTGACCACGGTGGCATCGTAGGGCGGCACCCAGTTCTCCAGAATTTTGGAGCCGCAGGTGGTGCGAATATCTTTGGTGACAATCACATCTTTGATCCCGAGCGGAATGCCGGTCAGCGGCCCGGCCTGGCCCGCCGCAATCCGCTGGTCGGCGGCCTGGGCCTGGCTCAGAGCGATCTCGGGCGTGGTCAGCAAAAACGCGTGCAGGCTGGGCTCAACCGCCGCGATCCGCGCCAGGGCGGCCTCAGTCAGCGCCACCGACGTGGTTGCGCCGCTGTCGAGCTGGGCGCGCGCCTCGGCAATCGTAAGTTCGTGTAGGGCCATCGTGTATCCTCATTCTATTCAGAGCTGCGGGCATTGTAGCATATTGGCGATTTGGCCTGGGACACACCAAAAAACCGTGGGTGGTTTGCGCACACACGGCTTTTGAATCGAGAGCGCGGCCGAGTCTACTCGGGGTCGCGGGAGGTTGTGGCAATACTACGGAACAGCGCCACAATTTCCTCGGCAATCTTGCTCGCCTGGGCATCAGTCAGCGCGATGAATGGCGGTGCATCGACCTGATTCTGATTCTCGGTCTGCAGGCTGGCGGTCTGGCGAATCAGATTGGCAAAACGTGATCGGAGCGCCGGGGGCATCTCAGCCTCGCGCAGCCGACTCAGCTCGTTGATTGCTTGGGTGACCCGGTCTTGCAGGCTCTGGGTGCCAGCGGCGAGGTAGCGGACGGCGCTGAAAAACTTGCCGCCAACGTGATCATAGCGCATCATAAAAGCGCCTCCTTTTAATTGTTCGGCCCACTATAGCACACAAACTTGGCCTGTTGTGTTTGTCACGAAGTTGGGCCGGGGAGCGCTAGGCTTTGGCGGCGTAGGCGGCCAGAATCTGGCCCATCTCAGCGTTGACGGCGGCGTCGATCCACTGGCGCTTTTCGGCGGCGGCGAACCAGGCCAGGGTGCGTCGAATGCCCGCGCAAAACGGAATGACGGCCTGAAATCCAGGGCTGAACGTTTTGATCTTGCGGTTATCAAACACGACGCTCCAGGCCTTATCGCCGAGCAGGCCAGCGCGCATGGGCCGCAAGCTGCTCGCGGCCCCCGAATTATACCGTGCGAGCTAGCGCAGCGTGGTGGGCAGATACAGCCGCTGCGGCGCGATTGTCAGCGCATCGGCGGGGATGGTCACCTGGCCAGCGCCAAAGTTATCCGTCGCAACCACCCCAAAGTAGCGCGGGCCGATCAGATATGGATAGGCCGAGGCGCTGCTGGGATCGAGTGTGACGTAGTAGGCATACGTGCCGTCGGGAAACTCGCTGGTCACCGCCATGCGGCCATTGTACTGATCCAGGTCGCCTAATCCGTCCACATACTCATAATCCTCGACGTAGACCCCCAGCGGATACTGGGCGCTGACCGGCGGGCCATACTGGCTGGGCTGGAGCACGGTGCCATCGGCCAGGGTCGTGCGCTGGGAGATCGTGCGGGTGCGATAGCTGCTGTCCAGGCGCTGCACCGCGCTGCTGGGATCGAGCGGCGCGCTGGAGGCGTAGGATCCATAGATCGGATAGCCATCAAACGCCCAGCCGATAATTGGCGAGTGGTGGGTGCCATCGTCGCCAAGCATCGCGCGCAGACAGCTGGGGTCCTGGTGGTTGTGGTAGCGGCCGTTGGCGGGGTTCTGGCCGGGCGCCGGGTGGCCGAGGCAGCTATCGAAGCTGACGGCCTCGGCGATAATCGCGTTGCGGTTCCAGATCCCGTCGCCGTGCTGCCCGGCGCCATTGGTCGGCAGATCCTGCTGCAGGCTGGTGCTCCACGAAAAGGCATCGAGCGCGTTGTAGATGGGCACGCCGTTCACCAGCACGCCA
Organism: Herpetosiphonaceae bacterium; assembly: GCA_034437415.1. Taxonomy (GTDB): domain Bacteria; phylum Chloroflexota; class Chloroflexia; order Chloroflexales; family Herpetosiphonaceae; genus JACCRK01. The sequence goes on from DAOTUS010000360.1 coordinate 5,971, forward strand.
ATCTGGCCCAGCCCGGTGGCCCGCTTGGTGCCCAGCTCCTCGGTCGGGGTTTTGGGCAGCCGAAAGCGGTAGGACTGCTCGTCGGGCGTGGCCGGGTTCTGGGCGAATGGCCCAATGGGGTAGGATGGAATCCCGGTGGCGCGAACATACACGTTGCTAGTGTTCTGCAACGTCTCCTGCACGTCGGCCAGATTGGTGCCCGAGCCGCCGTTGCTCAGCGCGTAGGCGCCAGTGTGGCTATCGAGATTGATCTGCCAGGAGCTTTGCAGGGCGGTCGAGGTGCTGGCCTGGAGGCGCGGGGACGCCGTCGCCGCCGTGCGGGAGGCGGTGGATAGCGCCAGGCCAAGGGTCAGCGCCAGCAGCGTCACCGCCGCCAGGGTCCGAGAAAATTGAGCCATACCAAGGTCTCCTATGTCTACAATGGCGCAGATGGTTGGCTTAGTATGGGCCAGGCGCTTGGCTGCGTCTATCGTACAAGTTCGCATGTTTGTAGAACATGTACTACAGGGTAGGCGGGCTGGGCCGGGGCGGCTGGGGCGGCTGGGTGTAGTCGAAGGCCAGTGCTCCGCTCAGAGGGGTTTCTTGAGGAAGATCCGCCGGTGTGGCGCGGGGAAATCCTCCAGCTCGGCAAAGATGGTGTAGCCACAGCGCTGATAGAACGCCGGGGCCTGATAGCTGAAGGTGTCCAGATAGGCATGCGTGCAGCCGCGCTCGCGGGCGGTGCGCTCGGCATGGGCCAGCAGCGCCCGTCCGCAGCCGCCTCCCCGGATCGTCGCCGCCACCCAGAGCGTGCTGATGTACAGCCACTCCCGCTCCGTATTACCATGGATGCCGCCGACGATCGTCCCGGCGTCATCGCGGGCGAAATAGGTGAGATAGATGCGATCGCTGGCGCCCACGATCGGCGCATCGTAGTGGGCGATCCCGCTGCCGAGCAGCTCCAGGTCAGGTTCAGCGGGCGCGGCTTCATAGGTAATGGTTGGCTTCATGCGGCTCCTTCGCCACCGCGAGCTGCGCCAGTGACCGATGCAGCTCGCGGTGGCCTCAGCTATGGCTAGTTATCATCCAGAAAGCTGATCAGCGACCCCTTGCCATCGTAAGAGGGTGGCCTCGTCGGCATCTTTAATCGCTCCAGACGTTGCCCGCGCCCTGGGATGGAATCAGCTTGGTCTCCCCAGCCTCAAGCGCGCCGCTCAGCGTGGCGTGCAGCTGGTTGCCGCGGATGCTGCAGATGCGCCAGCCATCGACCGCCACCGCGGCGCCTGAAAGATTCACCGAAGGTTTGTCAAGGCGCTGGTGCACCGGGACAGGCCATGGACACAACAGAACCGCCTCGGCATCACGTTGAACCAGATCCAGACCATGCTATACTCGACACCCTGAACATAGCGTTGCGCGGTGAACGCCAGGCATCGTGTGGGCTGGCGCCACCTGCCAACGCCGCGCTACGGAGCAGAAAAGAGTCGCAAGATGCTATCGCCCATCGCACCTCCAACCCCTGGCCGCCCGCGCAGGCGCCGCTGGCATCGGCTGATCATCGGCGGGGTGCTGCTCAGCCTGCTGCCGCTGGTGCCCCAGAGTCCCGTCACGGCGACAGCGCCCAGCGGCCTGAGCAACCGCGACTGGCAGGCGATCCAAGCCCAGCTCCCCGCCAGTGTGCCCGAAGACTACCTGAAGTCAGCCAGCCCGGAGAGCCTCGATTTCTTTGGCAACGCTGTGGCCGTTGCCGGCGACACGGTCGTCGTGGGGGTGTACGGCGAGGATAGCGACGGCAGTAGCCCGGCCGACAACAGCGCCAATGGCTCCGGGGCAGCCTATGTATTTGTCCGCAGCAGCGCCGCCCAGAGGGCCGCCGGGGCACCCACCTGGACGCAGCAGGCCTACCTGAAGGCGTCCAACGCCCAGGCTGGCGATGAGTTCGGCTGGGCGGTGGCGATCGCGGGCGATACGCTGGTCGTTGGGGCGACTGGCGAGGCCAGCAACGGCAGCAGCCCCGCCGACAACAGCGCGATCTCGGCCGGGGCGGCCTACGTCTTTGAGCGCACCGGGAGCAGCTGGAGTGAACAAGCCTATCTGAAGGCCGCCAACGCCGAGGCCGGTGACTTATTCGGCTGGTCGGTGGCCATCGTGGGCGACACGGTGGTGGTTGGGGCGATCTATGAGTCCAGCAGCGGCGGCAGCCCCGCCGACAATAGCGCCGCCGCAGCCGGAGCGGCCTATGTCTTTGTCCGCTCTGACACCACCTGGACGCAACAAGCCTATCTCAAGGCCGCCAACGCTGAGTCTGGTGACGTTTTCGGCGATGCGCTGGCGTTGGCGGGAGAGACGCTGGTGATTGGGGCCAGCGGCGAGGACGGCAATGGTAGCAGCCCCGCCGACAATAGTGCCGCCGCTGCCGGAGCGGCCTACGTGTTTATCCGTGCTGGCACCACCTGGAGCCAGCAGGGCTACCTCAAGGCTGCCAACGCTGGGATCGGCGACGAGTTCGGCGGCTCGGTGGCAATTAGCGCCGATACCAGCGTGGTTGGGGCGCGCTATGAGGATAGCAACGGCAGTAGTCCCGCCGATAACAGCGCCAATGGCTCCGGGGCAGCCTATGTATTTGTCCGCAGCAGCGCCGCCCAAAGGGCACCCGGGGCACCCGTCTGGAGCCAGCAGGGCTACCTCAAGGCCGCCAATGCCGACAGCAGTGACATCTTCGGCGATGCAGTGGCGATCGCTGGCGCGACCGTGGTGGTCGGCGCTCCGTTTGAGGACGCCAACGGGAGCGGCCCGGCCGACAATAGCGCCGAGTATGCCGGGGCGGCCTATGTGTTTGTGCGCACCGGGAGCGCCTGGATCCAGCAGGCCTATCTCAAGCCATCTAACACGGAGTCCAATGATACCTTTGGCGCATCAGTGGCGATCGACAGCGCTACGCTGCTGGTTGGTGCACCTGGCGAGGACAGCAATGGCAGCAGCCCGGCCGACAATAGCGCCGCCGCTGCTGGAGCCACCTATGTGCTGGAGCTTCGCCCGATCACTACCTACCTGCCGCTGGTGCTGCGGCCCTAGACTGTGGGCATGCCGCCTTTATGATCGCCAGGGCGGCATTGATCGCCTTCACTGCCGCTGGTGCTGCGGCCCTAGACTGTGGGCATGCAGTCCTGCCCAACAATCAATCGCCTAGGGCTAAAATAGGTTGACGGCGGTGCATAGCACCGCCGTCAACCTATAAACATTATGGTGGGCTGGGAGGGAGTCGAACCCTCAACCGGCTGATTAAGAGTCAGATGCTCTGCCATTGAGCTACCAGCCCGTAGAGTTTGGCATTATAGGACGATTCCCCCGTGCTGTCAATCCGATTCTTGCAGCATATTTACCCATTTGCGCTTGTTGTCATCTTGACACTAGATCAGATTGTGTTAGAATGACACTAGTTCCGGGACGAACGTCCCGGTCTTTTTTAATCTATTCAGAGTGTCACTAGGACACTATTTATTTTACGCCAACGGAGGAACCGCATGATCGCATTTGAAGAAATTGGCATTGCCCATGCCGAGGCGCAGGACTACGCTGGAATGAGCCTGGAGGAGCTGAACGATCGGATCAGCGCGGCCCGCGCCAAGCTGGGCCAGCGGCTGGTCATTCTGGGCCACCACTACCAGCGCGATGATGTGATCCGGCACGCCGATCTCAGCGGGGACTCGTATGGCCTCTCGGTTGATGCGCAGCGCACCGAGGCCGAGTTTATCGTGTTCTGCGGCGTGCATTTTATGGCCGAAAGCGCCGATATTCTGGGCCGCGACGACCAGACCGTAATCCTGCCCGACCACACCGCCGGCTGCTCAATGGCCGATATGGCCGACATCGAGCAGCTTGAGGAGGTCTGGGAGGAGCTGGCGGAGGTTCTCGGCGCTGTCGAGGCCCAGGTGATGCCGATCACCTATGTCAACTCGACCGCGGCAGTCAAGGCGTTTGTCGGCGAGCACGGCGGCGCCTGCTGCACGTCGTCGAACGCCGAGAGCGTGGTGCGCTGGGCCAAGGCGGCCCGCCCGAAAATGCTGTTCCTGCCCGACCAGCACCTGGGCCGCTTTATCTCGCACGCCAAGCTGGATATTCCGCTGGAGAAGATGCTGGTCTGGAACCCCAACAAGCGCTACGGCGGCCACACGCCCGAGGCAATTCGCGCCGCCGAGGTGCTGCTGTGGGCCGGCCACTGTTCGGTTCACGCCCAGTTCCGCCCGGCCTACATCAAAGCCTGGCGCGAACAGCACCCCGATATCAACGTGATCGTGCACCCCGAGTGTACGCTGGGCGTGATCAACGAGTCGGACTATGTTGGCTCAACCGCCTACATCATCAATACGATTAAAAATGCCCCCGCTGGCAGCAAGTGGGCGGTTGGCACCGAGGTCAATCTGGTCAATCGGTTGCAGTCGGATAATCCCGATAAGCTGGTGGTGTCGGTCTCGCCGTTCGCCTGTCTGTGCTCGACGATGTATCGGATCGACCCCGAGGAGCTGTGCTGGGTGGTCGAAAATCTGGCCGAGGATCGGGTGGTCAACCAGATCAGTGTCCCGGCCAATGTGAAGCGCGGGGCGCGGCTGGCGCTCCAGCGCATGCTCGATATCGCGGCCTAACATCACGTTAATTCATGCCTGGATGGAGCTCAGCGTTCGCGTTGGGCTCCATTGCTGTTTAACCTGCCGCGTTGGCAGATTTGTACCGGCTTTCACATTCGGGAACAAAACGGCACCGTCCGGCGTTCTGCCTGTAGAACCGAAAAACACACATTCTTTATGGAGGATACCTTCTGATGAGCACTCGATTGACGTTTATGGGCTGGGCGGTCGCGCTGGTGGCGGTGGTTGCGTTAGGGCTGACCCTGGTGATGCCGCGGGCAAGCGCCGCGCAGAACCCGACCACCGACAGCCGCAAGCGGATCACGGTCGTTGGCCACGGCGAGATCAAGGTCACGCCCGATGTGGCGCGGGTAACGATTGGCGTGCAGAGCGAGGGCACCGATGTTGCCGCCGCCCTGGCCGACAACAACACCAAAATGCAAGCCCTGATCGCTGCAATCAAAAACGCCGGGATCGCCGAGACAGATATCCAGACCAGCGGCTTCTCGATCTACCCAACCTACAACTACGACTCGCCAACCCCGCAGATCACCGGCTATCAGGTGAGCAACGCGGTCAACGTGAAGGTGGCGATTGCTGGCGCTGGCGATCTGCTGGATAAGGTTGTGGCCGTGGGCGCCAACAATGTCTCGAATATCGCGTTCGAGGTTTCTAACCCCGAGCAGGCCTATGCCGAGGCCCGCAAAGCCGCGATGGCCGATGCCAAAGCCCGCGCCGAGCAGTTCGCCGGAGCTGGCAATGCCACCGTCGGCCAGGTGCTGGTAATCAGCGAGCTGGTCAATCAGGACCCGGCCCTGCCAATGCTGGAGCGCGCCGCCGATATGAGCGTAGCCGGCAGCGCTGTGCCAATCCAGCCCGGCCAGCAGATTCAGTCCATCGACGTCCAGGTGACCTTCGAGCTGAACTAACCCTCAATCAAACAAAAAAAGCCCCCGCCAGACCACAAGGTCTGGCGGGGGCTTTTTAGGCACTGGAGTGAGCAAAAACCCACCAGCTACTAGCTACCAGCTACCAGCTACCAGCTACTGGTTACTAGCCACTAACCTCCAGCGGCGTGGCGGCCCCGAACTGCACCACCAGCTCGCCACTGCGAAACATCGCCTTGAGCGCCGGGCGGTTGGCCAGCAGCGAGGGCAGAATCATCTCACGGCGGAAGTTGCCGATCTCAATGAACAGCTGGTCGCCGCGCTTGGTCATATTGACTTTGTTGACCTCGACGTGGGGCAGCGGCAGGCGCAGCTCGTACTGATCACCGATTTTGTTGATGTCCATCGTCTTGCCCTCGAAGAACACCTCCAGCGGGCTGCGCTCGCCAAACAGCGCGTGGCCGACATCGCCCAGATCCTCCAGCCCTTTGATTTCGCGGGCATACATCGGCGCCTCCCAGATTGGCAGCGGGGCGAAAATGTCGTAGACCTGATCGCGGTAGGTCGCCTGCATCGCCTGCATCTGGGCCAGGAAATCGCCGCCGGTGGCCGAGGCTGGCAGCACCCGGTTGAGCACCACGCCATCGACGGGATAGCCGTAGAGCGCCAGGTAGGTCGCGGCCCGCTGGGCCTCCTTGATCACCATGCGCTCGGGGTTGACGACCAGGCGGTAGGAGCTGATCTTGGGATCGATCAGGGTGGCGCGGAGGGCATCGACCTGCTCGACAAAGCGCGGCAGCGCGTCGAACACATCCGAGGCCGGGACGAGCGCCCGCACCAGCGGCTTGGCGATCTTCATCGTGGAGGTTTCCCACTGCATCACCCGCGAGGCGTACCAGGTGAAGGTCTCCGGCATCGTCAGCAGGCGCACCGTCTCGCCGGTCGGGGCGGCGTCGACGATCACCGCATCGTAGTTGCCCTCTTTGGCCTGTTTCCGAATATGCAGCAGGCTGACAACCTCCTCCATGCCGGGGATGACCGCCAGCTCCTCGGCGGCGACCTCGTTGACGCCCTTGCGCTTGAGCAGGGTCGAGACAAAACCCTGGAGCTCGCCCCAGTGCTGGCGCACCTCCTCGAGGACGTTAACTTCCTGCGCCCACAGGTTGGTGGCCAGCTGAGTTGGCAGCGCGCCAACCTCCTGGTCGAGCACATCGGCCAGCGAGTGAGCGACATCGGTGCTCACGACCAGGGTTCGATAGCCCAGCTGGGAGGCCCGCACGGCGGTCGCGGCGGCAGTGGTGGTTTTTCCGACCCCGCCCTTGCCCAGATACAATATCAGTCGCATAGTCTCACATCCTTCTAGAATACCCTGATTTGACGTTGATTGTGCCTACGCGGTTGCACGCCATTCACGACAGGGCCTCAGAACAGCTCGGTTAAACCGCGCCATGGATAGTATTGTTACACGTTTCGGCGCTCGTAGCGCAGGTACGAGATTATTCCCGCGATCAGAACAATAATGTAGATGGCAAAAAAGGCCCAGGTTGTGAGGCGCTGGGGATTGAAGCTGCTCCGGTGCAGGAACGCTGCAACGGTGGCCAGCGCGGTAAAGGTGAGGGCGGGCAGAAACAGGCCGCGCACATGGCCCCAGGTCCGCTGCATCGCCGACCAGAATGCGCCAACGCCGACCGCGATAAACAGCGACCCGAGAAAGCGGGTGTTTAGCTCGGTGCGGAGCGGCCACGGCCACCACTGGTCGCCAGCGGGCTTGCCATCGGCCAGGCTGGTGCCGACCCCGGCCGCGCCAGGCAGGAAGAACATGGCCATCCCAACGCCAAACGTTAACACCCCGACCAGCATAAACACAATCTTCAGATCACGTCCGAGCGGCTGCGATTGCTTGTCCATAGTGCCTCCTTATGTTCATTATCCGCAGTCTAGCAGATTGGCTGGTGAGCGTCTACCTAGGGGCGCAGACCGCGCATGGTCAGGCCGAATGTTTCAAACCTGATACCAGCCTGATTTTAGGCTGACAAATCTATGATATAATCCGCCGCGTTGTCCGCCCGCCCTGAAATGTTGCGCCATGCTGCGCGAACTGCGGGTTTCACCACAACCCTGGAGGATTCTTTGACAAACCGCCATCGTCTCGTCGGAGCCTTACTTTTGCTCCTGTCGCTGGCCATTACCCCAACCTCAGGCCGCGCCGCCACGCCGCGCTGGCCCGCCGCTGCCACAGCTGGCACCGCAATTCTCGCCTCTGGTGATCTCACTCTCGCCGCCGATGCCGCTCCTGCCGCTGCCGCCTACGGTAGCTACGCCCGCTTCGGTCTTTTCGACTCACAGCCCCAGCTGATCCCGCCCGCCCGCCGCGTGCAGGTTCAGTGGAGCGCCAGCGTGCCCGCCGATGCCGAGGCCCGCCTGGATGTGCGGATCAAAGGCCGCCAGTGGAGCGACTGGACCCTCGCTGTCGCCGATGGCGCCGTGGTGACGTTCGACCAGGTCGGGCAGCAGGTGCAGTATCGCCTGACGCTGCTGGCCCAGACCAGCGCGCCCCAGGTTCAGTCGGTCACGCTGACCGCGCTGCCGCTGGGCGCTGACGAGGCCGTGCGCACCCTGCAGGATGAGCCGGTCGCGCCAACCTACCACATTCGGGCCACCCGCATGGGTCTGGTCGGCGACCGCACCGCCAACGGGCATATTATTCAGCCGAACGACTGGTTCGTCTCGCTGCCATCGTTCCGCTCGCTCTCCTCGAAGGGCGGCTCGGAGTACATGGCCCGGCTTTCCTACAAGGGCAAATCGATTATTGTGCCGGTCTGGGAAGTTGGCCCGTGGAACATTCACGATGACTACTGGAACGTCGACCGCGAGCGCTTCGCCGATCTGCCGGTTGGCTGGCCCCAGGATCACGCGGCCTACTACGACGGCTACAACGGTGGCTGGGCCGAAAAAGGGCGCGTGCGCTTTCCCACCGCCGCCGATGTTGGCGATGGCGCCTGGCTGGCGCTGGGGATTGCGCTGAACGATGAGCAGAAAGCGATCGATATCACCTTTCTGTGGCAGGGCAGCGATCCAGGCCCGAACCCCACACCGCAGGAGCCGGGCACCAAGCCCGCCCCAGCGCCCGCGCCACCCGCCGACGCCGCCGGGGTGACGACGGTTGACGAGCTTGGCGCCGGGTTTGCCCGCTCGAATGCCAAGTGGTATGAGTTCGAGTGTGGCCAGGGCCAGCACGCCTTCTGGACCTACACCACCACCAAGGCGGCCAAGGCGACCAACACCGCCACCTGGCAGGCAACCTTGCCCGCTGGCGAGTATGATGTCAGTGTGTTTGTGCCGCTGTGTCGCAACGGTAAAGCCGACACCGCCAGCGCCCGCTATACGATCACCCACGCCGACGGCAGCGCCGAGGTAACAATCAACCAGGCCAAGAATGTGGGGCAATGGGTTTCGCTGGGAACCTATCGCTTCGATGGCAGCGGCAGCATCGCGCTCACCGACCTGGCCGGCGACAGCATGCGCGCGCTCTGGTTTGATGCCGCCCGCTGGACCGCCAAGTAGTCTAAAAGCGCCACAGGTCAGGAATCAACCAGATTCCTGACCTGTGGCGCTTAGCACTATTTATAATCCCTTGATAATGACAATACCCTCGCCAATTAGGGCGGACTGGTCGCCGGTTGGCGCGGGTGAATCCGTCCAAGGCTCGTCACGGTGCGCATGAGTTCCGTGAATAAAACCGGATCAGGTTTTTCCGGAAGCA
>DAOTUS010000361.1:0-1797 GCA_034437415.1 Herpetosiphonaceae bacterium
GCTCACCCCCGAGCAGACCGAAGGCCCCTACTTTACGCCCAACTCGCCCGAGCGCGCCGTCCTGCTGGAGGCCGGAATGCCCGGCACCCGGCTGGTGGTGGCCGGCAGCGTGCTGACCACTAGCTGCCAGCCGGTCGCCGGGGCTTTGATTGATTTCTGGCAGGCCAACGCCGCCGGCAAGTACGATAACACCGGCTATCAGCTGCGCGGGCATCAGTTTACCGATGCGGCCGGACGCTACACCCTCGAGACCGTGCTGCCGGGCCTGTATCCTGGCCGCACCCGCCACATTCACGTCAAAGTTCAGGCGCCGAACCAGCCAATCCTGACCACCCAGCTCTACTTCCCCAACGAGCCAGACAACGCCAGCGACGGGACTTTCGCCCCAGCGCTGGTGATAGATGTGCAGGCCCAGGCCGACGGCAGCCAGGCCGGCGCGTTCGATTTTGTGCTCGATCTGGCCTAGAGATTAGGCCACCCGCTCCCAAAACCCAGCGCCCCCAGCCAAGAGCAATCTCGGCTGGGGGCGCTGGTGGATTTAGCGGTGGTTGGCCACCTCATCGGCGATGCGGGCGATAAACTCGGCGACTGGCAGCGCCCCGAGGTCATCGCCGGAGCGCTGGCGCACCGCGACGGCGCCGGCATCCTGCTCCTTGTCGCCGATCACCAGCATGTAGGGGATTTTCTGCTGCTGGGCGGAGCGAATTTTACCGTTCATCCGGTTGTTGCTCGTATCGATCTCGGCGCGAAAGCCCAGGGCTTTGAGCTGGGCGCCAACCGCGTGGGCGTACTCGTTGTTGCGGTCCGTGATCGGGATAATCATCGCCTGAACGGGCGCCATCCAGACCGGGAACGCCCCCGAGTGATGCTCGATCAGCGTGCCGATGAAGCGCTCCAGCGAGCCAAACGGCGCCCGATGGATCATCACCGGGCGATGTTTCAGCCCATCCTCGCCCGTGTACTCGATCTCGAAGCGCTCGGGCAGGTTGTAGTCGACCTGGACCGTGCCAAGCTGCCAGTGGCGCCCAAGCACGTCGCGGAAAATAAAGTCGAGCTTGGGGCCATAGAACGCGGCCTCGCCCTCGACGACCGTGAAGGGCAGCCCCAGCTTCTCGGCGGCATTGATGATCGCGTTCTGCGATTTCTCCCAGACCTCGTCCGAGCCGATGTACTTGGGATTGCCCGGCTCGCGCAGGCCGACCCGCGCCTGGAAATCCTCCAGCCCCATCGTGCCAAACACGTACAGCACCAGATCGACAACCTTGATGAACTCTTCTTCAAGCTGCTCGGGCGTGACAAACAGATGCGAGTCATCGACCGTGAACGAGCGCACCCGCAGCAGGCCCGTCAGTTCGCCGCTCTGCTCGTAGCGGTAGACCGTGCCGAACTCGGCCAGCCGCAGCGGCAGATCGCGGTAGGAGCGCGGCTCGTTTTTGTAGATCTCGATGTGGTGCGGGCAGTTCATCGGCTTGAGCACGTAGATCTCGCCCGCAGGATTCTCCGGGTCGTCGTTGGGGATCTCCTCGATGATCGGGAAAATGCTGTCGCGATACGTGTACCAGTGGCCGCTCGTTTTGTACAGGTCGATCTTGCCGATGTGCGGCGTGACCACCGGCAGATAGCCGCGGTCGATCTGGGCCTGGCGCAGGAAGCGCTCGAGCGTGTCGCGCAGCACCGCGCCTTTGGGCAGCCACAGCGGCAGGCCGTTGCCGACCGCCTGCGAGAACATAAACAGGTCCAGGTCCTTGCCCAGCTTGCGGTGGTCGCGCTTTTTGGCCTCCTCAAGCTGCCACAGGT
>DAOTUS010000362.1:0-34573 GCA_034437415.1 Herpetosiphonaceae bacterium
GCCCTGGCAAACGGTGTATAGCCAGTTCCGGCAATGGCAGAAATTGGGCATCTGGGACAAAATCTGGCGTCCAGGAACACAATCCGTTTCTGAAGCAGAACTACAACTGTAGTACTAAAGTCCCAGTGCAGCGAGGTGCGAGCGTTGTAGACGCTGGCCTGGCTGCCGGTCACGCGCAGGCGAATCTCTTCGGCCAGGCGTTTGGCAATATCAACCGGCACGGTCTCCAGCACCCGCGACAGGTCGCTGAGGAGCGGGGCGGTCGCGCTGGTCATCCCGGCCAGCTTATGGCCATCCTTGCCATAGATCGCCTCATCCTGGAGCGCGATGTCGAGCGCCCCCAGCTCGAAGTTGTCCAGATCGCGGGGGCTGTAGCGCACCTGGGCGCCATCGGGAATGACGCGGCCCAGAATAATGCTCAGCTTGCGGGTGAGATGGCTGGCCTGGCGGGCGATATCGCAGTCGATCGGGTCTAAAATATTAATCGCGGCGTTGGTCTTGACCTGGTAGTACACCGCGCCGCCGCCGACGGCCTCGCAGACCCACTTGACCTTGCCGACCGGATCGAAAAAGATCACCTGGTAGCCGGAGACGGCCAGCCGCAGCGCCAGCGTGCTCAGGGTGACGGTTTTGCCGCTGCCGGACTGGGCCAGCATCATAAAGTGGCCGTTGTCGGTGCCGTTCTCCCCAAACAGGTCATAGTGAATCGGCATCCCCTCGTGGGTGTCGTAGCCCCACATAATCCCGTCGATGTTATCGCTTTTGCGCAGGCCCCAGGGTATTTTGGTGGCGACATTCTCGCTCAGCGCATTGCGGCGCGGGAGCGGCAGCGTGATCGCTTTGCTCGGCTGGGTGGTGAAGAGCTTCAGATATTCCCGCTGGGCGCCGGCCAGCACGTCGAGGCGCATGCGGGCGCCCAGGATATCGCGGATGGTCTGGGTCTGGCGCTCCAGGGCGCGCAGGTTGGGGGCCTGAAGCAGGAACGCGTAGGCGACCTCGTGAATATTTTGCTGATCGAGCTGACTCATTGCATAGTCAACATCCTCGTAGGCACGCTCGCTGCGGGCATCCTTGACCGCATTCTTACCAAACAGCGCCGAGCTCAGGACGGTGTGGGCATCAGTGGTGGCGCGCTGGGCCTTGGCGCGGTTCAAGGTGTTGATATCGATGCTGATCGCCAGCTCCATATCCTGTTGGAGCAGCTGGCTAAAGCTGGCGATATCCCACTGGCCGCGGATATCGTAGGCGTTCATGATCCGCAGATAGGGCTGGCCCTCGTCGAGCGGCGCCAGATAGCTGGCCTCCTCCCGGTAGCGGCCATTGAACAGCGCAGGAATCGGCGCGATCTCGACGCGGGGGAGCAGAAAGGTTTGTTTGAGCACCGCGCGGATCGCCTCGGGCTCGCTGTAGGTATCCGGCCAGCACACAAAGTAGTGGTGGATACCGAGCGGTGGATCGTTTTGCTCGTAGCTTTCATAGACGCGGCGGTAGTTTTTCAGCCAGCGCCAGCGCCAGATCGCCCGGCGGCAGCCGTCTTTCAGCTCCTCCAGATCGCTCTGGCTGGCCTGGCCGTCGGCGGCAAGGGGCAGCAGCTCAAGCATGCGCTCGGCATCGCGCAGGGTGCTGACGGCCCGCTGGATTGTGGCCAGGCGCTTTTTGAGCATGCTCTGCAGCCCTTTGGCGTCGCCCTGAATGGCGCTGTCGAGCAGCGGGATCAGCTCGCGCACGTCGTCCAGCGGGTTGGTCTGGTTGCGCAGCTGCTGGCGCTTGGTCGCGAAGCTAAATCGCTGGGTGGTCGTGATAATCCGACACGGATAGCTGATGCTGGCCCAGAAATTGGTAAAACGCGCCTCAAGGCTATCCAGCTGATCGCGGTAGGCGCTGAGTTGAAAGCCTTCGATCTTAAAGCTTAGCGGTGGCGTCATGGTGTGTCCCTGTCGGTCTGGCTGGTGGTCACGATGGTTTTTCCAGCTTTGCGAATTACGATTGGCTGCTCGCGGAGCTCAACAACTTCATAGAGGGCGGTCGCGTCGATAACGTCGTCGCGCTTCAGGGCACGCTGCAGATAGAATTTGCCCACAATCGTCCAGCGCCGAAACCACATCAGCCCGCGGCGGTCGAGGGTAACCACAATGCCGAGCACCAGCCCCACGATTGACATGAGGAATAGCACCCCGCCACCGCCCAGCATCTGCCCAATGCGGCTGCCGAGAAAGCCACCTAGCACGGCCCCGGCGGCATTTTTGTAGGTAAATACCCAGAAGGCGCGCTCGTTGCCGCGTCCTAAAAACTGCTCTAGCTCTTTGGCCATGGGGCTGCTCCTTTGGCCCAGGGCGGCGCTCTGCCGCCCTGGCACGATCGTTAGATTCCTCAGAACAGCTATCCATTGATGAAGCCGACAAGATCCGGCACGATCCCAATCGCCAGCAGGGCAAACAGCACTTTGCGAATGACGCCCTTATTTTCACGGGCGGCTTCGGGCAGTATCGGCTCGGCGACATAGGTGAGCAGCCCAAAGATGATCGCCAGAATCGCTAGCGGTCGGCCGAGTGTGGTCAGCTTGGTGGTGATGGCATCAATTTGGGTCTCGATAGTCATAACGACCAGGGCGGACAAAACGTGGTTGTAGAGGACGGTCACGGCGGCGGTAAGGGTCATGATGCTCATTGCTTGCTTCTCCCAACTAATCCTAAAGATAGATCCGACATTCGGCGAACGATCAACAAATCCTGGCAGGCACCACCTCCTCTCGCGGTTCGACTGGCTACGGCAGGGTGACCCGCCAGCGCTGGCCGCCGATCTGAATCTCAAACTGCGCAACGTCGGGGATCTGGGCGGCCAGCTCGATCGTAAGCGTCTGGCCTTGGTCGATTGTGGTCGGCAGAGCGCCATCCTGGGGGCTAAGCGCGATGCTGCGCTCGCCAATCCAGAGGCTAAAGTTGTCCGGTATCTCGGCGCCGTCGCGGGTGCCCTGAAGCGTGACCGGAACGATCACGATCATGGTGGTGCTGCCATCTTTCTGCAGCCGGATCGCGGCCTGGTTGATCGTGGCGCTGAATGGCTCGCGCGGCTTGCCCTCGGGGGCGGCCGCGACGGCCAGTCCGATCCGCACGGTTTCGCCGGTGCTGCTGGTGGCTTGCCAAGTGGCGCTGCCGCCGTGGGCCGGAACCCGGTAGCGATACGTGACCAGACGTTGCGCCGCCGCCTCGACCGCAGTGTTGCGGGGCGCCAGACGCTCGGCGACACCGCCGTCGATCTCAAGCTGGTCGATGATGTCGCGCTCGTCCAGGGCCGCGCTGGTCGTATTCTGCAGCTCGGCATCGATCTCGACCGTGACATAGCCAGCGGGATCGTCGCCGGGCGGCATGGTTCTGACGGTCTTGATCTGAAGCCGGGCCAGGTTGGATAAGACCACCTGATCGCCGCGGCTGAACGCGGCGGCCGCCAGCGCCTCCGGCCGAAACACCGCCTCGGCGACCATCCGCTCGTTGGCGTTGCCGCTGGCGGCGCTGCCGCAGACAATCAGGGTCAGGCCAGCGCGGCGCTGATCCATAACCTCGGTCTGCTGGCGGCCAACCGTGCTGGTCGCGACGATCTCATACTGGCGAATCGCGCCGCTGGCCGGGCGCATGGTGATGGCGTCGCCGCGCTGCATCGTGCTGATCAGCGCCATGCTCGAGGGCGGCAGGCAAAACACATGGTTGATGTAGGTTCCGTTGAGCCACGCGGCGCTGCCCTCGGGGATCTCAGGCTTCCAGGTTCCGCCGAGCTCGCTGGCCGAGGCCAGCACGCGGTAGACGATTGGGCTGCTGTCGGGCCGCTCAATCTCCAGGCTGGCCGGATAGAAGACCGTCACATCCTCGCCGCTGCTGTAGTCGGTGAGCGGGGTTGGGGTCGCGCCGGGAATGGCGGTTTCTGGAGCTGGGGTCAGATCGCTGGCGACGCCAGTCTCAGCGCTCGCGGTCGCCCCGGCAATGCTCCAGATAAACCAGAGGACTGGCAGCACCACCAGCGCGGCCAGGCTGCCCCAGCGGGCCGGGGTCATCGCCCCGGCGGCGCTGTCGCCTTTGCTGCTTGAGCGGCGGCCGCGCCCAGGCGCCAGCGTGCGTGGGTCGATCTCGGGCGGCATAATCTCGTACTCGTCGCCATCGGCGCTGGGCACAATCCCCAGGCCCTGGGCGTGATCGCGGCCCTCGGCGGCGCGAATTAGCTGCTCGGCCAGCTCCGCCTCGATCTCGTCGGGGTCGGCGGGAATGCCGCGCTGGCCGCTCAGGGTGTTGGCGGTCTGGATCGCGGCGTTAAGTTTGCTCTGGTAGTACAGCTCAAAGGTCGCCCGATCCTCGTCCGACACCTGGGCCATGATGCCGTCGATGGTGGCCTGGGCGCCGGGGCTGTCGTCGCTGCGCTGTTTGGCGGCCTGCAGCTGCCGGGCGCGCAGGTACAGATGGCGCCAGCGCCACCACTTCACATCAAGCACGCGCTTCAGCTCATCCTGGGCCACGGCAATATTGCCCGCCTCTTCGTTGATCCGCGTATTCGGCTTTTTCAGCCTGGCTAAAAAGTTAGCCATAGTGTGCTCCTATCGGGCGCTCTGGCGCTCGTCGAATCCAGATTGTCAGCTATTTGCAGGCCAGCGCACTACGGAATCAGCGCCGGGATTGCGGCAACGGTCTTGACCACAATCGGCCGGATCTGCGGGTTGCGGGCGCTGACCGTCTGGGAGGCGGCGAAGCTGGGGATACTGATGGTGATGCTGGCGGTCTCCGCCGCCCTGACGGTCAGCTGGGCGCGGCCGCTCTGGTTGGTGATGGCCTGGCCCAACAGCTCACCGCTGGTCGAGTTGGCCACATAGACGGTTAGCCCGGCGATCCCTTCGTCAACATCGCAGGCATGATTGAGGTTGCGGTCGTAGCAGGCCAGCAGCGCAACCGGGATGCCGATCAGCGGGATCGCGGTCGGCTGGACAGCCTGCACAGGCTTGATCTCCTCGACGATTACTCCAGGCAGGCCAGGCAGATCGTCCAGCTCCGGGGTGGGCGCTAGCTCGGCTGGGGCTGGGATAACGCGCGGCGGCTCATCCACGCCCATTCCGCCAGCGCCGCCACTCGCAGGCCCTGGCTGAGGCGCCGGGGCGCTGGCCGGCAGTCCAGCTGGCGGAAGCTCTGACGGCGCGGGCGTGGGGGAATCGCTAGGCTCGGGCTGAGTCCACAGACTAACGATCAGGCTATAGGTCCGATCCTTGATTGGCGGTGGCGGCGCGCTGTTGCCAGCCTGGCCGATCAAGAGATAGGCATCGCCGGTGTAGGAGCTGCAAAAGGTTGCGCTGCTGCTGAAGTCAGCGGGGGCGCGGTCGTCGTTGCCCGTCAGCGGAGCGGCGCTATCGCGCTGGTCGGAATACACGATCACATTCGTATCCACGCCAGCGGCGAGCTGCTCGGTCGCTGCGGTGTAGCACGATCCCTGCTTGACCGCGATTCGGAAGAAATCCGGCACGGCACAGCCTGGGCGGGCCGCGTCCCAGCTGGGGCAGCCGAAGGTCAAGCCCGCGATCGTCTCGCCGATCGCGATCTGCGGGGCGCTGTCCCAGGTATAGTTGGTGCCGCTGTACTGATCCCAGGCCCCGGCTGGCTCGGCGGTTGGCGCTGCGGTGGGGGCCGCGTCGGGAAGCGCTGGCGGGATCAGACTAAGCTCTAGTTTGTAGGTCTTAAACTCTGGGCGGCTCTGCGCCCGGTTCGCGATCTCAAGGCTGTACTCGCCCTCGCTGGCCGTAACCGCGAGGTGGGAGCGGGCATCGGTGGGGCTAAAGTCGTCGTTCTCGGCGATGATCGTGCCGTCGCTGCGCAAAAGCCGCAGCGTGGTGTCGATGCCAATATCTGTGTAGGTGTCGAGCGTCAAGGTTAGCCCGCTCTGGCTGGCTTTGACGCTGAAGCGAAAATAGTCAACGTCGCCCGCCGGGTAGAAGTTGAGCTTTTCAACCTTGGTCGGCAGCGCCAGCGTGGCGGCGGCGCCCAGCGTATCGTTGGGCTCATAGGCGTCCGGCTGGGGCAGATTGGCGGTCGGCGTTGACGGCGGTGTCGCCGTGATCACGTAGGGCGTCTGGGTTGCCGCTGGCAGCTGGGTGGACGTCGCGGTGGCGGTTGGGTCGGCCGTGCTGGTGGCCGTCGCGGCTGCGCTGGGTGTGACGGTGCTGGTCGGAGTTACAGCCGGGGTTGCGGTCGGCGTTTGGGCAGCGGCGGCCAACGGCAGCGCCAGCATGGTCAGCACGGCGATCAGGATAATTCTTCGCATCGCTTTAGTTCCCCTCTTCGGCGGCTGGTGGCGTAACAATGGCGGCGGATTGCAGCTGATTTCGCTGGACGAGCTTGGCCGAGGTGGTCGCCCGAAGAGCTGCAATACTGCCGCGCTGGTAGGCGCTGGAGGTTGACTTATCGTCGCCAGTTGGTGCGCCCATGCTGCTGGAAAGGCTGCTGGCGGTGCGCGGGCGACGGCCTGTCAGCAGCGCCGCGCCAGCCAGCGCTCCGGTCAGAACTCGCTTGCCATCGCGTTTGGACTCGTTCACGAGCTGCTTGCTCGATCTGTCAACATGGTTGACGAATCCTCTGGCGGCGACGGCCGGCTGCAGCATTGCGCCACGGGACTCAGAAGGGCTTAGACCTCCGCTGGTGCCAAAGCCAGTCACCGCTCCCATCACGGCATTCCAGGCCACGGTGACAAACAGCATTTGAATGCCCAGCGCCAACATTCCCATCCCGAGGACGGCGATCCCATTGCCACTCGTTGCGACCTTCACCAGCGCGGCAAGCACCAGGGCTTGCACGGCGCTGATCGCCCAGGATTGGAGAAACAGATCGGCCAGCTTCTTCAAAATCGTGATCGACATGCCTTCAAACAGGCTAAAGTAGGCGAACAGCAGCGAGATCATAAAAGCAATCATTAAAAAGCCCAGCGTCAGGGTAAACCCCAAGCTAACCAAGGCTTCCAGAAAGGCGAAAATAATCAGAAAGATGCCGTAGATCGTTCGCGTTATCCCACTGGCGCTGATGCTGATCTGATGCCAGCGTTCGTTTTTATTCTTACCTTCAAACTCGCCAACCTCCAGGAAAAAGTACTTTTGCTTAAAGTCCTCGGGCAGCCACGACGACGGGTTAAAGACATCCTCGCGGCTGGCATACAGATAGGCGGCGGCAACGTCAACCCCACGCACGCCGCTATAGCCGTCGCGCTCATTGCTAAAGTCGGTCAGCTCGCCCATATCGTTGCTCGTCCCATTGCCGCCGCCATCATCTGGCACCATATCAAAGTTGGCCCGATTATAGATATTGGTATAAAATGTCGTGCCGAGCTCGCCTCGCGCCGCATCGATGTCTTGAAATCCGCCCGCCAGCAGCGGCAGCCCAATCGGGATAACAAAGGCCAGAAACATGGCTTTTTTTAGATTAACCCACTTGAATGAGACAACCGGCAGCGCAATAATGCAGAGTAAGAAAGTCACCAGGGCCAGCTCAAATACTGGGCGGCTAATCCCGATGGTGGAGGCGGCAACCTGATCTAAGGCGCTCGTAAATCCCTTTGTCACCAGCCCGTGGCGAAAACGATCGATCAGATCGATCGCATAGAGCCCGCTCCGGTCGAGCCCCCAGGTCACCTGAGCGATGGATTGTTCGATCTTATAGATCGCCTCGTGTATCGGTTGGTCGATCCAATCTGGCATGGTCTAAATCCTTTCATCCCTGGCGCGAGCGCTGCGCGTTTTCCAATAGCCGTAGCCAATGAGGAGCGCAACTAGCCAGATGCTTAGCCCGAGCGCCCACGCAACCGCCGTGTCGATGCTGGTCGGCGGTGTGGTCGCTGGGGCCTTCGTTTGATATTCCAACGCCTGCTGAAGCGTGTACGGCGTCGGCGTGGGGCCTTGATTGGCCAGGGCGACAATCGGATCGTATGGCTCCGGCGGTGCGTCTGGGCTGGCGGCCATGTCGAACATCGGCACGGCCTGCTTCTCGCCCACCAGCGTCCCCAGCACATACATCTCTATCCGCTGCGGCTCGACAAAGTACAGCCCAAAGCCATTGGCGACCCCGGCTCCGTCATCAAGCATGCCCATATTCTGCGCGGCGGCTGGCTGGATCGGGCGGCCGTCGGGGGCTGTGCCAGTAAATTGAATAATGTAGGTTCCCCAGGCCAGATCGTTGAGCTGAACTTCGCCCCGGGCATTGGTGCTGTAGCGACCGCGCTCAACCCGGCCGTCCAGGTCGGTGTCCTGAAAGACGATCAGGCTCACGTCGGCTAAACGCTGGCCGCTCTGGTCGCGGACGAGCAGGGTCAGCGCGCCACGCGGGCCGGTCTGGGCTGCGCTGGTGCCATGGCCCCACGCCAGCATGAGCACAAACAGCAGGAGTATGGTTCGCATCGGTCGTCTCACTTTCGGTCGTCTCGCTTTCGGTCGGCTTACTTGCTAATCACGTCGAGCGGGTTGATGTCACGGCCGTTGAGGCGCACCCGGAAGTGGAGATGGCTGCCGCTGCTGCAGCCGGTGCTGCCCATATCGGCGAGCTGCTGGCCGGCGGCGATGCGCTCCCCCACGTTGACGCGCCAGCGTGAAACGTGGCCGTACCAGTAGACATAGTTCTGGTCGTCCTGGGTCTTGACGTACTGCCCAAATCCAAAATGCGGCGCCTGGGAGCCTTGCATATCGGCACAATTCAGCGTGCTGGTGTCCCGGCCAGCGAACAGCACGGTCATCGGGCGAGTCGCAAAGAGCGGCGTGCCCACCGGCTTGGCGAAGTCGATCCCGTCGTGCCACCATAGGTTGCCACAGGGTCCACGTGTCCCCGTATAAAAGGGGTGGCAGCCGAATCCACGGGTGATTATGCTGTCGAGCGGCACCGGGTAGCGCCCGGCGCCAGCGGCAGGTGTGCCCGCCGGAGGCAGATCGCCCGGCTCGCTCGCAGCCCCGCCTGGGTCGGGACAGGTTGGGTCGGCCCGCAGCATGACCCAGATCTGGCCCTCGCCCACGCCGCCATCGCGAATGGTGTCGCCGCCATCGCTGAAGTTGATCCCCCAGGTCTGGGCCTCGCCCGCTGGGGCCAGAAACACCAGGGTTCTGGTGGTCTGCCCCGCCGGATAGCCACCGATGATCGTCCCATCGGCATCAATCTCCACATCCGGGTCGCTGACAGGGCTAACCCCGCTGGCCTCGGCGGCGCGGGCGTCGTGATTCCACTCCCCGCCGATCATCCGACTATCGACGCCCCTGATGGTGCGAATGGAGGAGAGGTCAAAAAAGATCCCGATCGGGCTGGCGGTGCGGTTCTCAATCAAGATATCGATCTTGTGGTAGGCCATCCCAGCTGTCGGCGCCGGGCTGCTGCTGGAGCGTGTCACAGAGACCAAAATCTGGCCGTTGACGTTGATCCGCTGGCCCAGAAAATAGTCGCTGCCGGTGCGGATGTACGGCGTTGCGCTTGGCTCCGGCGTGCTGAAGATTGGCTCGGCGGTGCTGTTTGGGTCGGGCGTGGCCGCCGGGTCCAGCGGCGGCTGGGTTGGCGCATACCCGATGATGCGCGTCGCGATTGGGCTGGGGGTTGGGCACTGCCAGTCCGGGCGCACCTCCACTGCGGCGGGCTCCTTGCCATCGCCCCACAGGCTGGGCGCACATGCCAGCAGCAACATCCAGATCAAACCGATGCCAATTAGTGCCGAGATGCGATTGGGCTTGGGCATGGCTATTGCTCCTCAGCGGCGAGCGCGCCGGGGTTGAATGTGCCAAAGTAGATCTCGATCGACTCGTCACGCTCGAGCTCGATCCATGTCACGGCGGCCAGGCCGCTGCCGCTATGGGCGATCCGCGGGTTTCGGGCGGCGCTGCGGCGGGTATCCGGGAACAGCCGCAGCGCGGGATCCTGGTCGGCGCCGTCGATAAACGGGGTCCAGGTGGCGCTGTCGAGGCGCCGGTAGCTGTACACCAGCGTGCTTGGCTGGCCAGCCTGATCAAGCTCGGCGAACACCCAGATCACGAGCAGCTTGTGGTTGGCGGAGTCGTAGATCAGCTCCGGGTGGTAGCCGCCAGCTGTCAGCACGCCTGCATCCGCCGTCTCCCCGCTGCCAGAGCCGCTGGGATCGACGGTCGGCGTGGGGGCGCTGGGATCGGCGGGCTGGGTGCGATTGTGGTGGGCGATGATCTCGGTGTTGCCCCAGGTCGCGCCGCTGTCGCGGCTGCACGCAACGTGGGTGGCGCTCTTTGCATACTGCCCCCAGGTCGCGCAGACGTACTGCTGGCCCTGGTCAATAAACTGAATTATGTCAATCCACTGCACCACCTGCGGGCTGACGCGCAGATTCTGGTTCGGAATCGGCCGACTGATCCAGGCGCCGCCAGCATCGCGGTAGGCGATCTCCACACCGGGGCCGTGGGCGCAGCCGATCCGGCAGCCGATCGCGACAATGCTGCGGATCGCGCCGCCTGGCAGGCGAACGCTGGTGCCATCGCCGAAGAGCTGCTTCTCGCCGCGCACAATCTGATCCTGGGTCGTCCACTGGCCGCCGCGGCCGGGCTTCTCGGCGTGAATGTAGCGAAAGCAGTCAAAGCACGAGGTCGCGGTGTAGATCAAGTGCAGCGTATCGGCCTGATCGAGCCACAGCTGCGGGTAGTACATCCCAGCGGCGTTGCCTGGCTGGGGAATTGCGGCCGGTTCGCTCCAGGTCGCGCCGTGGTCGTCGCTGAAGGTGTAGACCGGGTGGATCTGGCCCGCACTGGAGAGATAGACAACGTGAATGCGTCCCCCGCGATCGATCGTGATCGCGGGCGATCCACCAGCTTTCTCAACCGCGCCAGTATTTACGCCACGGGCCGGATTCCAGGCCTTCGAGCTCTGGCCCTGGGTTTTGACGTAGATCGTGGCCTCAGCTGGAAACTCCCCAACCCAGTTAGCCCAGACCACCGCCGCCCAGCCCTCGGTCGGGTGGACCGCGACGGCTGGCTCGACGTCATAGCCGGCCATATTGCTGAGGTTGATCGGCGGGGTGTTGCGCGTGATCGGCGGCTGGTCGGTCGGCCGGGTCCACGGCGTGGCGGTCGGCCGCAGCGTCGGGGTTAGGGTTGGGGTCGCAGGGCCAGGCGTACACATCGTCCAGATTGGGGCAGCGGTCGCGGTCGGCGATGCATTCGCGGCGCTGGTCGCGGTCGGCGTTCCCATTCCCGGCGTGGCGGGAGGGTTGATAAAGGGCGTCGCCGTCGCGTAGGGTGGCAGAAATCCATACGGATAGCACCCTAGGACAATCGCGGTCTGCTCGATCTGGCTTGGCGTTAGTGTGCTGCACCCGGCTGCCAAAAACGCAGCGCACAGCGACGCCACAGCCCTCTGTCTAGCTCTCATAACGTCTCTCTCTCAGGTTCTCAGCGATAGAAAAGGTTAGGTTTCCCGCAACCTGACCATGCGGCTACGGTGTGCGGCATCCTCGCTCAACGGTCCAGCTCGACCGCCTTCTTGCGCGGGATGGCGATCTGCTGCTCGTCGCGCTCGCGGGACCCGCCATCCAGGTGCGCCTGCAGGCCGTGGGGGAAGGTTTGCTCGACCCACTGCGGCAGCTGAGGTGTCTGCTCAATCACCGCGCCCCGATCGATGGTTGCCACATGGGAATGTCGTTCTCCTTGAGTCGAGTTATCGAATATCTGAGTTTTATCAGCAACCAGGATCGCTTGAGGCAGATGTTGCAGTGACAGCCGGTAATCCTTTTGTACAATCTCCGGCGGCACAAAATTCCCACCCGCTTCAATACGATTCCGCACCCGATCTTCATTATCCTGTGGATCATTCAGGCACATATAGACTAACTTGGTCGCATATCCATGCGCCTGCATGTCGCGTAGCAAGTCGATCTTTGCTTCATCGGCCAACAGCGTTTCCTGGGCAAACGACTGGCGATTCGCAATCAGGTCGGCCTGTTGGGTATTCGCCAATTCCACCGCATTGTGGCGGGCTTCGTTTTTCGGTAAATCTGCAAACCGATCAAGAAAGGCATCCGGGGTCACAATATGCTCAGGAAAAGCATCGCGATTATTATTCAGAAACGTAGTTTTGCCTGAGCCACTCGGTCCGGCCAGCAGCACAAATTGCGGCTTCTCGTCAGCCATTCAACCTTCCCTCTCTCCATCCCTATCGACAACAAACGTAGCCATCGACTGCGGATACCATCTTAATCATGTGGCTCAACTTCACGTACCCGCACAGAGTTTTGATCAATGATGAACCAGCGCCCATCCGGAAGGATCTCCAGACGCTCCCCAGGATAGGCCGGATCTGATCCAAACATGCTTTTTCCCGCCTCACGATGACGACGGGTAATATCTTCCTTGAAGGCGCGGCGCCGCTCGGGATCTTCACTATTCGCCTTAAGCTTACGAAACATCTCGTCCTGAATTCCACCGTGTTCATCGGACATTGAAAGCCTCCTTGCTATAGACACTGGGGCGATTCGCATCGCCGTATCAACCTTGTGCTCCTCCCTCAGCTCCCGAGGGTATCTCCGTAACTTCTGCTCTCGCTCCCTCTAGATGCAGGCGCCTGGTGTTTTTTTGCGCCCAATCTGGGGCATTTTTGGACCAGTTTCGGTGCAGGCGGAGGAATCACACGGGCAGAATCACGGTGGGAGTGGGATTTTACTTAAAACCATCACGCCCCACGGCGTAGCTGCGATAAGATCGAGCATCTTTCGAAAATGCCAGTGCATTCATATCAGCGGTCCAGCTCGAGCGCCTTCTTGCGCGGGATGGCGATCTGCGGCTCGTCGCGCTCGCGGCTGCCGCCATCCAGGTGCGCCTGCAGACCGCTGGGGAAGGTTTTCTCGACCCACTGCGGCAGCTCCGGCGCCTGCTCAATCACCGCGCCCTGCTCGATCGTGGCTACGTGTGAGTGGGGTTTACCCGAAGTTGAGTTATCATAGATTAGTGTCTTATCTGCAACTAAAATCGCTTGGGGTAGATGTTGTAGCGACAGCCGATAATCTTTTTGTACAATTTCCGGCGGGACAAAATTACCGCCCGCTTCAATACGATTCCGCACCCGATCTTCATTATCCTGTGGGTCATTCAGACACATGTAGACTAACTTGGTCGCATACCCACGCGCCTGCATGTCGCGTAGCAAGTCAATCTTTGCTTCATCGGCCAACAGCGTTTCCTGGGCAAACGACTGGCGATTCGCAATCAGGTCGGCCTGTTGGGTATTCGCCAATTCCACCGCATTATGGCGGGCTTCGTTTTTCGGTAGGTCAGCAAACCGATCAAGAAAGGCATCCGGGGTCACAATATGCTCAGGAAAACCATCGCGATTATTATTCAAAAACGTAGTTTTGCCTGAGCCACTCGGTCCGGCCAATAGCACAAATTGCGGCTTCTCGTCAGCCATATACCCTTCCCTCTCTTCATCTCCCACCTATCGACAGCAGGCGCATTCGGTCGCTGCTGATACCGACTTAATCCTGGGGATCAACTTCACGTACCCGCACAGAATGTTGATCAATGATGAACCAGCGCCCATCTGGGAGGATCTCAACCCGTTCCCCAGGATAGGCGGGATGCGAGCCAAACATGCTCTTGCCCGCCTCACGATGGCGCTGAGTAAGCTCCTCGGCAAACGCACGCTGCTTCTCCGGGTCTTGATCATTTTTTCTAAGGGCACGAAAGAACTCATCCTGAACTCCACCATGTTCATCCGCCATGGAAAGCCTCCTTACTCTACACACATGGGGCGATTTACATCGCCGTATCAAACAAACCCTTGCTCCTCCCTCAACTCCCGAGGGTATCTCCTTCTGCTCTCACTCCCTCTAGATGCAGGCGCCTGGCGGTTTTCTGCGCCGGATCTGGGGCGATTTTGGGCGGATTTCTGTGGGAGGCATGGAGGCAGAATCAATGTGGGGTGCTGGCGGTTTCAAAACCACCAGCACCCCACACAATGCCCAGAGACAGATTACGACCCTAACGCTCAGCCGGCGACTACTCCCACTCGATCGTGGCTGGCGGCTTGGAGGAGATGTCGTAGACCACGCGGTTCACGCCCTGGACCTCGTTGACGATACGGTTCGAGACCTTGGCCAGCAGCTCGGTCGGCAGCCGCGCCCAGTCGGCGGTCATGAAGTCGTCGGTCGTCACCGCCCGCAGCGCGATCACATCGGCGTAGGTGCGCCCATCGCCCATCACGCCGACGCTCTGCACCGGCAGCAGCACCGCAAAGGCCTGCTGGGTGGCGCGGTAGAGGCTGGCCGCCCGCAGCTCCTCCAGGAAAATCGCATCGGCGTGGCGCAGCGTGTCCAGGCGCTCGCGGGAGATCGCGCCGAGCAGCCGAACCGCCAGCCCCGGCCCAGGGAACGGGTGGCGCCAGACCCAGTCCTCGGGCAGGCCCAGCGCCAGGCCCGCCGCCCGCGCCTCGTCCTTGAACAGCATCCGCAGCGGCTCGATGACCTTGAGCTTCATATCGGCGGGCAGGCCGCCCACGTTGTGGTGGGTTTTGATCTTGGCGGCCACGCTGCGGTCCGGCGCGGTCGACTCGATCACATCGGGGTAGAGCGTGCCCTGGACCAGATAGGCCGCGTCGTCGAGCGCCCGCGCCTCGCGCTCGAAGATCCGAATAAATTTCTCGCCGATGATCTTGCGCTTTTGCTCGGGGTCGGTCACGCCGGCCAGGGCGCTGAGAAACTCAGCGGCGGCATCGACCGCGATCAGCTCGATGTGCATATGGTCGCTGAAGGTCTGGGTGACCTGGGCGGCCTCGCCCAGCCGCAGCAGGCCGTTATCGACAAAGATACAGGTCAGCCGATCGCCAACCGCCGCGTGGGCCAGCAGCGCCGCCACCGCCGAGTCGACCCCGCCGCTGAGGCCGCAGATCACCTGGCCGCTGGGCGCCTGCTCGCGGATTCGCGCCACCGCGTCGGTGATAAACTGGCTGGGCTGCCAGGTTCCGGCGCAGCCGCAGATCGTGTAGAGGAAGTTGTGCAGCAGCTGCTTGCCGTATGGCGAGTGGACCACCTCGGGGTGAAACTGCAGCCCGTACCAGCGGCGCGCCTCGTCCGCCGCCGCCGCAAATGGCGAGTTCGGGCTGACCGCGATCGGCTGCCAGCCCGCCGGCAGCGCCGCCAGCCGATCGCCGTGGCTCATCCAGACCGGCTGTTCGTTGGGCGTCCCAGCAAACAGCGGCGACTCGGCGGTGAGGGTGATCGTCGCCGGGCCGTACTCGCGCTCGCCGGATGGCTCAACCCGCCCGCCCAGCGTGTGGGCCTGCAGCTGTAGGCCGTAGCAGATCCCCAGCACCGGCAGGCCGCTTTCGATCACCCAGGCAGGCAGCTGCGGCGCACCTTCGGCATAGACGCTGTTGGGGCCGCCCGACAGGATTACGCCCCGCGGGCTGAGCGCCAGGGCCTCTGCGGCAGGAACATCAAACCGCAGCAGCTCGCTGTACACACCCGCTTCGCGCACGCGGCGCACAATCAGTTGGCTGTATTGTGAGCCATAATCCAGCACCACAATCGATTCGTTCTGTATCATTACATCCTCTAGCTGATCAGATGGGTTCGATGGGCCTAGTTTAGCATACCTGCTGCGGCGCTGGCATGCGCCCAACCTGAGGCGCCAGACCAGCCAGCTATCACAGCCATGCCAGATCGCCACCAGCTGTGGAGGCGCAGATTAAGTGCTACAATCGTGGGGTGGAGCCTTCCAGTCCAACGGAGCATGACATCGAATGGCACAACGCATCCTCTATCTTGTTCGCCACGGGCAGTACGATTCTCAAACCCGCACCGCCGATAAGCTCGGCGGGAGATTGACCGAGCTTGGGCGCACGCAGGCGCATCTGACCGCCGAGCGCCTCAAGCATCTGCCGATCGCCACCATTCACCACAGCACCCTGCGGCGGGCCAGCGAGACCGCCAGCATCATTGCCAGCGAGGTTGATGCGGTGCCGCTCCGGCCCGCCCGCGTGCTGTGGGAGTGTCTGCCGTGTATTCCGCCGCACCTGACCCAGCAGTTTGCCCACCTGTCCGAGGCCGTGATTGAGAAAGATGCCCTGCAGGCCGAGCGGGCCTTCGAGCGCTACTTCAAGGCTGCGGCGAAGGTCACCCGCCACGAGATTATCGTCTGCCACGGCAATATCATTCGCTATCTGGTCTGTCGGGCGCTGCAGGTTCCGGTCGAGAGCTGGGCCAACACCGATATCCATAACTGCGGCATCAGCGAGGTTGCCATCGAGTCCGACGGGCGCATGATGCTGATCTCCCACAACGATACCGGCCATCTGCCCTACGCCCTGCGCACATTCGTGTAGCCGCAGCCTCAGTTTAGATCAAGCGCTTCTTTCAACGCAGCGCCTTTTCGTGCGCCCCCGCCAGCTCCCGCCTGATTTTTAGGCGTCCGCCATCAGCTATACTGTGCTTAACCATTCTTAATGATTGCCGATCAAGGGCAATCCTGTGGGCCAAGGAGGGCTGATGAAGCGGCGAACCAACTCGATCGCGTTGCTGGTGGGTGTCGGGCTGATTATTGTCGGGCTGCTGCCATTTCTGGGCGTGAGCGTGCCAATCACGCCATTCGCCCTGGTGATCGCCGCCGGAGCGCTGCTGCTGGGTCTGCGACGGAACGCGATCGGCACTGTCGCGCTGGCGATCTGGCTGATCGCCCAGGCGGTGCTGCTGCTAGTAAACATCGACATTCCCTTGCTGCCGACGGTTGTATCGATCGTGGCCGTGATCGCCGGGGTGCTGATTATGCTCGAGCGCTAAAATTCCGATTTTACGGTGCGGCTTTTTCTGCTACCATGCGGCTGCTTCACACTGTGGCGAAGCATCGTGTACTCAACGAGGAGGCAAACGCTATGACAATCCCTGCCCTGCAGTGGGTGTATTTGTTCCGTGACGGCGATGCGTCGATGAAGGCGCTGTTAGGCGGCAAGGGCGCCGGGGTGGCCGAGATGACCCGCGCCGGGCTGCCGGTCCCGCCCGGCTTCACCATCACAACCGAGGCATGTAACGCCTACCTGGCCAACGCTGGCACCTTCCCCGCCGAGCTCTGGCAGCAGGCCCAGACCGCGCTGGCCGACATCGAGCAGCACACCGGCAAACGCTTTGGCGATCCAGCCAACCCACTGCTGGTATCGGTCCGCTCCGGCGCAGCGCTCTCAATGCCGGGCATGATGGACACGGTGCTTAATCTGGGCCTGAACCCGGCGACCCGCGACGGCATGGCCCGGCTGACCAACAACCCCCGCTTCGCCCACGACGCCTACCGTCGCTTCATCCAGCTCTTCGGCAAGATCGTCCTCAACGTTCCCTCCGACCTGTTTGAGCACGAGCTCAATCAGCTCAAGGGCAGCGGCGCCGCCGCCCGCTCCGACGCCGATCTCAGCGCCGAGGAGCTGGCCACGCTGGCCGATCGGTTCAAGGCGATTATCCAGCAGCAGGTCGGCATCAGCTTCCCCGACGATCCCCAGGAGCAGCTGCGGATGGCGATTGGCGCGGTCTTCGACTCGTGGAACGGCAAGCGCGCCCAGGACTACCGGCGGGTCAATCGGATCAGCGACGACCTCGGCACGGCGGTCAACGTCCAGGCGATGGTCTTTGGCAATATGGGCGACGACTCGGCCACCGGCGTGGCCTTTACCCGCAACCCGATGACTGGCGAGCGCGAGCTGTTCGGCGAGTATCTGGTCAACGCGCAGGGCGAAGACGTGGTCGCCGGGATTCGCACGCCCCAGCCGATCAGCACGATGGCCGAGCAGATGCCGGCGGTCTACGAGGAGTTTCGCGCCATCGCCCAGCGCCTTGAGCAGCACTACCGCGATATGCAGGATCTTGAGTTCACCATCGAGCGCGGGACGCTCTGGATGCTCCAGACCCGCACCGGCAAGCGCTCGGCCTCGGCCGCGCTCAAAATCGCCATCGATCTGATCGATGAGGGTGTGATCGACCGCAACACCGCGCTGCTGCGCATCGATCCCCAGCAGCTCGATCAGCTGCTCCACCCGATCATCGACCCGGCGGCCAAGCGCGAGCACCACCCGGTCGCCTGGGGTCTGGCGGCCTCGCCAGGCGCGGCAGCCGGCAAGATTGTGCTCGATCCCAATGAGGCCGAGCGCCAGGTCAAGGCCGGCGAGGCGGTGATTCTGGTTCGCATCGAGACCGCGCCCGAGGATTTCCACGGCATGGTGGTCGCCAAAGCCATCCTGACCGCTCGCGGCGGCCGCACCTCCCACGCCGCTGTGGTGGCCCGCGGCATGGGCAAGCCGTGTGTGGCCGGCTGTGGCATGCTCGAAATCGACTACGCCGCTGGCACCGTCACGGTCAATAATCCCGTCGCTGGCCCAACCGTGCTCCGCGCCGGGGAGTGGATCAGCCTCGATGGTTCGACCGGCGAGGTCTTTGTCGGCCAGCTGGCCACCGTCGAGCCAGAGATGACCGAGCATTTCGCGACCCTGATGGGCTGGGCCGACGAGGCCCGCACCGTCGGGGTGCGCGCCAACGCCGACACCCCCAACGACGCCGGGGTGGCCCGCCGCTTCGGCGCCGAGGGCATCGGGCTGTGTCGCACCGAGCATATGTTCTTCGAGGACGACCGCATCGACGCGGTGCGCGAGATGATCGTCGCCGACACCACCGCGGCCCGGCGCGCCGCCCTGGCCAAGATCGAGCCGCTCCAGCACGCCGATTTCGTCGGCATCTTCGAGGCGATGGACGGCTTCCCGGTCACGATCCGCACCCTCGATCCGCCGCTGCACGAGTTTTTGCCCCACGACGGCGCCGAGGTGCGCCTGCTCGCCCGCAAAATGCAGGTCGATCCCGACACCCTGCGGGCCAAGATCGAGAGCCTGCGCGAGGCCAATCCGATGCTGGGCTTTCGCGGCTGCCGGCTCGGCATCATCTACCCGGAGATCACCGAGATGCAGGTGCGGGCGATTATCGGGGCGGCGGCCGAGTGTCAGGCCCGCGGGATTGTGGTTAAGCCCGAGATTATGATTCCGCTGATCAGCGGGGTGGAGGAGCTACGCCTGCAGGCCACCCTGGTCCGCCGGATCGCCACTGAGACCCTGGCCCAGCACGGGATCGCGGTGGACTACCTGGTCGGCACGATGATCGAGCTGCCCCGCGCCGCCCTGACCGCCAACCGCGTGGCCGAGGAGGCCGATTTCTTCTCGTTCGGCACCAACGACCTGACCCAGACCACGCTCGGCCTGTCGCGGGACGATAGCGGACGCTTCCTGCCGATCTACGTCGATCAGCTCAAGCTGATCAAGGCCGACCCCTTCCAGACGATCGATATCGAGGGCGTCGGGCAGCTGGTCGAGATGGGCGTCGAGCGTGGCCGCAGCACCAAGCCCAACCTCAAAATTGGCGTGTGCGGCGAGCACGGCGGCGACCCCGAGTCGGTGGCGTTTTTCGTCAGCCTCGGTCTCGATTATGTCTCGTGCTCGCCCTATCGCGTGCCGATCGCCCGCCTCGCCGCTGCCCAGGCCGCGCTGGGGGAGTCAAGTCGCGATAAGTAGGCCGCCAAGAATGCGTAAAAAACCGGGGCGGGATAGTCGCGAAACTATCCCGCCCCGGTTTTGATTTAGCTATCTTTCCGCTATAATCACGGTCTGTTTTATCGCTATGGAATGATGTGGAGGTATGCATGGAGATCAAGTGGACGCCCTGGCGGGCCGATTTCATCAAGAGCGACAAGCCCAAGGATGACCGCTGCGTGCTGTGCGCAAAGCACGAGGAGCGCGACGACACGGCCAATCTGGTGCTTCACCGCGGCGAAACAGCGTATGTGCTGATGAACCTCTATCCCTACAACCCCGGCCACCTGATGGTGGTCCCCTACGACCACACCAGCGACTTCGCCGGCCTGCCCGCCGCCACCGCCGCCGAGCTGATGGCGCTCGGCCAGCGCTGCGTAGCCATCCTGGGTGAGCTGATGAACCCCAACGGCTTCAACCTGGGCATGAACCTGGGCCGCCCGGCCGGCGCCGGCATCGACCAGCACCTGCACCTGCATGTCGTGCCGCGCTGGAACGGCGACCTCAACTTCATGCCGCTGATCGGCGGGGTCAAGCTCATCCACGAAAGCCTGGATGACACCTACGCGGCTCTGAAGCCGCTGTTCTAGGGATTAGGGGTTAGGGGTTAGGGATAATACCATTCAAATAAGCCCGTTGAATCCATTCTTCCCTTCTCCAGCGCAATGGCGGGTGCCCTTTGGGCGTGGTGTCCGCCGCTGCGGACGGGGTGAGGTCAAACTTAGGGCATTCCAATGCGATAAAACACACTTCCCCAAGCATTGCTCTTCGTATCCCTTCGTGTCCCTTCGTGGCCTTCGTGGATCATATGTGGATCACTTGCCCAGCTCGAAAAGCACCCGCCGGATGCGCTCAGCGACCGAGAGGGCATTCGAGGAGACCGTCGGCTGGCTGCTGACGGCCCGCTGGTGTTCCTCCAGGGAGGCGCTGGTGGCCGATAGGCGCTCGGCCAGGATTACCCCCAGGCGCTCGGGCAGCATTGGATTATGCTCAAAGATCGGCACAATATCGTGGCGATCGATCACGATCGTGCGCGTATCCTCCTCGGCGATCACGCTAGCCGAACGGGGCTCGCCCATCAACAATCCACGCTCGCCAAAGATCTCACCGGGGCCGAGGTGCGACAGCACCAGCGGCTCGATCTCGTCCTGCAGGACCTCGACCCGGGCGCGCCCGCTGGTAATCGCATACAGAGTTGTCTCGTACTGACCCTGGTGGGCAATCACCTCGCCCGCCGCAAACAGCCGAATCTCGACCTGCCCGCCCAGCGAGCGCAGCTCATCCTCGCTCAGCACATCGTTGAGCAGGGCGATCCGGCGCAGGCGTTTGAGAATCTGATCGGGCGTGTAGTAGACGCGGCGGGCGGTCTGGAGCGCCTCCGGCCGCGTGATCACCATCTCGTTGGGGGCGAACTTCACATCGGCGCGCTGCAGCACATACCAGATCCGGGCCATTGTGTCGCCCTGCTGCTCGGGGTAGTTATCGTAGTCCGCCACCCAGAGCTTGATCTCGTAGGACGCTGTCGCCGCCGTATAGTCACGGCAGTACACAAACGGCGCCGGCGTGTCCAGCACACCGTCACTGGACAGGACGGCCTTTTTGAGCAGGTCGCGAATCACATTGGGCGGATGGCCCGCATCAACTGTGATGTGCAGCCGCATGGCAATTGGGCGCCCGCCCATGCTGAGGTTATTGATTTGCTGCTGCGCCACCACCGAGTTGGGAATAATCACCACCTGGCCATCGCGTGGCCGCACCCGAATGGCCCGCCAGCTCATCTCCAGCACACGCCCGAAGCCCAGCTGCTGGTCGATGAAAATCCAGTCGCCGGGCGCAAATGGCCGCTCAAGCTGCAGCGCAATCCCGGCAAACACATTTTTGAGCAAGTCCTGCAGCGCCAGGCCAACCACGGCCGTGAACACGGTCGAACTGAGCAGCACCGTGCCAATCTGAATCTGAAAGAACTGGCTGATCGAGACAAAAAACGTGATCACCAGAATCACGCCGCGGGCGATATCGCGCATCAGCCGCGGGATGGTGTTGGGGCGGCCTTCGACCTCGAGGCGGCGCACCAGCAGCCGATCACCCATATGGAGCAGCAGGGCAACCGTAAATATCGCCACAAAGGTCTGAATCAGCCTGGTCGGAAAGAGCCAGCGCGCCGTCAGATTGGCCTGCCAGAGGCCCAGCAGCACGCCGACCAGCAGCGGCAGCAGCCGCCCAACAATCGCCAGCCCGCTGATCAACCGCAGACTGCGCCCGAGCCGAATTAAAATCCGCAGCCCAAAATAGCCGCCTGCGGCCCAGAGCAGCGGCTCGACAATGTGCGCAATCGTACTCCAGATGGTTAGAAAATCCGGCATCAGCGCTCAACCACCAATGAATAAGGACAGATTCGACTCATGATTATGGTAGGTCAGGATTCAGCAGAATGTCAGGCAGCGCAGCCCTGAGGAGCAGCCGATTCAGCTACGGCTTTGGCTCGGCCAGATCGAGCACCCAGTACGGGTAGCCATCGGCCCGTAAAGCCAGGCCAATTCCGGCATGCTGGTAGGCGCAGTTTAAGATATTGACGCGGTGTGGGCCATCCTCCGGCTCATCCATCCAGATTGCGAATACTTCTGCCGACGTTGTAAACCCGGCGGCAATATTCTCGCCGCGCCGAGTGTAGGTGTAGCCGGCGCGATCGAGGCGATCGGTATAGGTGGCGCCATCGCTGCCAACGTGGTCGATCCGGCTGTTGCGGGCCATGTCCTCGGCGTGGGCCTGGGCGGTCTGGGTCAGGCGCGGCTCCGGCTTGAGCTCAACCTCGCACTGGGCCGCCAGACGGGCCGCGTTGCTCAGCTGGAGCAGCGTCTCCGCCGCCGTCACATCGGGATCGCTCGTCGGCGTCAGCACGGCTGGAGTCGCCGTCAGGGTTGCTGCGGGTGTGGCGGTGATTTCGCTGCTGGCGCTCAGCGTTGGCGTGGCTACCGCTGGATTTGTCGCCGTTGCCGCCTCAGCCAGCAGCGTTGGTGGCGTGCTCGGCACAACCGTATTGAGCGATGCAACGCTGGTTGGCAGCGGCGCAATCGTAATCTGAATCCCCGACAGCAGCGGAGCTAGGTAGATAGCCCCGAGCACCGCCGAAATCCCCGCCACCAGCAGCAGCGCCAGTCCCAGGCGGGCATTACGCCTCATTCACAGCTCCAGCGGCGATCTGCTGCAGCACATCGGTGATCAGCGCGCTAAACATTGGCTTGGCCGCCTCGCCAGCCTCCAGCACCTCCTGATGGTTGGCGGCGGGAGCATCGGGGTGGGCGATATTGGTGATCAGCGAAATACCGAGCACTCGCATCCCACCATGACGGGCAACAACCACCTCGGGGGCGGTTGACATACCGACAGCATCGACGCCGACGCCGCGCAAAAAGTTCATCTCGGCGCCGGTCTCGAAGGCCGGGCCGGAAAGCATGGCGTAGACACCCTCGCGCAGGGTTGCGCCCGCCCGCGCCGCCGCCGACCGAGCCATCGCGCCCAGCTCAGCGTCGTAGGCGTTCAGCATGGCCGGAAAGCGTGGGCCTAGCCGATCATCGTTGTGGCCGCGCAGCGGGTGCATTCCGGTCATGCCGGGCAAGAAAAGATGGTCGCTAATCCGCATCAGGTCGCCAACCTGCCACTCGGCATTCAGGCCCCCGGCGGCGTTCGTGACAATCAGGGTATCCACGCCCAGCGCCCGCATCACGCGGACCGGCAGGGTGACCTCCTGCATGGTGTAGCCCTCATAGAAATGAAAGCGGCCGCGCAGCGCCAGCAGCGACACCCCGCCCAGCTCGCCAAGCACCAGCTCACCGCGGTGGCCGGGCACCGAGGGGTTGGGAAACGCCGGAATCGCGGTGTAGGGGATCACGGTCGGGTCAGCGATATGGTCCACGAGCTGGCTCAAGCCGGAGCCAAGGATCACCCCAACCTGGGGCTTGCGCTGGGTTCGCGCGCGGATAATGTCTGCGGTTATCTCAATCTGAGCCATCAAATCATCGTGCATTAACAATTCCCTGATACGGTGTGGCGCTGAGGCCAGAATGGCCCAGGCAGATCAGCGATGATCGCATGGCGCCACTCAGCTCAATCGCCGCCCAAAAACTACATTCGACTTAAGATATCGCGCTTTTTGGCATCAAAGTCAGCATCGCTAATTAAATTTTTCTGACGCAGCTCGGTGAGCCGCAGCAGCTGATCTTCAATTTCCTGGTGGGTGAGGCGTGGGGCAGGTGCAGCGGCCTGCTGGTAGGCCGCCACCGAGGCCGAGCTCAAATACTCATTTGGCGCCCGGTCGTGTTCAACCTTGGCATTCATCATTGCGCGTTTGAACTCAAGCGGGGCGCGAATATGGCCGAAAAAATTATCGCTATTCTCATTCGCCGTCTGGACCTCCAGATCGCCATAGTTGAACATGCGCCCAAAGAATGTCTGGCGCATCTGAACATCGTTGATTTTTTCCAGCGATGAGTCCATCGTCGATTTGTTAATAATCCCCCGCAGGTGAATAACTCGCCGATCGGTAAGCAGGAACTTCTCGTTCCGCCAGCGCAAAAAGTCAAAAATAGCGCTGCCCACGACCAGCAAGGCCATCAAGCCTAAGCCAAGCGATATCCAGTCTTTGCCTTCCCACTGCGTGCGTGCAACAATAAAGTATGCGGCCGCAAGCAGAACGGTAAGCATGATGGTTTCGACAGCAATGCGTGAGAAAAATACAAATGGATGCTGGTGGGCCTCGTATTTAATCTCTTCATTGGTCGCCAGAAGTTGATCAACGTAGCTCATAGTTTATTGCTCCTTGATGGGGGCCAGATCGAAGATTAGTGTAGTAGCAAGGTAAAAGGTTGTCAACTAAGCTGCAAGCGTCGGGTGCGCCCGAAAACCCTGAATCAACCCCGCAGCAAATCCAGAAACACCACCGATTTCAGCTCGCGCTCCAGCACCTGGCGGATGGCACCGTTGAGCAGGCGCCCGGACTCTTGAAGGGTTGCCGCCGATGGCGCCAGCGCCCGCGCGTCGGCGATCGAGCTACGCGCCAGGAAGCGCAGCAGTTTGAAGGCCGCCAGCGACATTGGCCCCGCCAGCGCCTCGTGGGGTCCGCAGCGGGGACACAGCGCCCCGCCGGTGATCGGGCTGAAGCGGTCGGTGTCCTGGCCCAGCTCGCGCTCACACTGGGCACAATGGAACAGATGCGGCCGATAGCCAGAAAGGGTCAGGATATGCAGCTCGTAGTAGCGAATGATCACGTCCCGGCGCAAGGCGTCATCAATCTCGTCAATCGCCGCCAGCGTATCGCGCAGCAGCCCAAACAGCGGCACGTTTTCACTGCCAGACTCGGTCATCTTGTCGATCAGCTCAGCGACATAGTAGGCCCAGCTAATTCGGTCCAGGTCTTCGCGCAGGCGCCGAAACGGCTGGACGGCCCGGCTCTCGGTCACCACGTCGAACGTGCGGCCCTTGGCCAGCTGGAGCCGGGTGTGCGTAAACAACTCCAGATGCCCGGCCAGCTTGCTCATGGTTTTGCGCACGCCCCGTGCTGAGATCGCAATTTTGCCGTAGTGGGGCGTGTAAATCGTCAGCAGGCGGTCGGCCTCGCCCACATCGGAGCGCCGCAAAATAATCGCCTCGGTTGTATATAATCGATCACGCATAGGTTTCGTTGCTCGTCTATCTTTGGGTCGTGCGCTGAAGAATCTCAGCCCAGCATCAGCGATCAGGGGTTAGCCTCAGCAGCTCAAGCAGCGCCTGGGTCGTCCGCTCGGCCTCGGCGCGCGCATTGGAGGGCAGGGTGCGCCGAACTCGCTCCAACAGGGCTTCGCTCACCCCGTGGTCCCAGCCCTGGGCGCTGCCAAGCGCGAAGAGCACGTTGGCGGCCACTAGCAAGCTCCGCAGATCGCGCTCGCTCAAGGGTGTCTCGGGACTCGTCAGCGCCGCCGCCAGGCCATAGCCCTGATCGCGCAGGGCGCTGATGCAGCGGGGTCCATCGGCCGCCTCAAGCGCCCAGGTGGTTGGATTAAGCAGCGTGTAGGGCGGCAGGCGTACGGCTGGATCGGCGGCAATCGTGGCCAGCAGGGCCGGATCGCTGGCCTCAAGCAGCACGGCGGTGCGTCCGCGCAGGGCGGTGCGGCGGTGTTCCCACTCCGCGAGCGTCGCGGTCAGCTCAGAGTCCAGCGCTGCATCCGACCAGCGCCGCAGAAACTCGACGATTTGTTCCCGGCCGATCCCGCGTTCGGTGGCCTCGTCGAAGGAGCGCAGGGTGATGGCGTACTGTTCGGTTCCCTGCCCGTCGATCCCCTGCCAGGTGGCGATCCGGTTGACTTGAAAGCGCGGCATGGGCGGCACAGCGGCGTCCACATAAATTGTACCATCAGCCTGAAGCTGAAGTGGCGCCTCGAACACCGCCGGAGGGTCCGCCACGCCCAGCAGCACGGCACCCCAGCCGCTGAGCCGCACCAAGGACGGCTCGGCAGCGCCGCCGAGATCGACCAGGCCCAGCCAGTGCAGCGGCCCCAGCAGACAGACCTTGATCAAAGCGCCCTCAACCCGCTCCCAGTTGCTCCAGCCAGCCAGGCTGACACCGTCGGCATCGCTCAGCTGCCAGGCGGCGTACTCGGCGCCACTGCGGGCGAAATCGGGGTTGAGCCGCCGCATCTCCGCCCCAACATCGGCAATCTCCAGCCATCCGGCGGGCGCCGCCTGGAGCAGATCGAGGATCGCTCGGCGGGCGGCGCGGCGTGGATAGCGCCACGGTGGAGTGCGCCAGCGCAGGCCCGCCAGCAGGGTCAGTTCATCGAACGAGCTGGCCATCCAGGCATTCAGCAGGCTGGCTAGCCGATCGGGCGGCGCCTGGGCCAGCCACTCCAGCGCCCTGGGCGCCACCCGCAGCGTCCCAGCCCGCTCGTGGAGCAGCCCGAGGTCGCGGGCCAGCGTGCGCAGCAGCGCCACGGCGGGCCAGCGAGCCTCGCTGGTCGCACCAGCCATCCTCAGGCGGGCGGCCAGGCGGGCCAGGCTGGCGCGATGCAGCGTCCCATTATTATTCAATCTCAACGGCTCAGCATAGGCCAGGGCAATCATTGCCACCAGCTCGCGCTCAAAGCCAAATGGATCAGCCGCCTGGGTCTGCTGGGGCGGCGGACATGGCCCGAGGCGTGAGGTGGATTCCGGCGGCGCCAGCGCTGGCAGCAGCGGGCGCAGCTCGAGCGGGATGGCATACCCAAGCCCGGACTCGGTGCGGTGCGGCCGAATCAGCCCCAGCACAAACAGGCGCTCAACCGCCGATGGAACTCCCTGGAGCGCGTTCAGGTAGGCCCGTGGATTGACAAAGCCGCTGTGTGGCCGGATCGAGCCGTAGTCGCGCTCCAAGCTCGCGGCAGCAATCGCCCCACCGACGGCCAGAATCCGCTCAAGGGCCGCGCGATCCGGCGGGCGCAAGGTTGTCAGCAGGTGCTCAACAATCGGCGGCGTGGTCAGGCGGTCGGCCAGCATCGTTGCATCAGGGAGATGCCAGAGATACGCCAGCGTCTGGCGCTCCGAGGGCGTGAGCGTCGCCAACCATTCAGGTAAAGGCAGGAGTATCTTCATCACCAAAAAATTATAGCATACACCGCTGTCCACAGCTGGGCTGGCTGGTGCGGTTGCCAGGGCGAACCTGCGGTATGCCGGGGGATGGGCTGGTGAAATGCATTCCGATCACAGAGCGGGAACGTTGACACATAGCGCACAGCCACCTATCATTCGCCTCAAAATCCCTGCGCCTGACATGATCGCATTTGAATAGAAGGAGGCTGGTTTGCGTTGGTTACGGTATATGTTGGTATTCGTGCCCTTGGCGGTGGTTACCAAATATTTTCTCCATAACGATTCGTTGCTGTTTGCGTTCTCGGCGCTGGCCCTAATTCCACTGGCCGGCATTCTGGGCGAGGCGACCGAAGAGCTGGCAATTCATACCGGCCCTAAAATCGGCGGTCTGCTTAACGCAACCCTTGGGAATGCGGCGGAACTGATCATCACGATCGTGGCGCTTAAAGCGGGCAATTTCGAACTGGTCAAAGCCTCGATCACCGGCTCGATCATCGGAAACCTGCTGCTGATTCTCGGCTTCAGCCTGCTGTTGGGTGGGTTGAAACACGGCAAACAAAAATTTGATCGCGGGCTGACCGGCATGTCGGCATCGATGATGACCCTGGCCGTGATTGGATTGATCATCCCAACGCTCTTTGAGATTCTCAAAGAAGTTGCTGACCCAAATATTCCGCTTGACGTCTTCAAAACGCAGGTTAACGATCCGCAGCTAAACATTATATCTATGGGCGTAGCGGCGGTTCTGATCATTGTGTATATTCTGAGCATGATCTACTTTCTGCGCGAGGGTGGCGGCGCCGCCATTTCGCATAGCGGCGTTGAAGAAACCGATGAGATTGTGAGCCACCATGCCAAGTGGGATGTCAAGACCTCGCTGGGCATTCTGGCCGTAGCAACGCTGACGATTGTGTTTATGAGCGAATACCTGGTGCATGTGGTTGAGCCGGTGGCCAAAGCCCTGGGCGTGCGCGAGCTGTTCCTGGGCATTATCTTTATCCCGATTGTCGGCAACGTCGCCGAGCACCTCGTGGGCGTCCAGGCCGCGCTGAAAAACCAGATGGATCTATCGCTGACGATCTCGCTGGGGTCGAGCATGCAGATCGCCCTGTTTGTGGCGCCGCTGCTGGTCTTTATCAGCCTGCTGTTTGGCCAGCAGATGACCCTATTCTTCAGCCTGTTCGAGGTTATGGCCCTAACCGTGTGTGTGATTCTGGCGGCATTTATCTCCATGGACGGCGAGAGCAACTGGCTGGAAGGGGCAATGTTGCTGGGGGTGTATATCATTCTGGCCTTTGGCTTTTTCTTTATCTAGCCCCAGCGCTAAACTCCACAAACACAAATGAGGCACACGGAGGTGTGCCTCATAGTTAGTATCAAGGATCGCGGTCAGTGGCTAGCGGATTTTAATCACCGTCAGTTTGGCAATCCCACTTGGCGTGGTTACCGACACTTTCTGACGGGGTTTTTTACCCAGCAATGCGCTGCCAATCGGCGACTCATTCGAGATTTTGCCGTTGCGTGGATTAGCTTCGGCGGCTCCAACAATCATCCACTCTTCTTCATCACCATCTTCATAGCGAATAGTCACTGATGACCCGACTCGCACTTCACGCGTATCGGAATTCTCCTCATCAATCATTTGGGCGTTGTTCAAGATATTGCGAACTTCACGAATGCGCCCTTCCAGAAAAGCTTGTTTATTCTTGGCATCCTCGTACTCGCCGCTTTCAGAAATATCGCCGAGTTCTTTGGCCTGACGAATCCGCTCCGCAACATCTTTACGTCCAAACGTCTCCAACTCCTCAATCTCGGCTTCAAGCCGGGCGCGTCCCTCTTTAGTGAGATAAATCGGCTTCTCGGTCATGGTCATCAGCCTCGTGCAAGGGTGAATAAAAGAAAAAAACTGAGAATTTTTCTCAGTTGTGGTCCGCCGAATCAAAGTCTGGCGGAGCTACAATTTTTATTATACGCGATGCATTATTGTTTGTCTAGGGTATTGGCTGGGCATAGTGGAAGGTTGGCATGGTGCTGATCCGCGGCAGCGTCAGGTCATCACGCGGCTCAATCTGGACCGCAACACCCTCGATTTCGTTCCAGATCCGCAGCAATCCGCCGATCCGGTTGAGCGCACCCATCAGGGTTGTGTTGTCGCCAAGCGCGGTCACAACATAGGGTGGCGCCTGCGGCACGCCATCGATCAGCAGCATGCCATTGTGCTCGTCAATGCTGCTACGCACAATAATTCGCTGATTATTGATCGCGATGGCCTCGGCGCTGGCGTTGCGAATCTCATTGATCAAGGCCAGCATATCCGAGGCCCGCAGCGCATAGTCGATCGTGATCAGAACCCCTGGGCCGCGCACCTGCACCGCGCCGGTCTGAGCGCGCAAGGCCGTCAGATCGCTCACCAGCTGATCGAGATTGCTTGTGCCGTTGAGCTGCGTGCGCCGATAGTCGGCGTTTTGGGTCTGGAGCACCGCGATCTCACGCTCAGCCGCATTGTTGCGGTCGATCAGGCCAATAATAATGACCGAGCGCTCCTCGGGCGACAGGTTCCCGACATCGCTCGTGATCGACTGATAGGTTCGCAGCTGAGTGACCAGCGCAAACCCGATCCCAATACACATCAGGGTGAGCAAACTTTGGCGCAGCATCGCCCGGGTCATGGCGCGGCCACCAGATGGCGCCGGGTCACCGGGCCGGTATAGGCGGGGACTTGAATCTGATTTTTTTGCTTGACGTTGATCACCACGCCGTACTCGCGCTGGCGGCTCCAGAGATCGGCCAGCAGGGGCGAGTTTAGCGTCGCCGACTCAAGGCTGGCGGGGTCGCCAATCGCCCGAATGGTAAAGGGTGGCGCCAGCAGCTCCTGGTTAATGATGATCGTTGAGCCAACGCAATAGATCGAGGTCTGGTCGGTCACCCGCTGCTCGTTGATCGAAATCGCCTCGGCGCCGGTGTTCCACAGCACGCCCACCAGCGTCACCAGCTGTTGCTGATGAACAATGTAGCGATTCACGTCGACGGCATCGCTGGGCAAGGTCGAAGTGCTATCGTCCAGGGTTACGACCACGCCGGGGCCACGCAGTGCCGAGAGACCGGCGAGCTGATTCTGGGCATCGATCTGGGTGCGAATTTCTTCGAGATTGCCCTGATTCTCAGTGGCTTTACGCTGGAGAACACCCTGTTCGTCGCGCAGGCGGGTCAGATCGCTACTTAGGCTCTGCTGGCGGGCGCGTAGCTCAGAGACCCGAGTCACGCTGAGGCTGGCGGCTGTGTTGCGCGAGGGATTGATTGTCTGCGGGGCGGCGCCGGCCCGCAGGGTCATCATAAGACCAACCACCATACCGCCGAGGAGCAGCGGAATAGTTGTCAGCCACGAGCGGTTGAGCAGAGCAAGTCGCTGCATAGGTTCACCTTATTCCCAGGATTTAGGGTGCAACGCGAATGGTAAAGCCCCGCACATTGTTGCTGAGGATTGTTTCGTTGGCGAGCGGCTGGGCTTGAACTGTCAGCTCATAGGTGGCATATTCAGCCGGTAAGCTGCCGGCTGGTTGAATCCGAACCAGTTTGATGGCGCCAGGCGCTAGCTCACTCAGCGAGTGGGATCCCTGAAGGACGGCCCGGCTGCCACCAACCCGATCAAGCGTCGCATTGACTTTGATATTGCGGGCGGTGAGGACGCCCCGATTTTCAATTGCTACCAGCACCGCATATGAGGTGCTGATCGGCAGGCGATTACCTTGCAGGGCCGGGTCAAAGTCCACACTGACAATTGCCAGATCGTAGTCAGCAGTCACTGAGGGCGCAGGAGCAACCGGTTTTGGATCAACCGCAATCTGGCCACACCCTGCCAGCGCGACGATCACGAGAACTGTTAGCATGCGTATTTGGCGCACAGCAAACCTCCGAGGGTTAAAAT
Source organism: Herpetosiphonaceae bacterium (assembly GCA_034437415.1). GTDB lineage: Bacteria > Chloroflexota > Chloroflexia > Chloroflexales > Herpetosiphonaceae > JACCRK01. The sequence continues at coordinate 31,066 of DAOTUS010000362.1, forward strand.
GACGAACATCTTGGTTCGCCCATTCAGCAGTTTACGAGAGGTGCTGCAATATGTCAAACCAACTGCGCTGCGTCAGGCCGTCAGACGCCCGGCAGACCCCACTTTATTCAGCGGCGGTTGGGGTGGCTGCCCCCCGAATAAGCGTGCCATTCGGCAGGCTGTCGCCCCGCAGCGCCGCCGCCAGCGCCGCCGGTCCACAGATGGCAATTTCAAGCTCGGGGGCCGCCGAGGCCAGCGCCCACATCGATTCGACTTTGGCCCGCATGCCGCCGGTCACGTCCACGCCGTGCGAGCCGCCCAGCTCGGCCAGCACGGCGGCGTAGTTTGTCGCATCAATCTGGGCGATTGGGCGCGCCTCAGGAGTGTGGCGCGGATCAGCATCATACACGGCCTCCTCGCCAACCAGCACAATTCGGCGCGGCTGCAGGTGTGGCACCAGCGCGGCGAAGATTGTCTCGGTTGAGGCGATTGTGCAGCCCTGAACTGTATCCAGCAGCACATCGCCATACACAACCGGAACAATCCCGCCAGCCAGCAGCGCGCTGAGCTGCGCGTGGCCAATCGCGGTGATCCGCCCGCCGCTGGCCTGGGCCGAGGCCGATGGCTGAACCCCCAGCGCGGGAATCTCGACCTCCAGCAGGGCCGCCACCACCGCGCGGTTGAGCCGAGCCATCGCATCGGCGACCCGCGCCACGCCCCACCAGCTCTCCGGCCCGTGAATGCCCGCCGCCGTCGCATATTTCTCGGCCCAGTAGTGGCCAAACGAGCCGCCGCCGTGGCCAACCAGCAGCGTCAGATTGGGCTGCTCGCGGCGGATGGCGGCGAGCGTTTGCGCAACCTCGTGGAGGATTGTGGTGGACAGCGCCTCAGGCGCATTTTTATCGGTCAGGATGGAGCCGCCGAGCTTGACGAAGACAGGTCTATTCATCGCGAATGATTACCTGCTCCACCACCCGGCGACGTAGATTGCCGGCCGCATCGAACTCTTCCCACTCGCGACGGCGTAAAAAAGCCCGGCTGATGTGCGGGCGGCTGGGGACGATCGCGGTTGAGGTCGGCGCGGCACTTGAGGCGGCATTTTTACGTTTGCTCAGTAGGGCAGCGCCGACATCCATCGCCAGCGCCACCATCCCAAGCGCCACCGATTTGGCCGCCGGACTGCGCAGCACCGGCGACTGGCGCACCCGCTGGGCCAGACTGGCCGGGGACGGGCGGCGGGCCAGGGGCGCGGCCGCCTCGAGGTCGGCACCGCAGACCGCACAGCGCGTCGCATCGACCTGATTGCCGGCCTGACACGCGCGGCAGATTCGTTCAACCATAGCAGCCTCCTCATGCACGTAACGAGATAGGGAAATTACAGTCTGGATCAGCAAGCGCCTGAGCGCTGTCGCTAGACTACAGCCGATCGCAGCATTGCGCAACCTAAAGATCAAAAGCCCGCGTTGGCGGGCCTTAGAAGCATTTCCTGATGTAGTGTTACTGCAAGAACAACTCGAAGTTTGGCTCTGGATCGCGACCAGCCAGGCGACGGAGGCCCCGCCCGATAGCGCGGACGGTGTCATCGCCGAGCCAGTAGGCCAGGACCGAGCCAAGGACTAAGCCTACAGCGCTCCCAGCCGCCGCCCCCAATGCAAACAGGATATAGTGGTCGCGTTTCGTATGTTCGCTCATGATGCTACCTCGTTGTTCATCGCCGTTGACGAGCGACGCGCTATTGGAGAACGACAACAGGAGTGGCTTTTTGCCACAGTTTATCGAGCTTATAAAATTCACGCTGCTCGGTGCTGAAGACATGGACAATCACATCGCCATAGTCCAGCAGGACCCAGCCAGTCTCGGGCGTGCCTTCCATCCGGGCCGATGGCGCACCCTCTTTGGTCAATACATCATCAATCTCTTTGATGACGGAGCGGAGCAAGCGTTCATTGCTCGCAGTACAGACCACAAAATAATCAGCGATTGGGGTCAGTGGCCGAAGATCAAGCATGATTATATCGGTTGCCTGTTTCGAGTCCGCTAGGTCAACGGCTCGGTGGGCAAGATGTTGAGCGTCTATAATGGATCCTCCCAGTATGTGTAATGGTTGGCGGGCCGACACCTCGTTTTATGCCTGGATTGTGGTGCGATCCTGCCGGAATATTATCATTAAGTGTACCACGAAACCCTAGATCAACTGCATCCGCCGCCCGACCGACTCGAACACGTTCAGCGCCTCTTCCAGGTCGGCACTGCTATGGGTCGCCGTAACAATCGTGCGCACGCGGCCTTTGTCGCGGGCCACGGTCGGAAAGGCGATGCCCTGGGCAAACACCCCGGCTTTAAAGAGCTCATCGGAGAACTGCATCGCCCTGGCCGGCTCGCCCACAATCACCGGGGTAATCGGCGTCTGCGAGATCCCGGTGTTGAAGCCCAGGCTCTGCAGCCCGGCCTTGAACATCGCGGTGTTGGCCCACATCTGGTCGATCAGCTGCTGGCCCTCGGGGCTTTGCAGGAGCTTGATCGCCGCGATGCAGGTGGCGGTGACCGATGGCGGGTGCGAGGTGCTGAACAGGAACGGGCGGGCACGGTGCTCCATCAGCTGGCGGAGCTTGCGCGAGCAGGCCACGTAGCCGCCCAGCGCGCCGACCGCTTTGGAGAGCGTGCCAACGTGAATATCCCAGTTTTTCACCTTCAGATGCTTGACCGTGCCGCTGCCGTGGGGGCCGAGCACACCCGAGGCGTGGGCGTCGTCGACCATGGTGATGGCGCCGTAGCGCTCGGCCAGCTCGGCGATCCGATCGAGCGGGGCGATGTCGCCATCCATGCTAAACACGCCGTCGGTGACGATGACCGTGTTGCGATGCTTGGCGGCCTGCGACTCCTGCAGCACCCGCTCAAGGTCAGCGGTGTCGTTGTGCTTGTAGACCTTACGGGCGGCTTTGGTCAGGCGGATGCCATCGATAATCGAGGCGTGATTGAGCTCATCGCTGATCACCAGGTCGCCATCGCCCAAAATCACGCCCAGCACAGCCTGGTTGGCGGTAAAGCCCGACTGCAGCACCAGCGACGCCTCGGTGCCCTTGAACTGCGCCAGCAGGGCCTCCAGCTCCTCGTGAATGCTCATCGTGCCAATAATTGTGCGGACCGCCCCGGAGCCAACGCCATACTCCTCGATCGCTTTGATCGCGGCCTGTTTCAGGGCCGGGTGGGTGGCCAGGCCCAGATAGTTGTTCGAGGAGAGATTGATCACCGTCTGGCCATCAATCGTCGAGCGCGGGCCTTGCGGGCTTTGCAGCTGGCGCAGGGTGCGAAAGATCCCCTGCTCACGCAGCCCGTTGAGCTGCTCATCAAGATAGCGTTCAAAAGCTTCAGGCATCGTTGCCTCCATGTAAAAAATCAGATCACTGAGCGCAATACCCTCGCCAAAATAGAGCCTGATCAGCGGGTGCGCTGACCGATGGACACATATGGACGTTTGTCGTAGAGTGCGGGTGACAAAACATCACAGCTCGGAGACAAACGTCCATGG
>DAOTUS010000363.1:0-2873 GCA_034437415.1 Herpetosiphonaceae bacterium
GCTGTACGGGGCCGCCGTCGCCGGGCTGCTGCTGCTCCGGTTGCCGTGGCTGCGGCGGCGGCTGACCAGCCGGCACGCGCGCCGGAAGGCCCAGAAACGCAGCGCTGAGTCAGCCCGCCGCGCCGAGATCCCCGCCGCGTCCGCCGACGACCGCTGAGCGATCAGAGTGTCGGCTGGATCGGGCGGGCGGGCGATTGCAGGACGTCCTGCCGCAGGGCCAGCGCGGTCCAGGCGGCGCTCGCCAGATCGATCACCGCAAACAGCAGCAGGGCGGCCGGGGCCAGATCCAGCAGCACAAACATGCCAAAAAACCCAATCACGCTAGCCCGAACGTAGACCGACCAGCGCATAAAGCCGGTCAGCTCGGCGCGGGCAGCCTGGATATAGTAGACCGCCAGAAAAAGCACCAGCATTCCGACCACCCGAATCCAGACCTCGGAGGTTGGCGCGATGCCAAACAGCCCAATCAGCCAGTTGGGGATCGCCAGCAGCAGTCCGCTCAGGCCGACCAGATAGACACCGAACGCGAACACGGTTTTGGCAGCACGACTCATGGTTGGATTCCTCACAGGCTACGAGCGCACGCGATTGTGCATTGAGGGGTAGCATAGCCTAGCCACAGGTGCTTGTCGATACCAAAAATCCCCATAAGTGCCCGCAGATTAGGCGCTCGCGAGGATTGTTTGCGGCGGTTTGTGTTTGCCAGGGTTTGTCGCTATGATAGCGGGGCATCAGCGATTGATAATGTAGGAGAACTGAATGACCACATCCGCCGCCCGCCTGATCCGCCTCGCCGTTCTCGCCATGGTTCTGAGCCTTGGTCTGGGCACCGCCAGCGCTGCCCAGACCAACGAGAAATCGACCACCACCCGCCTTGGAGCGTCGGCCAGTTCAAGGACCTGTGAGGTGGTTGGTGATACGACCTCATGTGAGGTGACCAGCTTTGGCGTATCGTTTACGAGCGCCGATGAGATCCTCCTCTGTGTGTTTATCCAGCGCTACGGCTTCGTCGGCTCCGACTACTTCAGTGGCTCAAACGAGCTAAGCTGCACCACCCGCGCCAGCAGCGTTTTTGAGCTGGATAAAAAAATCGATACTGCCACCCTCCACCCGCAAACGATGCAGCTGACCTCGCAGTGTTCGGATATCGGGGAAGAGTGCCCGCCCGAGGTTGTTGGGCGGACCATAACCGTTGCTGCGACCTGGACCGGCGTGGGCGAGATCGAGCAGCGCAAGGCGAATGACAAAACCGTATCGGGCGATTGCACCTATCTCTTCCACAGCAAAGGCTTCCACCGCCAGGCGACCACCAGCATTGTCCTGAATGGCGTAACCATGACCGGCTATGGCGGAATCTATGGCTCCGACGAGGCTATGACGGTCAAGTGTAAGTAGCGCCTCCCTGAATCCGCCAACGCTCCGGCATCCAAATCAAGGATGCCGGAGCGTTTTTAACATGGTTTGCATGGGCCAACCGATCTGGGGTATGATCGCTATAAGACGCTCCTTGCAGGAGCGTGGCTCGTCCAATCAGGTTAAAGGAGGTGACAATGTATTGTCCAACGTGCCAAGAAGTGCAGCTCACGATGACCGATCGACAGGGGATTGAGATCGATTACTGTCCCCAATGTCGCGGCGTGTGGCTGGATCGCGGCGAGCTCGACAAGCTTATCGAGCGCGCAACCCAGCCCTATCAGCCAGCCCAGCGGCCCCAGCAGCCAGCTGTGCCACCGACGCCGGTTCAGCCGCCCCCAGGCTATAATCAGCCCCAGGGCTATAATCAGCCTCAAAACTATAATCAGCCTCAAAACTATAATCAGTCACCGGGCTACAATCAGCCTCAAAACTACAACCAGCACCACGGCCACTACAAAAAGAAAAAGCGCGAAAGCTTCCTCGATGACCTGTTTGATTTCGACTAATAGTCTGTCAAGCGTGGTGTGAAGCGCTGATCGATCCGTTGACTGAGCCTGTCGAAGCCCAGGGTTTTGGCTTCGACAGGCTCAGCTAGCGATCATCAATCCACGGCTGGCGGGCATGGTGAATGCCCGCCAGCCGTTTGGATTGGCCCTGTGGCGGCCTAAACCAAGGCTTGCGAAAACGCCGTGCGCGAGTCATACTGTTCCGCTTGTCGGCGGAGCTTTCGGGGCGCGTGGTGCGTCCCAGTTGCCCGATCAGGCCAAGGAGATTTTGATGAAACGAATGTATTGTATCGGCGCGCTGGCGCTGATCCTGGCGGCCTGCGGCACGACGGCCGCGCCAGCCACCCCAAGCCCAAGTGCGCTGCCCAGCACACCAGCGGAGGCGGCCGCGCCAGCCACCGCCCTGCCAGCGCCAGCAGTACCTGAGGCAACGGCCGCGCCAGCCACTGCCGCGCCAGCCACCGATGTTCTTGACACGGCGGTTGTCCCGATCGTCGACCCGCGCAATGGCTTTCTGCTTGGCGGCGTGCGCAACGGCGCGTGGCTGGACTACGCTGCCACCGCCCCGCTGCTGAACGGCGACGAGACCTATCGGCTCTATACAGCCAGCGCCCTGGCGGCCGAGGTTGGCGGCAGCACCCCGGAGCTGGTCGGCGCACCCTGCGCGGAGACCCAGCAGATCACGCTCTCCGGCGGCAGCCAGGATGATATGGTCGCGGTGGCTGGGCCGTGGGATGCCCTGCCGCGCCCGGCCGAGGATCTGCCCACCGACTCGCCAGTCTATCGCGAGGCTGTGGCCGAGCTGCTCGACCAGGCTGGGGTGGTCAACCCTACAGGGCATGTGCAAAGTCGTTCGGGACCTCACCCCAGCCCCAAGCGATTGATGGCCTGATCAAAGCGGCGCATGAAGACCCGTTGCACTGCTGCCAGATTGCGTTCACCGTGCTGCTG
>DAOTUS010000364.1:0-3890 GCA_034437415.1 Herpetosiphonaceae bacterium
GCCCAATCTGCAGCACCGCGCCGGCGACCCGAATGACGCTTGGCCGCCGCGTGTCGCCGGTCGCGTAGTTGAAGCGCACCAGCAGAATGCTCAGCGCCAGCGCGGGCAGGCTGGGCAGAATCGTCATCATGGCGGTGCTGGTCGGGCCGACGGAGCGGGCATCAAACGCGCCGCGCTCGAACAGCAGCCGCACCAGCGGCGTGGCCAGGAGCGTGCCAACAATCGTCAGCGGCAGCAGCAGCAGCAGCGAGATCCGCACGCAACGCTGCAGCAGCACCGCCAGCGCCGCCCGGTCCTGCCTGAGCGCCAGCTCGGTCAGCATGGGAAAGGCCACCCGCGCCACCACCTGCGGGGCCAGAATAATCGGCACATCGACGATCCGGCGGGCATACGCCAGCGCGGCGACCGCCCCCGTCCCCAGGGTCGAGGCCAGCGCCGTCTCAACCACCCCAATCAGATGGACCGATACCAGCGAGGTCAGCAGCAGCGGCCAGGCCCCGTGCACCACCGCCCGCAGCCCGGCGTCTCGCCCGACGAGCTGTGGGCGCAGCGGAACCTGGCGGCCGATCAGCAGCAGCAGCCGCACCAGCGCGCCCAGCATCAGCCCCCAGGCCAGCCCCTGCACGCCGCCCAGCAGGGCAATGCCCGCCAGCGGCCCCAGCTTCAGCGCAATATCCGCCAGTGCCGGCCGCATAAAGTGGCCGTGGGCCTGATACCAGGCCACCAGAATCGCCGTGGCGCAGAGTGCCGGCAGGGCGACCATGCCAACCCGAATAATGCTGGCGGTCAGCGCCTGTGTCGGCGCATCAAAGCCCGGCCCAAACACCCTGGCCAGCCCGGCGGCGCCCCACCAGCCCAGCGCGGCCAGCGGCGCCGCCCCAAGCAGCACCCAGCCCAGGGTCGCGCCAAAGGTTCGCCGGGCGCCCGCCGGGTCGCCAAGCAGCACGGGGATGAGGGCCGGGTTGGCAATGTCGGCCAGCAGAAATCCCGCCAGCAGCACCACGCTGGCCCCGGCAGTGTAGGCATCGGCGGTCGCGCTGGTGCCGAACACATGCGCCAGCACCAGCTTCTCGGCAAAGCCCAGCAGCTTGTAGAGCAGCGTCGCGCCCGCCAGCAGCGCCGAAACGCGCCATAGATTGTACGATGTTGTCATTCGGCCGATTATAAACCATCCCCGAACAAGGGTATAATTGAGCAATCACGAATTCCTAGGTTGGCTGAATAGATGTTGCCTCTTCTTCCTGTCCGCCTGTGATGGCTAATACTCCAGATGCGGTCTTACGAAAATACACTTTTGATATGAAAATAAAGCACTATCGATCCACAAACTAAACATTTAGGGGGTGCCGGGGGATGAAAACCCCCGGCGTTTCCCCTCCAGCGGAGGGGAGGAGAATCAAGATCTACTCCCAATTGATGAGCAGAACCGATCATCACCTCTCTGGCCCAAACCCGCCGGATCATTTACCTTCTACCAGGTACGATATATGCATGATCTTTCACCAGCGCCAGTGCAGCGCATGAACGCCGACCAGATCTGGCGCTTTCTCGCCGATGTGCCGGTTGGCCGCCTCGCCACCCACGATCACGCGAGCGGCGTCTCGTCGCTCACGCCGCTGTTTTTTGCCACCGCGCGCGGGCGGATCTACTTCGCCACCCAGCCGGGCTACAAGCTGACCGTGCTGCGCCGCTACCCTGGCGGCGTGGGCCTGCAGTGCGACCAGGAGCTGGGCGGCAGCTGGGTCAGCGTGTTTGCCTGGGGCCGTTACCGCGACGTTGGCCCCGGCGCCGAGTACGTCCAGGCCAGCCTGCTTCTGGCCCACAAGTATGGCCGCGATTTCCTGCGCCAGATCGCCGATCAGGCCGCCAAGGCCCTGCGCGGTGGCCCGCTGGGCGTCTGGCGGGCCGCCTGGGGCGCCACCACCGGCTGCATCGACATCGAGCGGATTGGCGGGCGGATCTGGCCCGCCCGCGACGCTGGCTGAGCCGCACGAGTTCCGGCGGCGACGATCAATAGTTATGGATAGTGGGAGCAGACCCAATGGAAATTCTCGATCGAACTGGCGCCCTGGCGCTGCTGGCCGAGCTGCCGTTTATGCGGCTGGCTGGCTACGATCGGCAGCGCCAGGCCATGTATGCCGTGCCGCTGGCCTTTGCGCTGGTCGGCGAGGCCGCCCTGGTTGTGGTCGGCGCCGACGGGCGGCTGGCCCGCCTGCTCGACAGTCAACGGCACGGCATCTGCCTGGAGGCCGATGAGGTTCACCCCGACCTCTCATTCCGCTCGATCATCGGCACGGTCGCCGTCGAGCCGCTGGCCGATCCGGCGCTGGCGCTGGTGCCGCTGGCCGCCCGCTACGCCGCCGCGTGGGGCCGCTGGCGGCCACAGGGCGCGCTGCAGGCCTATCGGCTGCCGATTACAACGATTCAGGGACGCATTAAGCGCTGAGCGGTGGACGTTTCTCAGCGCCCTAACACGAGGTACTCTTCATGATTTCAGTGACACGTGAGCGCCGGATGCCGTATGATCTCGATGCGGTGTGGGCGTTTTTGAGCGAGCCGGCCAATCTGCCCCTGGTGATGAAGCGGATTATCCGCGTGGAGGTCGGGACCAGATCCGGCGCTACCACGCCCCTGACCGCCCACTTCGATTTCGGCACCCAGATGGGCAAGCGCGCCGCCGCCGGGGTGTTTCGCACCGTCGCCCAGGACGAGGTGCAGTTCGAGGCGGTCCGGCCGCTGCCGCTGCTGGCCCGCTGGACGCTGCAGCCCGAAAATGATACCGTGTTGCTGATCGCGCTGCTCCGCTTCGACCTCAAGCCAATGCTCGGCCCGCTGGCCATGATCGCGCCGATCGCCAAAATCAAAGCGCAGGTTGCCGTCGAGCTTGAGACCGCCCTGAAGCGCACCGAGCAGCTCCTGCACAGTCCCAATGCCTGATCCGCCATCGTAGTGTGAAATTGGATTTTTGCTTTGCCAACCTACGCCCATATCGCCCTCAATGCCTATCTGCCGGATAATCTCGCGGCGATTTTGACCTATGTCGTGCCGCCCACGTTCGGCCCGCTCGCGGTCGGCGCGCTGGTGTGGGCGCCGCTTGGCGCCCGCCGGGTCCAGGGGATTGTGCTGGAGCTCACCGAGCAGCGCCCTGGCGATTTCGCCATCCGCGAGATCCTGGACCGCGCCGACCCCGAGGCGATCGCCGCCCCACAGCAGCTGGCCCTGGCCCGCTGGTTCAGCCGCACCCAGGCCGTGCGCCTCTGGGACGCCCTGGAGTTGACCCTGCCGCCGGGCGTGCAGCAGGAGATCGAGCGCACCTGGCGGCCCAGCCAGACCGGCCTGGCGATCGATCTCGGCACCCTCGACGAGCGCGAGCGGGCGGTGCTGTTTCATCTCCGCCGCTCCGGCGAGCAGACCGAGACCGAGCTGCGCCTGGACCTGCGCGGCTCCGACGCCGATCTGCGCCGCACCTACACGGGCTTGCACGAGCAGGGTTTGATTGTGCTCGGCAGCCACATCACCCGCCCCAACGTCGCCCCCAAGCGCGAGTGGAGCGCCCGCCCGACCGTCCCCGACGCCGCGCTGGCCCTGGCCGAGCTGGAGCGGGCGCCGCGGCTGGCCGCCGTGCTCCAGGCCGTCATCGAGCAGGCCACCGATGGCGAGGCCGTGCTGCTGCCCGAGCTGCGCGATGTCGGCGCCACGCCCGCGCATCTGCGCAGCCTGGCCCTGCGCGGCATGCTGGAGATTGAGCAGGTCGAGGTCCGCCGCGACCCGCTGATCGGCCGCATCCCCGCGCTCGAATATCCGCCCGACCTGACCCTGGAGCAGGAGCGTGGCTGGCGGGTGATTGTGGCCGCCCAGGATACCGCCGCCCGCAGCGGCCGCGCCCAGCC
>DAOTUS010000365.1:0-3772 GCA_034437415.1 Herpetosiphonaceae bacterium
GCTACGGCGCGACTGTGGTTGCCCAGAGCCTGCTGGCCGAGGACCCGGCCCGCGAGCGCTGGACGGTCCAACTGGCCAGCGCCACGCCGCTGCTGGAGCTGCAGGCGGGCGGGCAAATCTGGCGGCTGCGCTATCAGCCGCGCTACACCGCCCGCCCCGACCGGCTGGGCCTGGTGGCGCTCGACGCCTACACGCGCATCCCCGACCTGGCGCTGGAGCTGATCACGCCCGGCCAGCCGCCAGCGATCGTGGTACTCGACGCCAAGTATCGCCGGGCACCCGACAACCGCGTGCCCCAGGACGCCCTCGACGATGCCTACGCCTATCGGGGTAGCATTGGCCAGGGCGGCAGCTCGGCGGTGCGCTACGCCGCGATTCTCTATCCCCACCATGGCCCCGCCGAGGATTTCGGCAGCGTCGGGGCCGTTCCGCTGCTGCCCCAACATTCGTCGGCGCTGTCCGACCTACTACAAAAGCTGTTGCGGTAGAATGGGATGACGAGTAGCTAGCGGCTAGCAGCTGGTAGCTAGTCCAAGAACCCTAAAAGCGGTGGGATTCCCACGGCACCCACGAGCTGCTAGCTACTAGCTGCCAGCTACTAATTCAAGAGGTACCCAATGCCAATCTACGAATACATCTGCCCACACTGCAACGGCCGCTTCTCCCGGCTGGTGCGCGGCTTCAGCGACCCGAGCGATCTGCAGTGCCCGCGCTGCCACAACACCGAGGTCCAGCGGGCGATCTCGCGGGTCGCGGTGGTTCGCTCCGAGGAGTCCCGCCTGGAGTCGATGGGCGACCCGTCGATGTTCTCCGACCTGGACGAGAACAACCCCGCCTCGGTGGCGCGCTGGGCCAAGAAGATGGGCCAGCAGATGGGCGAGGAGATGGGCGACGACTGGGACGAGATGGTCGATAAGATGATGGACGAGGAGAATGAAAAGGGCCAGGGCGGCGGCGCTGGCCGCAGCGAGGATCTCGGCTGGGGCTAGGGATCGGGGATTAGCGCCCCCGCTCCATCGCAGTGGCACTGAACAATTAACCTAGAGCCGGGGTGATGTATGGTACTATTTCGCTAGCGCCGCCGCCGGGTGGTGCCCAACCAAAAACCTACTTTTTACTCTATACTTTCAGGTGAATTATGTTTCGACGACTTTTCGGTGGCGAAGAACGCACCGAGCAAGAAATTAAGCAAGAAGAAAAAAAGATCGAACAGAGCGTGCAAAAAACCCGCTCCGGGCTGTTTGGCCGCATCACCACGCTGTTCCAGTCCGAGGAGCCGATTACCGCCGAGCTGTGGGATGAGCTGGAGGAGCTGCTGATTGCCGGCGACGTTGGGGCGGAGACCTCGCTCAAGATCGTCGAGCAGGTGCGCGGCAAAGTCGAGAAAAAAGGCCTCAAGCGAGCCAGCGAGGCGCGCTCGCTGCTCAAGGCCGAGCTGGTCGAGCGGCTCAAAGTCGACACCCCGCAGTACTCCGAGCGCTCAACCAAGCCCTACGTGATTCTGGTCGTCGGCGTGAACGGCGTGGGCAAAACCACCCTGATCGCCAAGCTCTCGAATCGCTACAAAAACGGCATGCAGAAAAACGTCATCCTGGCCGCCGCCGACACCTTCCGGGCCGCCGCGATCGATCAGCTGCAACACTGGGCCGAGCGGGTTGGCGTGCCCGTCATCGCGCAGCAGCCTGGCTCCGACCCCGGCGCCGTGGCGTACGACGCCACCCAGGCGACCTACAACCAGCAGGCCGACGTGCTGATTATCGACACGGCCGGACGGCTGCAAAGCAAGCACAACCTGATGAAAGAGCTGGAGAAAATCTCCAACGTGGTCAAAAAACGCTGGCAGTACGCCCCCCACGAGGTGCTGCTGGTGCTGGATGCGACCACCGGGCAGAACGGCCTGATCCAGGCCAAGGCCTTTATGCAGGCCGCCAACGTCACTCACATCGCCCTGACCAAGCTCGATGGCACCGCCAAAGGCGGGATCGCCTTCGCGATTGTGCAAGAGATCGAGCGCCCAATTAAATATATTGGCACCGGCGAAACCATAAACGATCTCGCGCTGTTTGATCCCCAGGCCTTCGTTGATGCTTTGTTCGAGGAGTAAACCCAATGCTTCGCTGCCCTGTTTGCAAGAAAAAATTGATGCTTAGCCCCACAATGCGGGTCGGTTCGCTAATTGGCTGCGTGAACTGCGATACCACCCTGCAGGTTGTGCGCCGGAACCCCGACCAGATTGAGGCGGTGCCGCAGAGCGCCACCCATAATGCGGATAGTAAACCGGAGTCGTATGCGTAGTGTAGCCATGTGGAAGCTGCGTTTGCTGATTGCCGTGGTGGTGCTGGGGCCGTTTCTGGCGGGCTGTCTGCTGATGACGGCCCGCACCGAGGAGACCACCCAGACGCCATCCGATGGCACGCAAAAGGTCACGTTCTATAGCAGCGACACCAATGGCGTGGCCCTGGATCAACTGCTGGAGCTTGGCACCACGGCGCTGCGCGTGCAGGTGACGTTCTACGCCAAAGTCGACAGCGGCGAGCTCCACATCGAGGTGCTCAACGGCGAGAATGGCGAGCTGGCCTTTACGCTCGATGGCACCAAAGCGGGCAGCAGCGGCACCGGCATTGTGCGCACCACCGATGTCGGCGATTTGCGCTACCGCCTGCGCACCACCAATGCGCGCAATGGCGAGTACAGCATCAGCTACGTGCCACCGCCGACGCCAACGCCAACGCCAAGGCCAACCAGCACACCGCCGCCGACCAACACACCCACGTCCACGTCAACGCCCACAGCGACGTCGACGAACACCCCGACCCTATCTCTGCTGGAGGCAACGGCGACACCATGACACAGGCAACCCAATGGCGCAGATTGAGCGTCATCATGCTGGGCGCCCTGCTCGGGGCGGCCGGGGCGTGGTCAGCCCACCGCTTCATCGCCCCGAGCCTGCCCCCGGATCAGCTCACGCCGCTGGTCTGGATTGTGATTAGCGTTCCGCTCGGGGCCTTGGCTGGGGCGCTGCTGGCGCAGCCGCGCCGCTGGGCGCAGTCGGCTGGCTGGCTCGGGGTGGTCTATTTTTTCAGCGTGTTCGCCGCCGCCCGCCTCGAACGCCTGCTGGTCGGCGAGGAAGCCGCCGCCGCCGCTGGACACCGGCTCTATTTCACCCTAGTGATTGGGCTGCAGGTGGCCGGCAGCCTGCTGGCGGCCTGGTATTTGACCAGCGCTGGCACCAACGATAAGCTATAGTAGCTATTGTACCTTCCTGTTCTCCGCTCCACCCAGCGCCAATAGCACCTATCGCCATCCAGATGAGAGGTACCTATGCGCCGTGAACGTCAGCCCCGCTCGATTCGCTCACTGTTGATGATTGGACTTAGTGTGCTGTTGGTCGGGCTGGTACTCTGGATCTTCTTCAGCCCCTCCAAAGGCGGGTCGGCCCTGCTGCCTCAGCCAACCTCGACATTCCGCCCCGGCCCGACGGTCATCCAGGCGATTCAGCGCAAAGCCAAGCTCGAAACCGTCGCAATGACGATCTCCGGCGATACGACGGTCACCAAAGAGCATGGCCTGCTGGGCGTCTGCTCCGAGTCGCTGACCTATCTGGCCTACTACGAGGTTTCAGCGGGCATCGATCTCAGCCGGATCACCGAGAGCAATGTCCAGGTCAGCGATGATGGCTACCCGGAGCAGGCCAGCGTTGTGGTGACGCTGCCGCCGCCAGAGATTCTGCACAACGAGCTTAACGCCACCGACAGCCGGATCATCGCCCATG
>DAOTUS010000366.1:0-3379 GCA_034437415.1 Herpetosiphonaceae bacterium
GCACGTATTCGCGGGAGGGACGCCATATATGGCGTCCCTCCCCCAATCGTTATCCACCAAGCGTCCATCTTCATCCAAAATCCTGCGCCTTTGCCGTGTAATCTAACATTGTCAAAATAATAACTTCCTTTATTGATTCAGAGCGACTAATCAACATGTCCTTCGTGGCCTTCGTGGATGATTGCTCACGCCCGCCCAACCACCCGCTGGCTCGCTGCGATGGCCTGCTGGCGATACCAGGCGACTGTGGCGCGAACCGCCTCGGCGTGCGGCGTCGGGCTGGCGCCAAAGCTGGCCGCAAAGCGGCTGTGATCGACGACATACGGATTGGCGAACGACGGATACATCTCTTTGATCTCGCGCAGCATTGGGTTGAACCAGCCCAGCACCGTGAGCATGGCCAGATTCGCCATGCGCGGCTTGAGCGGCGTGCCCAGCTCGCGGCCAAACAGCGCCACCATCTCCCCGGTGGTGACGGTGGCGGCGCTGGGCACGTGCCAGACCTGGCCCAGGGCGGCGTCGCGCTGGCCAAGCGTCACCAGCGCGCTGGCGAAATCGCGAATAAACGTGTAGGTGTGCGGCTGATCGAGCTTGCCGATCAGGTCCGGGGCTTTGTGCGCCAGCGCGGCGGCGAAAAAGCGCTCCCCGAAGGTTGCGTTGAGCGTGCGCGGGCCGAAAAAGTCGGGCGCCCGGCCAATCGCGACCTGAATCCGCCCAGCCGCGTGGGCCGCCAGCAGCTGCTCGGCCAGCGCCGCCCGCGTGCGGCCCTTGGGCCCCGTCGCGGCGTTGGGCAGATCTTCGCGCAGCGGGCCGCCGGGATTTGGCCCGTACATATACAGGTTGTCGCCGTAGACCAGCCGGGCCGCGGTGGCGGCGATCCCCTCCAGCACGCCGTTGATCAGCGGCGGGAACTGGGCGGACCAGTGGGTGTACGGCGGCATCGCGCAGAGATACGCCACCGCGGCGCCCTGGCAGACCGTCTGAACCTCGCGCGGGCTGGTCGCGTTGGCGCGCACAACCGTCACCCCGGCCGGCAGCGGCTCGCCGATCGCCCCGCTGCGGTTGACCAGCGTCACCGCTTGCCCCTGGGCGACCAGAACATCCATCACCGCCAGACCCAGCGGGCCGGTCCCAAAAATAACGTGCTTGGGTGGGTTCGTTGGCATTGGTGGCTCCTTGAGATTAGTAGCTAGTCGCTGGTAGCTCGTAGCTAGTGGGTTTTCCATTAGTTGCTAGTCGTCGGTAGTTGATAGCTCGTGGGTTTTAGGTCTCTTTGATGCCATGAATCAGCTTACCAGCAGCTAGCTGCTACGCCGCCGCCCCAAAGCCCGCCGCCAGCTGCAGCAGCAGGCCCGGCGTGCCGCGCCCGGCCACGCTGCGCACCACCAGCAGCGCAGTCGGCCAGAACAGCACCGAGTACAGCAGGTAGAGGAAATAGCCCAGCCGCACCGCGCTGGACTGGGCCACGATCAGCGGCAGCACCACGCTGGCGGGCTCGTCCAGGCTGGCGGGCCAGTTGATCGCCGCACCCAGAATGACGATCGGCGCGATCATCAGCAGGGTTTCGAGGAACAGCAGCGCGGCGGTGGCCCGATCGAGGGCTTTGCCTGCGGTTGGGCTGGCGGTGTTTAGGCTAGCGGTTGTTGTTGCCATTGCAGGCCTCCTGGGTTTCAATAATTTGCTTCACTGGAGGCAGCTTACGGCCTGACACAGTGGTAGAGTCAAGCGGCAATTTAAGGTTCGCCTCGATCAAAAAAAGGCCCACTCTTGGTGAGTGGGCCTGGGCAAACGGCAGCGGCCTCAGTAGCGCAGCGGCTGAATCGGCACCTGCAGCTCCAGGATCGCCGGCTCCTGCAGCACGCCCTTGATGTGGGCTGGCCCCGAGAGATGCAGCTCGCGCGCCGGCCCGGCGACCAGCTGATTGTGGGTGCCGATCCACTCCAGCAGCGCCAGAAATCCCTGGCCAACCTCGGCATAGGCGCCGGTGTAGATCAGCGCAGCGACCTGCGCGACGGCGGGCAGTCGATAAAACACCAGCAGATCGTCGGCCGGGTGCTCGTCGATCAGGTCGGGGTCGATCTGGGCGGCGGTCTCCACGTGCAGGTTGGTCTCGGTGTACTCGGCGTTGTGGTACAGCGTCAACTCGTGCGGCAGCGGGTCGATCGCGTACCAGCTCAGGTGAGTGTAGAGCTGCTCGTACATCGAGCGGCAGTAGTAGCCCATCTGCTGCATGGTTGGCACCGTCTGGCGCAGCCCGACGATCGGCAGCGCCTCAACCGACTTGATCACAATCTCGTAGGGCGACTCCTGGCCTTCCAGCTCGATCTGGCGCAGGCGGGCGGCGACCCCGGCGAGCTGAAAGTGCTTCTCGGCCAGCTCCTGTTCCAGCTCGGCCTGGCGCAGCGTGAGCATACCGCGCAGCTGCGCCACCGAAAGGCCGTCGCGCCGATCGATCAGGGCCGTGATCTGCTGGAGGGTCAGGCCGAGGCCGTTCAGGGCCACAATCCGATTGAGCCGGGCCAGCTGATCGACCGTGTAGTAGCGATAGCCGGTGAACGTGTCGATCTGGTTGGGCTTGAGCAGGCCAAGCTTGTCGTAGTGCCGCAGCATGCGCACCGACACCTGGCCAAGGCGGGAGAAATCGCCGATCTTAAACATCCACGTCCTCGCTAATTCTAGTCATCATTATTGGCGCTAGCCTACACCCTGACAGGGTGGCAGAGTCAAGCCAGCGATCATCGTCTCGGCTTAAACCTCTGCTACAATACCTCCACACCGCTGTTCTGCAACGCCGCAGCACACACCCAAACCTCTTTCGCCACAGGAACAACAATGATCAACGAGCGTATTCAGCACCTGTACGATTCTATCCTTGGCCAGGGCAGCGCCGGAACCGAACGTTTTTTCGCCGCGCTGCAGGAGCGCAACATTCCGCCCCGGCCTAATCTGGCCCGGCACGACTACAACTTGTATGCCCCCAACCCGGTGATTGTGGCCGGCCCGCTCATCCAGGCGATGGCCGCCGACGCCAACACGTTCTGCCGCCGCCTGCAGACGCGCCTGCCCGATGCCGCCAGCCTGCTCGCGCGCGCCCCGGCCCACATTCAGCGCCACTACGCCTCCGCCGAGGTGGCCGAGCAGCTGCTGGCCGATCTGCGCCGGGCCCATCCGCTGGTCTGCCTGGATGCGTTTCTGATCGACTCCGGCCGGGGACTGCAGCCCGCCTATCTCGAGTGGCAGACCGTCGGCACCTACGTGACCACCGGGCTGCTGGCGGTCGAGGCGGCGGCGGCGGCCTGGCCCGAGATTCAGGCCTACAGCGCCCTGACCGCCTGGCCCGGACTCGACCCCGCCGGGCTGAAGCAGCATCTGCGCAATC
>DAOTUS010000367.1:0-7606 GCA_034437415.1 Herpetosiphonaceae bacterium
TTTTTGACCTGGGCGTAGTAGAACCCATCAACCTCTGGCGCAAAATCAATCCGCGAGTCGAGGCTGGTACCAAAGTCGTCATTGAAATCGATAATCGTCGTGCCATCGCGGTCGGCCAGCACCAGCACCGTGTCCAGGCCGATGTTGGGCGTCGCATTGATGGTGAAGATCGAATATTCCTTGCCCGCTTTGCCAAAGAACTTAACCCAGTCGGCGTCGCCAGTCGGGCAGATCCGCTTGATTTTATGCACCTCGCCGATCACCATCAGCCGCGCGATCTCGGGCAGGCCGTCGGGCTCATAGATATCCGCGCAGATCTCGGGGATTAGGGTTGGTGTGGGGCCGTAGCTCTCGGATTCGAGGATAATCCGGTAGAAGGCGTTGAAGAAGCCGCGTCCGGCCGCGTCGCGCACTTTGATGAAGTATTGGCCGTTGGCGGGCGCCCGCCACGACTGGATGCGTGGCTTGATGTCGGTTGGGTCGTTGTTGCGCAGATAGTAGTCGTCGTTGAAGGCCAGCTGGTTGCCGTTGTCATCGTACAGCGTCAGCGATGGGTCAATCCCAGGAACCGCCTCGGGCATATCGATGGTGTAGACTTTGCCCTCAAGGCCGCCAAAGATCAGCCAGTCCTCGTCGCCGGCGGGACACAGCACGTGCTGCTGGGAGATGTCCAGCTCGATCCGCCGGGCCTGCTCTTTGGTATTGTCGGGCTCGTAGCCGTCGTTGCGGGTGCCGTTGTTGCCGTCGCACACATTGTTGGGCGTGGCGGTCACGCTGCCGACTGGCTGGGTTGAAGTCGGCGTGACCGTCGGGGTCTGGGTGATGGTTGGGGTCGCAGTGGGCGTCACAATCGTCACCTGAACCGAGGCGTTGCGGATAATTTGAGTGGCCCCTGAGGTAACGGTCGCTCTGATCCCGAAGGCATAGAGGCCCGTAGCCGCCCCGGCAGGAACGGTAACGGTCACAATAAAGTCAGGAGTTTCCCCTGGCGCAACACTGGTAAAGGCATTCGGGGTTGCCACAGCGATCCAGCCCGCAGGCAGGTTTGTGAACGAAATGGCAAAATTTTCCACTTCGCCAGCGGTGGAGGTATTTCCAACCGTATATGGCAGCTGAAAGGTCGATCCAGCGGTGGATGTTACGGCGGTGCTGGCTGGGTCAATATAGGCGTTGACGGCATTCGGCACCCGCTGCTCGGGGGCTGGCGGCACGCCTGGCCGTGCCAGCACTGAGAGCGGCAAGAGCAGCATGGCGACCAGGCCAAGCATAACAAGACGAGATTTCATAGCTTCTTCTCCAGCAGCACGGCGGGCCGCAACGGTGATGATCAAGGCACATCGATCAACGACAGGGTATCCACCTGCAAGAGGTAGATTGATCTATTAGTAGATGCTGGGGCGCATTATAGCAGCAAACAAAGCGGTGAATCAAAGCCCTCACCCCCGCTGCTTCGGCAGCGACCCCTCTCCCAGTGCGCGGGAGAGGGGAAGAAACCTGCGCCCCTCTCCCACGAGGCCCAGAGGGCACCCCGGAGCGGGGTTGGGGGAGAGGGCTTCCCGCCCTACCAGACGACCAGTCCGCGCTGGGCGCCGACCCGAATGGCCTCGGTGCGCGAGGCCACGCCGAGCTTGGAGAAGATCGAGGAGAGGTGGAACTTTACGGTGTGCTCGCTGATTGTGGTGCGCGCCGCGATCTGGCGGTTGGTCAGCCCCTCGGCCAGCAGCTGGAGCATCGCCAGCTCGCGGGCGGTCAGGGTCTCGTCGGCGGCGTAGTCCTGGAGGGTCGGGGCGCTGGCGCGGCTCCGCTCGGCCAGCAGCGGCGGCGGCAGCACACATAGGCCCGCCGCCAGCGCCCCGATCGCCGCCCACAGCGCGCTCGGCGCGGCGTCGGGCGCGACAACGCCCCAGGCCCGGAGGCGCGGCGGCTGGTCGGGCAGCCCATCGCTCAGCAGCAGGACGGCGGGCCGGGCCACGTCGTCGCCCTCGCCGAGCAAGCCAAGGTCGGCCTGGTCGAGCAGAATGACGACATCGCTCTCGGGCAGCAGCGCCTCGACGCCCGCCAGCGTGCCGCTCGCCCCCAGCACCGCCGCGCCGCGCTCGGCCAGCAGCGTCCGCACGCCCGCCCGCGTCAACGCCGAACGGCCCACGATAAGCACTCGGGGGCTGTCGGTCGCCAGATTGTCGAAGATTGAGTCTAGCATTCGGATCGCGATCTGGCGCTGGCGGCACACCTTGCGGGATGCCGCCAGCCGTCCATCTTGACTACGTGCGCTCGCCGACGGTGACCGGCAAGGTGTGCAGCTGGTCGCCGCGAATTACCTCGGCGTTGATGGTCTGGCCAACCCGGTTGCCGCTCAGCAGATCCTGCAGATCGCCGGGATCGCTCAGCACCTGGCCGTCTAAGCCTACCAGAATATCGCCGACCAGCAAGCCGCCCTGCGCCGCCGGGCTGGTGTCCTCGACGTTGACCAGCAGCAGCCCGTGCTCCTGGGTGCGCCCGGCCCGCTGTTTGGCTGGCAGCGCGATGGTCTGGGTGCCGATGCCGAGGAAGCCGCGCCGCACCCGCCCGTGGGCCAGCAGATTTTCGGCCACCGCCGCCAGCACCGCCGCCGGGATGGCGACCGGCTCGCCGCCAGCCAGGCCCGAGGTAAACAGGCCGACGACCTCGCCCGCCACGTTGATCAGCGGGCCGCCCGAGAAGCCGGGATACGGCGTGGCGTCGGTGCGCAGATACTGCTCAAGCGTGCCCCGGCGCATCCGCACCGGCCCGCCGATGGCGTTGATAATGCCCAGGCTGGCCTGGATGCTGTTGGGCCGCCCGACCGCCAGCACAATCTGGCCGACCCGCGGCTCGATGCTGGCAAACGTGGCCGGGGTGAGATTGGCGCCCGGCACGCGCAGCAACGCCACATCGCTGTTGCCATCGCGCCCGACCAGCTCGGCGGCGTGCTCGGTGCCGTCGGCGGTGACAATGCTCAGATTGTCGTCGCGCTGCACCACGTGGTCGGCGGTGACGATTAGGTCGGCGCGCCAGACGATGCCGCTGGCGGTTTGGCGCTTGCGCCCGTTGATGGTCACGATGCCGGCGGCGCTGCGCTCCACGGCGTCGGCGATGCCGCTTGAAAATTCCTGCATGTTCATAGGTTTGTCTCCTGAATGACTAAGTGCTGCTCCGGCCCGCCCTCCCCAGAGCGTTGGGGCAGCTTTTTCGGTTCACCACGAGTAGTCTACCCG
This sequence comes from Herpetosiphonaceae bacterium, assembly GCA_034437415.1. Classification (GTDB taxonomy): domain Bacteria; phylum Chloroflexota; class Chloroflexia; order Chloroflexales; family Herpetosiphonaceae; genus JACCRK01. The sequence continues at coordinate 3,234 of DAOTUS010000367.1, forward strand.
CTCCCGCCCGGCGCAGCATCAGCGATCCGGGCAGGGCGGGACTAGCCGTTTGGCTAGCAATCAATCCCGCAGCGATTAATAAATCAAACATATGTTCTATTATCTGCGGTGTCCATATTTAACCGGGCTTCGCTGGCGAAAAAGCTTGACACTAATCAAAATAGATCAATATAATGAGCTAGAACAATCACACGCGCTTAATCCACCCAGATTGATTTCAGGTTCCAGATGCTGGGCTGCAATTCAGATTCAACGTCGAAAACCCGTCGAGCAAACATGGGCGGCCCGCGTTGCTGTTTTCGATCACGCACAGCCTTTCCTGGCCCTGGAGAAACGTATTTTTAGCTCCTTAGTGGGGATTCTATGACGATTGCTCTTGCTGCTCATCCACAGGCTGCGGCGCTGGCCCGCGCTGGTTTGCTGGCGATCAAGGCTGGCCAGTATCGCTACAGCACCGCGCTGCTGACCCGTGCGGTCAATCTCGACCCGAGCCTGGCCGAGGCGTGGCGCTGGCTGGCGGCGCTGCACAGCGGCGCTCGGCGGGCGGTGTGCCTGCAGCGGGCGCAGCTTGGCATTCCAGGGGCGACCATCCCGCGCCTGCCAGCCCCGGTCGCTCCGGCGGCGGGCGCGCTGGCGCCGCCAGCCGTGGTGCGCCGGGCCCGCCGCTCAGCCTGGCGGCGGGTCGGGGTGGTCAGCGGCAGCGTCCTGCTGGCGTCGGCGCTGGCGCTGGGCGGATTTGAGTTCGCCTATGCCGACAAGATCTATCCCGGCGTGCATATGTTTGGCACCTCGCTCAGCGGCATGGCCCCGCCAGCGGCCGCGCAGACCCTGGCGCCAACCCTGGCCGCCTGGGCCGAGCAGTCGATCGTGATCTCCACCGGCACGCAGGGCTGGCGCGTGAAGCTGGGCGCGCTGGCCGACTTCGATCCCGCCACGGTGGTCGCCCAGGCCTACGCGCTCGGCCGCGACGGCAGCCTGCCAGCCCGGCTGGGCGATCAGGGCAGCGCGCTCCTGGGCCGCACCACGGTGCAGGCCGTCCCGCTCGACGCCGCCGCGCTGGAGCGCCTGTTTGACCTGCTGGATCAGCAGACCGCCAGCGCCGCCCAGCCCGCCAGCTTTGTCCGCGCCGCCGCTGGGACCTGGGCGGTCCAGCCGGAGACGGCCGGGGTGGCCCTGGATTGGGTCGCCGCCGCCGAGCAGCTCCACGCGGCCTGGGCGGCGCTGGACTGGGCCAGCCCGCCGCGCTCGCTGACGCTGGCCCTGCCGCTCCAGACCGTCACTCCAGCCCGGACGGCGGCGCAGCTCAGCCCGCTGCTGGCAACCCTGAACGCCCAGACCAGCCCGCCGCTGGTGCTGCAGGCGGATGGCGCCGAGTGGACCTTTGATCGGGCCAGTCTGCTCGATCTGGCGGCGCTGCCGGCGGCGGGCGGCGGGTTTCGCGCCAACCGCAGCGCGGTGCAGACGCTGCTCCGCGATATTGCGGCGCTCCACGAGCAGGCGCCGCAGTCGTCGCTGCTGGTCCGCGAGGGCAACCGCGCCCTCGCGTGGCGCCTGCCGCAGCTGGGCCGCACCCTCGACGTTGAGGCAGCCACCACGGCGCTGCTGGCCAGCCTGGAGCGCGGCGACGGCGGGGCGGTCAGCCTGCCGTTTACCGTCACGGCCCCGCCGCCGGGCGACCTCGAAGCGCTGGGGATCACGGCGGTGGTCGGGCAGGGCAACTCGCAGTTCGCCTCCTACTCGTCGCCCAACCGCGACGCCAACGTGATCGTCGGCGGCAGCGAGTTTGAGGGGCTGCTGGTGGCGCCCGGCGAGGTTGTCTCGTTTACTGGCACGGTTGGCAGCATCACCGCCGACAAAGGCTACCAGATGGGCGAGATGATCTCCGGCGGCGTGGTGGTGCCAAGCTACGGCGGAGGCATCTGCCAGGTCTCGACAACCCTGTTTCGGGCGGCCTTCTGGGCGGGGCTGCCGATCGAAGAGCGCCACAACCACGCCTGGCGGCTGGCCTGGTACGAGGTCGATGCGCCGCCGGGGATGGACGCGACCATCGCCATCGGCGGCCCTGATCTTAAATTCCGCAATACCACGGCAGGCTATTTGCTCATCGACGTCGAAACTGACACCATTAACAAAACCCAGACGATTACGCTCTACGGCACCCCCAGCGATCAGCAGGTGACGCTGCTTGAGCCAGCCTGGAGCGGCGGCGGCCACGTCATCACCCGCCAGATTCTGCAGGACGGCGCGGTTGTGCGCGAGGATAGCTGGACCAGCTACTATTCGCAGTGACCCCAGGCTACGCGCCGACTATCTCTAGATTATTAATTGGAGGAGTTCTTGGAGACACAATCATCGCCGCGCCAAATCCCATCGTGGCGCACCCTGACCCGCTGGTCTCTGACAATTTTCGCGCTCTGGCTGGTGAGCTGGCTGCTCTGGACAACCGGCGCCCAGCTGATCCCGTTTATTCTCGGCCTGGTCGCCGCCTATCTGCTGCTGCCGCTGGTCAACAAGCTGGCCCGCCATATTCCGCGCTGGGCGGCGATTCTGATCATCTATGTGGTTGGCTTTAGCTTATTTATCGGGGCAATTGTTTTCGTTGTTCCACCAGTGATCAGTCAGGTCGGGGACTTTTTCAGCGACCTACCAGCCTTCTTTGAGAAAACCGTGCAGCCAGAGGTGCAAAATCGGCTGGACTGGTACCGCCAGGAGGTGCCCAGCGATGTGCAGGTTGAGATCGACACCCAGTTTGGCAATGCGCTGAACGGGCTAAAGACCAACGCCTCCGAGTATGCCGCCAGTGTCGGCAGCAGCGTGCTGGGGGCGGTCACGAGCGTGTTTCGCACCCTGATCTTCCTGGCGGGCTTTTTGATTATTCCGTTCTGGCTGTTTTATGTGCTGCTGGATGAGGAAAAAGGCAAAGCCGCGATCGACCGCGTGATCCCCGAGGCGATCCGGGCGGATTTCTGGGCGATTGCGACGATCTTCGATCGGGTGTTCTCGTCGTATATTCGCGGGCAGCTGACGCTCGGCACGATTATCGCCGTGATGTCCTACGTTGGGCTGTGGGGCGTGGACTTGATCTTCGGCGTTGATATTCCCTATAAGCTTCTGCTGGCGCTGATCGCCGGGTTCACCGAGCTGATCCCCGTGATCGGCCCGATCCTGGGCGCAATTCCCGCCGTGATCGTCGGCCTGTTTGTCTCGCCAACCGCCGGGCTGATTATTGCGATTCTGTATATTATTATTCAGCAGCTGGAAAATAATATTCTGGTGCCGCGGATTATCGGCGGCGTGGTGGAGATCCACGCGGCGGTGCTGATGATTCTGCTGGTGGTTTCGGCCACCACGGCCGGATTAATTGGCGTGATTCTTTCGGTGCCGATTACGGCGGTGGCCCGCGATGTGTACAAATACCTCAACGGCCGCCTGCGCCACTCCGACGACCCGCGCTACCTGCCCGCAGGCGCCCTGCCGATCAAGGCCAGCGATATCAGAGATATGGATGGCGACGCTGGGGATTTAGGGGCTAGACCAATCGAGGAGCCAGGCTAACTAGCGCCAAAAGGCCGTTTGATGATGCACTGAACATCATCAAACGGCCTTTTTTGATTCAACTATTTAAAATGAACGCATCCTAAACGTCGATATCGAGGATCTCGCGAATGCGCTGACGCCGATTGGGCTTGACCTTCGGGCGATAGAACGGATCGGTTTCCTGCAAGGTTTGCTTGCGCTGCCGCGACCGCCCGTTGACGATCCCCCGAACATAATCGGTGAGGTCGGCCACTGAGGCGGCTTTATCGGCCACCGATAAAATCCAGCCCTCGCGGGTGGTGGGAGCGGGGCCAAGCGGGTACATGTGGCCGATAATCGCCTCACAGACCGCAGCATCCTCGCCATAGTCGGCCGCCCAGCGGGCCGCCACCGCCCCGTGGTTGACCAGATTCCCGTAGCGCGAGTCAATATCGTGGATCAGGCCCGCCCGTGTGCAGACCCGCACGTCGGCGCGCATCATAACAGCCAGCTTATACGAGTAGCGAGTTACGCGAATGAGGTGATCGTACTTGGCGACACCGTGATGAATGTGGCTTTGCGTTTCGATGACTTTTGGATGAGAAAGCAGGTCATCTACCAGCGAATGATCCATCGCGTATCCTTCCTTTGACACAAAAGCGGCGAGCATCGCCCGCCGTTCTTCTGGCAAAAAATGTACCACAGTGGATCGTTATTGTCAACCAAGTTGAGTCCCGACCCAGGGCATGTGCAAAGTCCGGTAGCCAGCCTAAAACGGGATGACACCTTTTTGGTAGGATGGTGGTATTGAATCAACCGCCTACTCGAAAGGTGTCCGATGCAGTCTACCACAGCGC
>DAOTUS010000368.1:0-3930 GCA_034437415.1 Herpetosiphonaceae bacterium
GCCAGCGGGGGCGGCGACAAACTGGCGCGAGTGCGGATTCGCCTGCAGCTGCTCCAGCTCCAGCCGCACCGCCGCTGCCGAAGCGGGCCGCTCCTGCGGGCGCAAGGCGGTCAGCCGGACGATCAGATTATCGAGCGCTGGCGAGACCCAGCTTGAGCGCTCGCGCACCGAAGGGACCGCAAAGCCGCCGGCCAGCCGCTCGCCGGTCAGCAGCACATACAGCGTTGCGCCGAGGCTGTACAGGTCGGAGCGCGGCTCGGTCTGGCCGCCGTACTGCTCGGGCGGCGCATAGCCGGGCGTGCCAAGCTGGACCGTATCTTGATGCTGGCCCTCTTTGAACGAGCGCACGATGCCAAAGTCAATCAGCATGACCTTGCCCTCGGGAGTGCGCATAATATTGGAGGGCTTGAGATCGCGAAAGACCAGCGGCGGCTTCTGGCGGTGCAGGAAATCCAACACGTGGCACAGCTCAATCGCCCACTCGATGGCCTGCTCCTCGCCAAACGGCCCGTTGATCCGCTTCTGCAAGCTGGCCAGCGAGTCGCCGGGCACATAGGCCATCACCAGCACCCAGCCATCGCTGGCCTCGAAATAGTCCAGCACCGGCGTGAGATTGGGGTGGTTGAGATTGGCCAGGGTGTGGGCTTCGCTCTTGAAGAGCTGGGCCGAGGCGGCCGCCTCATCCGGGCGCATGTGGGCGGTGGCAAAGTACTTAATCGCCACCTGCCGCCCGCCCAGACGGCTATCGGTGGCCAGGAACACCGAGCCAAAGCCACCACTTCCCAGCGGGCGAACAATCGTATACCGACTCTGCAATACATCGCCAACGTGAATCATGGTGTGCCTCAGGTGCTAAGTCTCAGTGTGCCTGCGCATTCATTAGGGATTAGGGATTAGTTTGACAATGTTAGATTACACGGCAAAGGCGCAGGATTTTGGATGAAGATGGACGCTTGGTGGATAACGATTGGTGGAGGGACGCCATATGGCGTCCCTCCCGCGAATACGTGCGCTTTTTGGGTTTCCCGGTCATCGCGCAGGTCGGTGCGAACGCCATACATGGTGTCCATGGGCCTAATCTAACATTGTCAAATTAGGGATTAGACTATTTCAATGTCCATACGCTGGTTTAACCTGAACAGGATGCCATCGTCCAGCGCTGGTTGAGCCTGTCGAAGCCAAAATGTTTTGGCTTCGACAGGCTCAGCCGACGGGATTGCCCCAGCCCCGCTACGGCTGCGTGCGTAGCTCAACCGCCAGGATATTCAGTCCAGTCCAGGCCCCGTCAGCGGGCGCGAGGAACGGATTGCCAAACCACAGCACCTGTGGCGCTGGCCCGGCGAACTCGGTAAAGAGCACATTGCCGTCCAGGATATAGGCGTCCTCGATGCCCCGGCGCTGGATGGTCAGGGTATGCTCGTTGAGATCGATCGTGCCGGGGCTGTACTGGTAGCGAATATCTTTGGGCGTGGCCTCATCGGAGTTCTGGCGATGAAACTCGACAATCAATCCCTGCGTCGAATCCTGCCAGATCCCGCCCCAGGCCACGCCGGCCCGGTCGCTGGGGCCACAGTTGGCGGGCAGCTCGGTGCCGAGCATAAACCCGGTGCCAAGCGCGGTTACATCGGAGTAGCGAAACGTGACATTGAGATCGAAGTTCGCCACCGGAAACAGCGTCCCGGTGAGCGGCTGGACGACCGGGAAACACACGCCGTTGCTCGCCGTTAGCTGCAGCGCCCCATCGGTCACCACCACCGCGCCATTGTTGAGCGTGCTGGCCCAGCGGCTCGGATCAAGCGCGGGGCCGTCGAAGGTGTCGCCGAGGAGCTGGCCGATCGGGGTGGCGGTTGGCGGCTCCGGGGTTGGCGTGAGCGTTGGCTGGGCGGCGGCGGTGGCGGTGGCGTGCGCGGCTAGCGCGGCAGCGACCTCGGCGGTCGCCGTGGCGCTGAGATAGATCTGCTGGATGCGGTCGCGGCGAGCCTGGGTGTCTTTGTAGGTTGGGTCGCGGCGCAGCACGGCATCATAGTCGCTGGTGGCCAGCTCAAACTGCCCGGTCTCCTCGTAGGCCACGCCTCGCAGATAGATCGCCTCAAGATCGTTGGTCACCGCCGCCGAGGTCGCCGCGGTGGAGGTCTGCAGGGTCTCGGCGGTGGCCTGGGCCAGATCAATGGTTGGGAACGCGGTCGGCGGATTGAGCGCGATCGCCGTGGCGGTGCGCTGCGGATCGGTCAGCAGGCGGCCCTCTTCGCGGGTGGTGGTCGGCAAGGTGTTGAGCGCCGCCGCGGTCGGGCGGCCGGGGTCGTCGCTACTTCCAATGAGCCGATAGGCCAGCCAGCCGCCGCCGCCAAACAGCAGCAGCAGCAGCAGCACCCCGAGGGCCACCAGCCCCGTGCGCCCGCCGCCGCCCTGGGCCGGCCGGGCTGGCAGGCGCGAGGCCGCCGCCGGCACGCCCTGGTTGGTGTAGGCGTTAGTTTGGCCGCTGGTTGGCTGCTGGCTGTAGCCCTGCTCGGGGCCGGGATACGCGCGGCCGGACGGCACCGGGATTGGCGTGCTCGGCGAGGGCGTGTAGCGCTGGGTCGGGCCATCGGCGGGACCCTGCGGCAGCGAGGGCGTAAAGCCAATCACCGGCAGATCGCCGGATGACTGATCGCTGCCGCCGCTGCCAAGCGCCTGAATAAAGGCATCGACCGTCGGGAAGCGCTGGTCGGGCTGCTGGCTGAGGGCGCGGACAATCGCCGCCGCCGTGCTTGGGGTCAAGTCCGGGCGGCGCACGTCTGGCGGCGCAAAGGCCATCAGCGGCTGGGTGTTCGGGTCGGTGCTAGTCAGCAGGTGGTGCAGGGTTGCGCCGAGGGCGTAGATATCCGCGGACGGCGATCCGGGCGCGCCGCTCCACTGCTCCGGGGCCGAGTAGCGCGAGGGCGGCATTGCGGTGCAGCCGGCCGGCGTGCCACCGAGGAGCTTGATCCGCCGGCCCTCCTGCAAAATAATGTTGGAGGGCCGCACATCGCCGTGGGCCACCGGCGGGATCTGCTGATGCAGGTAGCTCAGACCCTGGGCAACCTGGCGCGCCCAGGCCACCACAACCCCCTCTTTCAGCCGCGGCCCCAGCGCAATATCCGCCAGGGTCTGGCCGGTCGGGTGCTCGGACACCAGATAACGATGGCCGTTCTCCTCGAACAGATCGTAGACCGAGGGCAAGGTGGCGTGATTGAGCTGGGCCACCCGCTGCAGCTGGGCCGCCGAAAGGCCGCTGTCGGGTAGCTGGCGAATCATCACCTCACGGCTGGCCATCTTGTGGTCCTGGGCGAGCAACAGAATCCCGCAGGCATCGCGGCTGATCTCGTGGCGCACGACGTAGCGGCCCTGTTGGAACGTGGTGGATTGGGTCATGAGCAAATGTCCTATCGCTGTAAAGTCAGCACCAGTTTGCCCAACCGAATTTCATCGCCCACATTCACCACGCGCCCCTGACGCGGAGGCAGCTTCTGGCGATTGACGATGGTGCCGTTGGTGCTCTCAAGGTCTTCGATCTGCACCTGACCGGCAAGCACAAACATGCGCGCGTGGCGCCGCCCAACCCCCTCCTGCAGTGCGCCGTGGGGGCCAAGATCGACCTCGGGGTAGTTGTTGGAGGGCGCATCCTCGCGGCCCAGCACCGCCTCGGCCTTGGACGGCAGGCTAATCCGGGTGCCAGTCGGGGTCACCAGCTGATATCCGGCCAGCGACTGGACTCCGGCGGCGGCTGGCGCAGCGGGCGCGGGAGCAGGTGCGGGCGTGGGCGTAGGCGCAGGTGGTGGCGCGGGAATCGCTGGCGGCGCTGGCTGCACTGGCGCAACATTGACTGGTGGCGCTGGTGGCTGCACTGGCTGCGGCGGCGCGGCAATTGTCTCGAACTGCCCATCGTGTGGGGTTGGGGTTGTGCCCGGCGAG
>DAOTUS010000369.1:0-2755 GCA_034437415.1 Herpetosiphonaceae bacterium
GCAGCGATTAGTCGATGTATTTCGATCGTATACGGACACGATGCTGCAATCACTCACGGGGTATCCCTATTTTGTCAATGCCGTCAATGCACTATGTCTATAGCTGAATGGTATTACTAACTTCATACGAAGCTCTCTGTTTTCACGTTCTGCCTGATCGCGCATACTAATGAATATCGCTAATATCTTTCCAGAAAATAAAGTATTATAGAGTAAATTACCAAAATCACAAATTTCCTTATTTGTTGTATTTATTTCAGGATATTCCAATTTAATCAGCATTGCTTTATATATTTCGTTATCAATGGGCAAATTAATAGTATCTTCAACCTCATGACCGTTACTACTTTTTGCTCGTATCTGATAAATCCCTGGTCTTATCTTGTTATCTACATCAATCTCAAGATCAATGTACTTATCCTTTGTGATACCAAATAATTGTCCCATAGCAGCTCCAATTATAAATATCAGTAATCTTAAACAACTACCGACATCAATTCATGTTCATTCTATTACCAGCCCGGTCATCAGTTACAGTACAATTGTAGCAGATGGATTTCAAACCTGCTTTTAGAGATATTTTGGAGGTTTAGCCAATCTCACGTATCTACCATTATGTTCCGATTATGTCCGCGGGGTCAAGTTTGCAGATTACTGGGAATATACCCGAGCAGATACCGCCAACACAAAAACACGCCGCCTGTATTCAACAGGCAGCGTGTCTTCTTGCGGAGCGGGCTGGATTTAGTCGCCCGTTGTTTTGGTGGCGGGCCAGTCGCCGACCATCAGGCCACCGACAGCCCCGATGAAGATCCCAAACACCGCGCCGATCAGGTACTCGCCTGTGACCGAGGCCAGCAGATAGCCGATCACACCACAGAAAATAATGCCAACAATAACCCGAATCAGGGTGCCTTTTAGCGACAGGTCAATAATCGAGTTGGCGGTGATCTGGGTTTTGTCGGGGCCAGTCGGCTTGGCTGGGGCGGCGGCCGGTCGCACGGCTGGCGCAGCGGCGGTGGTCGTGGCCACCGGAGCGGCGGCGGGCGCGGCGGCCACGGCTGGCGCAGCCACGGCGGCGGGTGCGGCGCCGCCAGCGGCGGCCTTCGCGGCCCGAATCGCCTCCAGCTTGGCTTTCTTTTCGTCGGACATACTGGCGCCAACCGCTTTTGCCGGAGCGGCGGCTGCCGGAGCTGGTGGCGCGGCGGTGGCCGCTACCACGGGCGCCGCCGGAGCCGCAACCGCATCGCCATCAGCCGCTTTCTTGGCCGCATTTGCCGCCCGGATCGCGTCCAGTTTGGCTTTCTTATCGTCGCTCATTTCAGCCATACACGTACCTCGAAGTCAAAATTAGAGATCAAAAATCAAATCAGAGAACCAAAGCATCAAGAGTCAACGAGATATTCGGCTAACTTTTGACGGTGCTATTCGCGCCGTATTGTATCATGGTTGAAAGATGGCGGTTACAGGCAAAACGAGGCCAGGAAGAACTATTTGATTGCGGATCACATCGGTTGACTGGAAGATGCGGCCCTCGCCACTGGCGGTGTATTGGACGATTTGCTGCCGATTCGGATAGACAACCCAGATCAGTGCGGTGCCAGCGCCCAGAAAATCATTGACTTTATCGTTAATATCCGCCGCAGTCTCGCTTGGTGAGACAACCTCGACCGCGAGCTCGGGTGCGCCGATGTAAAATCCGTGATCGCGCCGCAAGGCGGCAAGGGTCGCCGGGCTAAGATAGTAGACGTCGGGAGCGCGAATAGTGGTGGGATATTTTTCCAGGATGAAGCCATCTTCTGTGCCAACTTCACCCCCGACTCCAGTGCGCATCCACAGCGTGAGCTCAGTGATAATCATTGCGACGGTCCGACCGTGAGGTGGCTGGGTTGGACTCATCATGATGATCGCTCCTCGGACTAATTCGCAACGACCTTCACGCTCCGGCAAGGCTGCAAATTCCTCGATGCTGATCGCTGTTTCAGTTGACATCATCCGCCGCCTTTCGGTGGGCGGCGGGCGGGCAGGGCAGGCGCAAGGCCAGCGGCTGCCCACCCGCCGTCGCGGGATCTAGCCCAGGTTGCCGAGCAGATTGCGTGAGATAACCAGCCGCAAAATCTCCGAGGTACCCTCGCCGATCGTCAGCAGGCGCGTGTCGCGGTACAGCCGCTCGACCGGGTACTCGGCGCTGTAGCCGTAGCCGCCGAAGATTTGAATGGCGTTGCGGCAGGCGCGCTCCGAGGCCTCCGAGGCGTACAGCTTGGCCATCGCCGCCTCGTTGGTGAACGGCTTGCCCTGCTCCTTGAGCCAGGCGGCCCGCAGAATCAGCAGCCGCGAGGCATCCAGCTCGGTCGCCATATCGGCGATCATGTTGCTGATCGACTGGTAGGCGCCGATTGGCTGCCCGAAGGCCTGGCGCTCGCGGGCGTAGGCGATCGAAGCCTCCATCGCGGCCACGCCCAGGCCAATCGCCATCGCGCCGATGCTGATCCGCCCGCCATCCAGCACTTTGAGGAACTGGACAAAGCCCTCGCCCTCGGCGCCGAGCAGGTTTTCGGCTGGCACCCGCACGTTATCAAAGCTGATCGCATGCGTCGATGAGCCACGCAGTCCCATTTTGTGCTCGGGCTTGCCGAACTCCACGCCCGGCGTGTTGCGCGGGATAATGATTGCGCTGATCCCGCGTTTGCCTTTATTCTTGTCGGTGACGGCGGTGACGATCAGGTGCCCGGCATCGGCGGCGTTGGTGATCCAC
>DAOTUS010000370.1:0-4886 GCA_034437415.1 Herpetosiphonaceae bacterium
ACGGTGGCGATCACACGGCGGCTGCTGGTGACCGATGGGTTGCGCCACTATCGGACGGCGGCCCAGCGGGTGTTTCGGCTGCCGCAGCGTCGGGGGCAGCGCGGTCGCCCGCGCATGCGGCGCTGGCCGGGGCTGGGGCTGGCCCAGGTGGTCAAAATGAGCCAGCGGAACGTCTGGCGCCCATGGAGTCACGGATTGCCTGGGTGCTGCGCCGGACGCCGTACAGCGTGGTCGCGAGCACGGCGGGCATCGAGCAGCTGAATGCGACGTTTCGCGAACGGTGTGCGCCCTTGGCCCGGCGGACGCGCCATCTGGCCCGCCAGCTGGCCACGATTCAGACCCAGATGGATCTCGTGGGGACGGTCTACAATGTCTGTACGGTGCATCGATCCCTCCGGGTCACGCCGGCGATGGCGGCAGGCATCACCGACCACCAGTGGTCGATCGGCGATCTGCTGGGCTATCGGATTCCGCCGCCGCGTTGGCAGCCACCGCGCCGCCGCGGGCGGCCATCCAAGGCGACGCAAGCCCTGGTGGAACGGTGGTGTCGTTAACCACCACCGTTGGTATACCTACCACAACTTTATTGTCCAGGATACAACTTTATTGTCCGTGCACAATTTCTCTAAAACCGGGGTAGCTAGGCTACTCGACGGTCACGCTTTTCGCCAGATTGCGCGGCTGATCGACATCGGCGCCGCGCCGGACCGCCATGGCGTAGGAGAAGAGCTGCATCGGCAGGACGTTCAGCACCGCCGAGAGCAGCGGCGTCGTGTGGGGCACCTCGATGACGTGGTGGGCCTTGGAGCGCACCAGCGTATCGTCGGGGTTGACCAGCGCGATCACCCGGCCGCCGCGGGCGATGACCTGCTCGATATTCGACAGCATCTTCTCGTAGACGTGATCCTGGGTGGCGATACAGATCACCGGCATGCGCTCGTCGATCAGGGCGATCGGGCCGTGCTTCATCTCGCCGGCCGGGTAGCCCTCGGCGTGAATGTAGCTGATCTCCTTCATCTTCAGCGCGCCCTCGAGCGCAATCGGCGCATTCACCCAGCGGCCCAGATACAGCATATCCGTGGTGTGGTGGTACAGGTCGGCCAGCTGATCGTACACGCTGATATCCTTGAGCAGCGTGTTGATCTTGCCGGGGATCTCAATCAGCGCCTGGGCGTGCACGCTGATCTCGGCCGGCGTCAGCGTGCCGCGCGCCTGGGCCAGCCGCAGGCCAAACAGGTAGCCCGCCATCAGCATGCCGGTAAAGACCTTGGTCGAGGCCACGGCGATCTCGGGGCCGGAGTGGATGTAGATCGTGCCGCCGTCGGCGACGCGGGTGGCCTGCGAGCCAATCGCGTTGACAATCGCGACGCTTTTTACGCCGTGCTCACGGGCCTCGGCCATCGCCGCCAGTGTGTCAACGGTCTCGCCCGACTGGGTCAGCGCCAGCACCAGCGTGCCCTTGGTCATCACTGGGGCGCGGTAGCGAAACTCCGAGCCGTAATCGACCTCGACCGGCACCCGCGCCAGGGTCTCGATGAAATACTTGGTCACCAGACAGGCGTGCCAGGCGGTCCCACAGGCCACCGCGTAGATCCGCTCGACGCCGCGCAGCTCGGCGTCGGTCATGGTCAGTCCCTCGAGATCGACCCGGCCGGCCTCGATGTCCAGCCGCCCACGCAGCGTGTCGGTTGTGGTGCGCGGCTGCTCGGCGATCTCCTTCTGCATAAAGTGTTTGTAGCCGCCCTTGGCCGCAGAGACCGGGTCCCAGGCCACTGTGGTCAGGGTTTTCGTGACCGGTGCGCCGCTCAGCGTGCGGTACTCCACGCCGGACGGACGGAGAATCGCCAGCTCGCCATCTTCCAGAAACGCCATCTGCTGGGTGTAGTCGACGATCGCGGGCAGGTCCGAGGCGACGAAGCTCTCGCCCTCGCCCTCGCCAATCACCACCGCCCCGGCGTTGCCAATCCGGGCAGCCAGAATCAGGTCGGGCTGGGTGCGATCCATCGCCACCACGGCGTTGCCGCCGCGCAGCTTGCCCATCACCTGGCCAAACGCCGCGATAAAGTCGCCGGACTCGATGGTGTAGCGGCCGAGCAGGTAGGCGATCACCTCGGTATCGGTCTGGGAGTGAAACGTGGCGCCCTCCGCGATCAGACGCTGCTTCAGCTCAAGGTAGTTTTCGACAATCCCGTTCTGAATCACCACAATCCGCTCGGTCTCGTCGTGGTGCGGGTGCGCGTTGGCCTCGGTCACGGCGCCGTGGGTGGCCCAGCGGGTGTGGCCGATGCCCTGGTTGCCGGTGGTCGGCTCCTCGTGCAGCCGGCGGCGTAGATTGATCAGCTTGCCAACCGAGCGGCGCATCTGAAACTCGCCATTCTCGATGACGGCGATCCCCGCCGAGTCGTAGCCGCGATACTCCAGCCGCTCCAGGCCCTTCACCACCACATCGGTCGCCTCACGTGGCCCCACATATCCAACAATGCCACACATAGAAATGCTCCTTGGAAGGCCAGCGATCGCGTGATCGCTGGCGATTGATGAGATTAAAAAGAAATAGCAGAACGACCCGCCCTGCCGGAGACATCGCTGTCCCGTAGTCGGTCCTTCTGCTATTGAACTGGCCACCAAGCCGCCGTTGTGCCGCGCGTCGCCGCGTGGTTTTCAAGCCGCTCTTGCTGGGGTGTGGTCGACCCAAGAGGCATCCGCTGATTATTCGCTTTTCCCGGACTGTGCGCCGTGTCATCGTCTTCTGCAATGGTGGGAGGCCATCCCGCCATCCGTAAAACTCAACGTGCGCCAGCACCCGGTTAGCACCCGTCCTGCGACGGGGAACCTCTTCCTCGTTTCCTGACCACGTGTGGCCAGGCCGTTGCGCTTGCAATTTGTGGGCGTTCGTCCTCCTTTCGCTAGTATCGCAGCATTATACAGCGTTTTGCCAAATCCCGACATTCCTCCTGATATGGGGTGGGCTGACGGGCTTCAAGAACGACTATCACCCATGCTCTCCATCCCCTATCGCGCCCGCGACTATCCCCACGCTTGCCTAAATCTCGTGCGCTGCTCTTCGTAGCACACGCCACGTGAGGGCATTGTGGGTGAGTTCGTCACTACCGCGTTCTCACGCCGCCCAGCATCTAAAGATGGCATGCGCGAAGCGCGGTTTATGGATTCGGTGTTGCAATCTGGCAGGCAAGCTCATAGAGATCCCAGAGCTGGATATGATCGGTATCCCACGGCTTAATGCGCTCCTTCTTAATAGTTTGGGCAAATTCCTGGGCAATTGTCGCAGCCTTTGTGGGTATGCTATTGAGCCGGGCATCCGCAAGGTCTTCAATGGCATAAATAAACCACTCGGTCGTGTCATTAGCGAGGTGTCGATATTGGGCGGCCAGATCGAGACATGCTTGATCGTGTCCAGCAATAAATTCACCGACGGCACGTATGTCCCACAGTCCAAGCTGCTCGTCGTCCGAGCGTCCGGGCTGTTCCGTCGTCAGCACCTGGAGCTGGTCGAGACACTGCTCCATCTCGGCCGGTGCCTGGGCCATTCGGTACACATTCGCCTGATGCAAGAGCATGAGCGGGGTGTCCACCACCTTCATTGCTTGTGCAGCAGCATACAAATACGCGGAAGCTTGGGGATCCCGTAAGTAGTAATAACACCGTCCGAGGCCTTCAATCTCATACCATCCTTCGCATCTGCCATCAGCATGAATAATCTTCATGATATGGTGTTTTTCGAGAAGTTTTTTTTTGATCGCGGTCGTATTAACTGAAAACATCGTTCCTCCACGTCCGCTGCGAAAACTATCCGTCATGGCATACTACCTCAGCAGCATCCGTTTTCCGGGAGTTCTTGAACAACCGAGGCCGCACCATGACGGCTCGATGCCGTTCTCGGTGCAGCCAGATGCCATCCTTTGTCATGTACCGGGCGTTGCAATCTGGCAGGCCAGCTCATAGAGATCCCAGAGCTGGATATGATTCGTATCCCACGGCTTAATGCGCTCCTTCTTAATGGTTTGGGCAAATTCCTGGGCAATTGTCGCAGCCTTTGTGGGGATGCTATTGAGCCGGGCATCCGCAAGATCTTCAATGGCATAAATAAACCATTGGGTTGTA
Source organism: Herpetosiphonaceae bacterium (assembly GCA_034437415.1). Classification (GTDB taxonomy): domain Bacteria; phylum Chloroflexota; class Chloroflexia; order Chloroflexales; family Herpetosiphonaceae; genus JACCRK01. The sequence continues at coordinate 4,123 of DAOTUS010000370.1, forward strand.
TCGTTGACGCGCTGTCGATACTGGGCGGCCAGATCGAGACATGCCTGATCGCGTCCGGCAATGAATTCACTCAGGGCCTGGATATCCCATAATCCGAGCTGCTTATCCGGCGAACCGAGCATTTGTTCGCTATGCAGTTGTCGAATCTGGTTAAGACCCTGCTGCATCTCGCTCGGTGCTTGCGCCATCCGATACACATTTGTTTGATGAAACAGTAAGAGTGGGGTATTTACTATTTTCATAGAGCGTGCAGCATCATAGAGATACTCGCCTGCTTGTGGATCACGTAAATAATAATAGCAGCGTCCTAGACCCTCTAAATCGGCCCATCCTTCTGTTCTTCCATCAGCACGCATAGTCTTAATAATCTGTTGTTTTTCAAGAAGATATTTTTTAATCGAGGTGGTATTAACTGAAAACATGGCGTCTCCTAGAAGATAATAGACTCCGATATGGCTCAATACTATGATGAATGAGATGATCTCACTAATTTCATCATAGTATTGAGCATGTCCTAGTGCCTTATAATGCTCTCAACGTTGATAGTGTATCAAGCTGTTGTGACCTGATTATTGGCATGTTTCCTGGTATGGATCTCTTAGAAGGTGTTTAAGAACCAACATTCATCTGTGATACAATTAATTCAGGCTCTTTAGGAACTGCCGTGGGCACCACTAAATAGCGGATTGCCGCCATGGGCTGAAGCGACGATATCCATCGAAATCAAGGGTCAGCCGCTGAAACAACCGACTCACGTTCTGCAG
>DAOTUS010000371.1:0-17349 GCA_034437415.1 Herpetosiphonaceae bacterium
GGTTTCCCGGTCATCGCGCAGGTCGGTGCGAACGCCATACATGGTGTCCATGGGCCTAATCTAACATTGTCAAAATAGTGAAGAATCTCGATTTACCCTGGAATTTTGAGCAGTTACCAATTGATCCGTATTGAATCTAATCCCGATCCCCGATCCCCGATCCCTAATCCCTGCGCATAAGCGCACTGTGAGGTACCTGATGCAACGGATCGCAATAGTTGATTCCCACACCGCTGGCGAGCCGACCAGGCTGATCGTCGACGGCGGGCCGGATCTTGGCGGCGGCAGCGTGGCGGCCCAGCTCGACCAGCTCCGCCAGCGCCACGACTGGCTGCGCTCGGCGGTGGTCAACGAGCCACGCGGCTCGGATGTGCTCGTCGGCGGGCTGCTGTGCCAGCCGCTGGATCCGGCCTGTAGCGCCGGGGTGATTTTCTTCAACAACGTCGGCTATCTGGGGATGTGCGGCCACGGCACGATTGGCCTGATCGCCACGCTGGCCCACCTCGGGCGGCTCGGGCCGGGCGAGCATCGGGTCGAGACGCCGGTTGGCGTGGTCACGACCGCGCTGCACCCGGATGGCCAGGTCAGCGTGCAGAACGTGCCGAGCTACCGCCAGCGGCCGGGCGTGGCGCTGGATGTCGCCGGGCTTGGGCGGGTCAGCGGCGATGTGGCCTGGGGCGGCAACTGGTTTTTTCTAACCAGCGACCACAATCAGACCGTGGAGCTGGCCAATGTCGCCGCCCTGACCGCCGTCGCCGGGCAGATTCGGGCCGCCCTGGAGCGCGCGGGGATCACTGGGGCCGCTGGCGCGGAGATCGACCACATCGAGCTGTTCGCCCCCGGCGGCCCAGGCGCCGACAGCCGCAGCTTTGTGCTCTGCCCCGGCAACGCCTACGACCGCTCGCCGTGTGGCACCGGAACCAGCGCCAAGCTGGCCTGTCTGGCCGCCGACGGCACGCTCGCGCCGGACACGATCTGGGTGCAGGAGAGCGTGATCGGCAGCCGCTTCACCGCCAGCTACACCCGCCACGGCGCCGCAATCGTGCCGACGATCACCGGGCGGGCCTACATTATATTGGAGGGCGCCGTGCTGATCGATCCCGCCGATCCGTTTCGCTGGGGGCTGCAGTGAGCTACGACGTGCTGGTCATCGGCGCGGGGATTGTTGGGGCGGCCTGCGCGGCGGAGCTGGCGGCGGCGGGCATGCAGGTCTGTATCGTCGAGCGCGACTGCGTTGGCAGCGGCGCTACTGCGGCCGGAATGGGCCACATTGTGGCGATGGACAGCAGCCCGGCCGAGCTTGCGCTGACCCGCTACTCCCAGCAGCTGTGGGATGCGCTGATCGCTGCCCAGCCCGAGCAGCACGAGTATGCCCGCAGCGGCACGCTCTGGGTCGCCGCCGACGCTGAGGAGCTGGCGGTGGTTGAGAGCAAGCACAGCTTCTATCACGCCCACGGGATCGCCAGCGCAGCTCTGGACGCCGCCGGGCTGTATGCCGCCGAGCCGAACCTGCGGCCGGGGCTGGCGGGCGGCCTGCTGGTCCCCGGCGACGGCGTGGTCTATCCGCCGCGCTCGGCCCTGGCCCTGATCGCGCAGGCCAAACGCGACGGCGCAACCCTGCACCCTGGCACGGTCAGCGCCATTCAGGATGACGGCGTTCTGCTGGCCGATGGCGGGCGCCTGCGGGCGGCGGCGGTGCTGATCGCCAACGGCTCGGCGTGTGTCGAGCTGGCGCCGGAGCTGCCGATTCGGGCCAAAAAGGGCCATCTGGTGATCACCGACCGCTATCCTGGGTTTGTCCGCCATCAGCTGGTGGAGCTGGGCTACATTAAAAATGCCCACGCCAGCGCGGGCGACTCGGTGGCCTTCAATGTGCAGCCGCGCCCGAGCGGGCAGATCCTGATCGGCTCGTCGCGCCAGTTCGACCGCGCCGGGGTCCCTCTGGGTGGCCAGGTCGATCAGCCAATCCTGCGCCAGATGCTCCAGCGCGCCGCCGCCTACCTGCCCGCGATCGCCGACCTGAGCTGCCTGCGGGTCTGGACCGGCATTCGCGCGGCCTCGCCCGACGGGCTGCCGCTGATCGGGCCGCACCCGTGGCGGCGCAACGTCTGGCTGGCGGTCGGCCACGAGGGGCTGGGCATCACCACGGCGCTGGGCACCGCCAAAATTCTGGCTGCCCAGCTGCTTGATCGGGCGTGTGCGATTGCGGTCGCGCCGTATCTGGCGACCCGCTCGTTCGATGAGGTGCTCCATGGCTGATCTCACGCTGACGATCGACGGTCGTCCGCTGCGGGTTCCGGCGGGCACAGTCGTGGCGGCGGCGCTGGCGCTGGCGGGCGTGACAGCGCCGCGTCGCTCGGTCAGCGGCGAGCCGCGCGCCCCGCTGTGCGGAATGGGCATCTGCGCCGAGTGTCGTGTCACCATCAACGGCCGGGCGCAGCAGCTGAGCTGCCAGACGCCCTGCGCCGACGGCATGGAGGTTATCACTGATGCGCTCATTTGATGTGCTGATTGTTGGGGCTGGCCCGGCCGGGCTGGCCGCCGCCGCCAGCGCCGCCACCAGCGGCGGCACGGTCGGCCTGCTCGACGACAACCCCGCGCCGGGCGGGCAGATCTGGCGCGGCGCCGCGGGTACCCTTGGGGTGGCTGGAGCTGAGTGGCTGGCCCTGGTGCGGGAATCGCGTCACATCACCGTGATTAGCCGCGCCCGCGTGGTGGCCGCCGCCGACCGCCGCCTGCTGGTCGAAACCCCCGATCACGCCGAGACTCTGGGCTACAGGCGGCTGATCCTGGCCAGCGGCGCCCGCGAGCGTTTTCTGCCCTTCCCCGGCTGGACGCTGCCCAACGTGCTGGGCGCTGGCGGACTGCAGGCGCTGGTCAAGGGTGGTCTTCCGATCACTGGCAAGCGCGTGGTCGTGGCTGGCAGCGGGCCGCTGCTGCTGGCGGTGGCGGCGCTGCTGCGGCGCAAGGGCGCGGATGTGCGGCTGATCGCCGAGCAGGCCCCGTGGCGCAAGCTGGCCCGCTTCGGCGCAGCGATCGCCCGCGATCCCGACAAGCTCCGCCAGGCGATCCAGCTTGGGGCGCAGCTGCGCGGCGTGCCATTCCGGGCCGGCAGCTGGGTCAGCGCGGCCCACGGCAGCGACGTGGTCAGCGCGGTCACGCTGCGCTCCGGCGGCCGAACCTGGACCGAGGCGTGCGACTATCTGGCCTGTGGCTTTGGGCTGCTGCCCAATCTGGAGCTGGCCCAGCTGCTAGGCTGCCGCTGCGAGCCAGGCGGCGTGTGGGTGGACAGCACCCAGCACACCAGCGTCACCGACGTGTACGCCGCCGGCGAGATCACCGGGGTTGGCGGGCTGGAAAAAGCCCTGGTTGAGGGCCAGATCGCCGGGCTGCACGCGACCAACCGCGGCCTGGAGGCGCTGGATCTGCTGCCCCAGCGGCGGGCGGCGCTGGACTTCACCAGGCTGCTGGCGACAACCTTCGCGCTGCGGCCCGAGCTAAAAACCCTGGCCGACGCCGCCACGATTGTCTGCCGCTGCGAGGACGTGCGCTACGGCGAGCTGATCCAACATCACACCTGGCGTAGCGCCAAGCTGCACACCCGCTGCGGGATGGGCGCCTGCCAGGGGCGGGTCTGCGGCGGCGCCACCGCAACCCTGTTCGGCTGGACCCAGGACTCCGTGCGCCCGCCGCTAGTCCCGGCCCGCCTCGGGACGCTGCTGGCGGAGGAGTAGACCCTCACCCCGGCGCGTTGCGGCAGCCACCACGCCCACCCTGTTTGCAGGAGAGGGGAAGTTTGAGCATATTAGGTCAGATGGATTTGGCAGGGAAGAGTCATTTGGATATATTCGAGCGTTATTAATCCGCCAACTAAACATTTAGGAGAGCCAGGGGGATGAAAACCCCCTGGGTTCCCCGCCTGGGGCGGGGCCGGGTGCCCTCTGGGCGTGGTGGCGAATCAAAAAGCACCCACAATTGCAATGAAACCCCGATCAAAACCTTAATCGACCCAGCGGTCGTAGTGGACGAAACATCAATTTGAACTTAAGCTTATTCAGCAGGAGCAGGATTATGAACCCACTTTGGAACGGCGTCATCCCGGCCATCACCACCCGATTCAACCCCGACGGCAGCGTCGACCACGATTTTTTCGCCGAGCACTGCCGCTGGATGCTCGACGCCGGCTGTGTGGGGATCGTGCCGCTGGGCTCGCTGGGCGAGGGCGCGACCCTGACCTTCGAGGAGAAAACCGCGCTGCTGAAAACCGCCGTGGCCGCCGCTGGCGACCGGGCCGCGATCATCCCCGGCATCGCCGCGCTCGCGACCGCCGAGGCCGTGCGGCTGGCCCAGACCGCCGAGGAGCTTGGCTGCGGCGGCCTGATGGTGCTGCCGCCCTACATCTACTCGACCGACTGGCGCGAGATGCAAGCCCACATGAGCGCGGTGATCGCCGCCACGGCCCTGCCGGTGATGCTCTACAACAACCCGCTGGCCTACAGGACCGACTTCCTGCCCGAGCAGATCGTCGAGCTGTGCCACGCGCACGCCAACCTGGTCGCGGTCAAAGAATCGAGCGCCGACGTCCGGCGGATCACCGCGATCAAGGCGCTGCTTGGCGACCGCCTGCAGATTCTGGTCGGGGTTGATGATGCGATTGTCGAGGGGATTATGGCCGGCGCGACCGGCTGGATCGCCGGGCTGGTGAATGCGTTTCCGGCCGAGTCGGTCGAGGTGTTTAATCTGGCCCTGGCGGTGCGCGACGGCCACGGCGACCGGGCGCGGCTGGAGGCGCTGTACGCCTGGTTCCTGCCGCTACTGCGCCTTGATGGCGTGCCGAAATTTGTCCAGCTGATCAAGCTGACCCAGGAGCTGGTCGGCATGGGCAGCGCCAGCGTGCGGGCGCCCAGGCTGGAGCTGGCCGGGGCCGAGCGCGAAAGCGCACTCGCGATCATCCAGCACGCCCTGGCGAACCGACCCTAATCTACAAGAAAGGCAGACGAATGTCCCAACTACACCCAATTCTGGTCGCTGGCGCGTGGCGCACGGCCGAGGCTGGCGGTCGGTTCACGGCGGTCAACCCGCGCACCCGCCAGCCGCTGGAGGCCCAGTTTCCGATTTCGGGCCGGGCCGATCTGCTGGCGGCGATTGCGGCCGGGGCGGCGGCGGCCCCGGAGCTGGCGGCCACGCCACCGGCCAAGATCGCCGACTTTCTCGAAGGCTATGCCAGCCTGATCGACACCCACCGCGCCGAGCTGGCCGCGCTGGCCCACGCCGAGACCGGGCTGGCGCTTGAGCCGCGGCTGAACAGCACCGAGCTGCCGCGCACGATCGACCAGCTGCGCCAGGCGGCCCAGGCGGTGCGCGACTCCGCGTGGACGCGGCCAACCATCGATCGCGGCCTCAATATTCGCTCCATGCTGGCCCCGCTCAGCGCCCCGGTGGTGGTGTTTGGCCCCAACAACTTCCCCTTTGCCTACAATGCGGTGGCGGGCGGCGACTTTGCCGCGGCGATTGCCGCCCGCAACCCGGTGATCGCCAAGGCCCACCCGAGCCAGCCGGCCACCTCGCAGCGGCTGGCCGAGCTGGCCCATCAGGCGGTGCGGGAGGCTGGCCTGCCCGCCGCCACGGTGCAGATGCTCTACCATCTGCCGCCGGAGCTGGGGCTGGAGCTGGTCGCCCATCCGGCGGTTGGCGCGGTGGCCTTCACCGGATCGCGGCGCGGCGGGCTGGCGCTCAAGGCGGCGGCGGACGCGGCGGGCAAGCCGATCTATCTGGAGCTGTCGAGCGTCAACCCGGTGGTGCTGCTGGCGGGGGCGCTGGATGAGCGGCCCGGTGATCTGGCCACGGATTTTGCCGCCTCGTGCACGCTGGGCGGCGGCCAGTTTTGCACCAATCCCGGCCTCGTGCTGCTGGCGCCCTCCGCCCGGTCCAAGGAGTTTATCGCCCACGCCAGCTTCCGCTTCGGCGTTAGCCCGGCCCACGTTCTGCTGAATCAGGGCGTGCTGGAGGGCTTGCAGGCGTCGCTTCACACCCTGCGCGAGCACGGCGCGACCGTGGTGACTGGCGGCGCGGTGCTCGATGACGGCTTTCGCTTTGCCAACACCCTGCTGCAGGTCTCCGGGGCACAGTTTCTGGCCAGCCCGGCCGCGCTGCAGACCGAAGCGTTCGGCGCCAGCAGCCTGGTCGTCACCACGGCGAGCCTGGATGAGCTGCTGGCGATTATCGCCACCCTGGAGGGCAATCTGACCGGCTCGATCTACAGCCACTCGGCGACGGAGGATGACGCGGCCTATGCCCAGGTGGCGGCGGCGCTGCGGCCCAAAGTTGGCCGGCTGCTCAACGATAAAATGCCGACCGGCGTGGCCGTGACGGCGGCGATGAACCACGGCGGCCCCTATCCGGCGACCGGCCACCCCGGCTGGACCGCCGTGGGCTTTCCGGCGGCGATCACCCGCTTTGCCGCCCTGCAGTGCTACGATAACGTGCGCCCGCAGCGGCTGCCCGCCGAGCTGCAGGACGCCAACCCGCTCCAGATCTGGCGGCTGGTTGAGGGCGCCTGGAGCAATAGCTAGAACTTTTTCTATCCGTTGGTCGAGCCAGGCGAAGCTACCCTCATTAGGCTTTGACAGGCTCAGCCAACGGATTTTTTATTGATTCCCACACCGCCACTCTGCTATACTTTCGTCTGACCCAGTTGGACTATGTGGACGTTCAGCCAACTTTGCCAACTGGAACAACAACGAATTTGGCTATACGTCGGCGATTGTCATAAATTAGCGCGAGGTGAATCGATGAAAAAGATCACGCTTCGTTGGCGCCGGATCGCGCTGGCGGCGGTGCTCGCCAGTGCCCTGCTGTTCACGGCGGCGCAGGCCCAGTCCGGCGGCTTTACCCTGGACTGGTGGACGGTCGATAGCGGCGGCGGGGTCGCCAGCGGCGGGGACTTCACCCTGAATGGCAGCATCGGCCAGCCCGATGCGGGCACGGCCAGCGGCGGGGACTTTACCCTCACCAGCGGCTTCCAGACCGCCAGCAGCCGCGACGGCTTCGCGATCTATCTGCCGCTGCTCAGGCGCTAGATGGCCCGCCAGGGTAATCGGCGGAGCTTCCGCAGCCGACCATCAATGTGGCCTGTCAATAGAGCGCCAAAACCGCCCCTGGTGATGTGATTTCACCAGGGGCGGTTTTTTAGGCGCTTTTTGGCCCAAAAGAGATCGGTAAACGTTCCGCCGGACTGCATCAGCAAGCCCATACGGAGAATCTCGAACAAAGGAGCCGCCAATGCAGGCCACATTCGGCCAATCCTCATCCCTTGCCCAGACGCTCAGCGGTGTGCCCAGACTGGTGACCGCCAGCCCTGGCTGGGCGGCGCTGGCCGGGCAGCAGGGATTTGCCAGCCGCCGCCAGCTAGCCTTAGCCCAGACCATCGCCCGGCGTCCCGGCCTGACCCTGGGCGGCTATGTCGATCATCTGCATATGTATGCCAGCGGCGTGATCGCCAGCCTGCTTGTGCGTCTGCCGCACCTGTTCGTGCTGGAGCGCGGCCGCTACTGGCCGACCCCGGCCTATTTCGCCAGTGCCGCCGATCTAACGGCGGCGCGCCAGACGGCCTTGGCGGCCTGGCTGGGGCTTCCCCAGGCTCAGCTGCGCCAGCTGGCCGCGCTGACCGAGCGGCTGTGTGCGGTCATCCCTGCCGCCGATCTGCGCAGCCACTGCCTGTATGCCTACGGCCCGCGCCCGGCCCCGGAGCCAGACCGCAGCCCGGCCGAGCGGATCCTGGTCGCCTGCACGGCCCTGGGCAACTATCGTCGCGATGCTACGGCGCTGGCCTGGGCGAGCGTCGGCCAGCCGCCCCAGACGATCGCGCTGGTGCAGCTGCTGGCTGACGGCCCCGAGCCACAGCTGGCCGAGGTCGTGTGTGGGCGAGCCAGCCAGTATCTTGGGCCGGCGACCGCGGCGGTGCTGCAGCTGGCTGTGGCGGCTGAATGGGTTGTGCTTGAGGGGCGCTTTATCCGCTTGACCGCGACAGGCTGGGCACACTGGGGCCAGATCGAGCAGGCGCTCGCCGATCAGCTCAACCCGATCTATGCGGCGCTGGCGCCCGCCGAGCAGGCCGGCTGTATCACGATCGTCGCGCAGCTACGGCGCCATGTGGCCGCGTATCAGCGCAGTCGCCGCTCAGCGCTGGTCGGGCGCGCTGGCGAGATAGCTGGCCGGGTGGGCTAGATCGAGCTGGCCGATCAGCTTGAGCGCGGCGATCTCGCTCATGGCGCTCAGCCGTCCCTGGTGCAGGCCGCTCGTTCGCTGCGGGTCTCGCTCCAGGTTGAGCTATTGGGTTAAGCCGGATCCTAGCTGCGGCTGCGCGGCTGCCACGACCACTCCGAGGGAATGTACACCGTCCCAAAGCGCTCGGCGATACTGGGCGTGTAGACTTTGAGCATATACATTCGGTCGTGATGATCGTGGGCCCGCGTCGTTGTGTGGTCGTAGATCGCCACGGTGATCTCGTAGTCGCCCTCGAGCAGCGGCAGGTTGGGAATCGTGTAGTCGATGAAGCCAGCACCCCGGATGCTGGGGATCTCCAGGCCGCCCCAGCGGGTGTTCGGGCCGTTGATATGCAGCCCGTTGCGGTTGTGGATGGCCAGCCCAAACACTGGATCTTCAATCAGGCTGTGGGCCTGGTAGTGCATGCGCACGGTCAGGCTATCGCCGGTGGTGGCGCTGCGGATCGGCTCGCCAGCGGCGCTCAGCAGCTCAACCTTGACGATCTCGGCGGCGTAGTCGCCCCAGCGGTTGAGGTTTTCCTCCGGCTCGAGCGGCGGCCCCTCGCTGGCGGTGGTCTCTTCGATCGGCTGCTGGGCCTCTTCGGCGGCCTCGGCCTGTAGCCGGGCGGCGTCGCGCTGGTTGGTCTGGCTCAGGTAGGCATCGATCGCCACGGTTGGCTCGCTATCGATCAGCAGCTTGCCGTGGTCGAACCACAGCGCCCGATCGCACAGATCGCGCACCTGGCCCAGGCCGTGGGAGACAAACAGAATCGTCTTGCCGCGCTTCTTCAAGGCATAGATCCGGTCCATACATTTGCGCTGAAAGGCCTCGTCGCCCACCGCCAGCACCTCATCGGTGATCAAAATATCCGGGTCGACGCTGATCGCCACCGCAAACCCGAGCCGCATGTACATGCCCGATGAGTAGTGCTTGACCGGCATGTCGATAAACTCTTCCAGCTCGGAAAAGCTAATGATGTCGCGGATCTTGGTGCCCATTTCGGTGCGCCCAATCCCCAGCAGCGAGCCGTTGAGAAAAATATTCTCGCGGCCGGTCAGCTCGGGGTGAAAGCCCGAGCCAAGCTCAAGCAGGGCCGAGATCCGCCCATCGACAATCACCCGGCCGTGGGTTGGCTCCAAAATCTGGGTGATCAGCTTGAGCGTGGTCGATTTGCCCGAGCCGTTGTGGCCGATCAGGCCGATCGTCTCACCCTTGGTGATCGCAAAGCTGACATCGCGCAGGGCCCAGAACTCCTCGTTCGGCATGACGTGCGGCTTGAACAGGCCGATCAGGCGCTCCTGAAACGAGTTGCGCCGGTCGCGCTTGACCACAAAGTGTTTGGAGACGTTTTCAAATTGAATAATCATAGGGTTGTGGCGTGTGGCGCGGCCCCAGGCAGGCGTCCGGGGCCGCGCCACTCCTTTCGTAGATTACAGATAGCGCCGCTACAGCTCTTCGCCAAAGCGGCTGCTGAAGCGGTGAAACACATACGCGCCGATCACCAGCACAATCAGCGAGGTTAGGGCGGTTCGGGCGACCCCGTCGAGGCTCGGCAGGCCGGGCGTCGGCAGATTCGGCTCGCGGACCAGCCCGCCGTACAGAATATCGCGGTAGAAATCGACCAGCGAGGCCATGGGGTTGGCCCAGCGCACCAGCTTGGCGAAGAATGCGTTGCCGATATCTTCCAGCGGATAGAAAATCGGCGTGACGAAAAACCACAGCTGCAGAATAATCCCCATAATGTGGGTCGTGTCGCGGTAGAACACCGAGAGCGATGAGAGCAGCAGCACCAGGCCCAAGATGAAGACCGACTCGATAATAATCAGCACTGGCAGCAGCAGCACGGTCGCCCGAATATCGGCGCCGGTCACAATGATCACCAGAAACAGCACCGGCAGCGACAGCAGAAAGTTGATCAGGTTCGAGATCAGCGTGGCGATCGGCAGAATCTCGCGCGGGAAATAGACCTTCTTGATCAGGCTGCCGTTGCCCAGAATGCTGGTCATCCCCTCGGAGACGCTGCCGATGAAGAAGTTCCAGGGCAGCAGCGCGACCATCAAAAAGATGTGGAAGTAGGTGACCTGCGACTTGAGCAGAATTGCAAACACGAAGTAGAACAGCACAATCATCAGCAGCGGGTTGAGCAGCGACCAGACATAGCCCAGCGCCGAGCTTTTATAGCGCGATTTGAGGTCGCGGCTCACCAGGTTGCGGATGAGCTCGCGAAAGCGCCACAGCTCCTGGACCTTCGGCACAATCCCAATCGCCCGGTCGGTCAGCACCAGCGCGACGCCGCCGATCAGGCCAACCAGCAGCACCAGGGCCAGCTTCAGCAGCAGCATATCCGGGCGTGGCTCCAGCGGCAGCGCGGCGGGAGTGGTGATATAGGCCGCCGAGCGGGCGCTGTTCGAGTATTCGACCCTGGGATACAGCACGTCGGTCAGGAAGGTGTCGACGGCCCGCCGGGCCGCCAGCAGGTCGCGCCGCCGTTCGGCAGGCAGGTCGGCCGGGCGCAGCGCCGCCGACATTTCATCGGAGCGGATCTGGAGCGCCCGAATCATGTCGCTGTAGTCCTCGGTCGTCAGGGTGGGCCGGGCTGCGCTGGCGTGCGGCGAGAAATCAAAGGCCTGGGCCCCGATCAGCTCGCGAACCCGAATGCCGATCTCGTCGGCGGCCGGCTGGTTGCGCAGCAGCAGATAGAGCTCGGCGTCCATCAGCTGGCGCAGCAGATCGCGTCCGGCGGCCCCGCGCACCTGCTGAAGCACCCGCTCGGCCATTGCGTTGGCGGCGGCCTGGGACTCCACCCCGGTTGTGGCGTGGGCCTTAATCGTCACCTGCCCGTCGGCCGTCGGCGGGGCCACCTCGGCCCCAAACCAGCGGCTGCCGTAGCCAGGCAGGGTCAGCTTGACGGCCCCGCCGGCGGCGCCGTACAGGAGGTTGCGCGTCGCCACATCGTTGAGCGCCACCTGATAGCGCTGCGGATCGATCTGGATGACCGCGGTGGTGTCGTACTGGCGCGGCTGGCCAAACAGGGTTGGCGCGGAGATCAGAAAGGTTGAGCTGAGCACCAGCAGTAGCAGGATCCAATGGTAGCGTCCCATGGCCCACTGATTTTTGGTTTCGGCGCGGGGCGCATTGATGGTTCGAGCCATACAGTATCTCCTCGGCGGTGCGCCCTAACGGCAGCTGCCGCCGAATCTTTGGTTAGTCGAGCGGCAGCGGGCGATTGCCAGGCTGCCGGGCCATACATTTCAAAGACGCAAACGGGTCAGAAAGGGCGATCCCTCGCTGCACGTTTGCGTCTTCAGTCGCGATCAGTAGCGTGAGGTGGGGCGATCGGGCCGGAGCCGCAATCGCTGCAAGAGCGTATTCTAACATGTACGCTAGGGGTTGACAAAAGCCGCTAGGTCTTGGCTGCCAGAATCTCGCCGACCTTGTGGACGATGTCATTGGGGGTAAATGGTTTTTGCAGCAGCGGCGCACTGGCCGTTGGGCTGCCGTGATCGGTGATGATAGTGTCGCTGTAGCCCGACATAAACAGCACTTTCAGCTCGGGCTGCTGGGCCAGCAGCCGCTCCGCCAGCTCGGGGCCGTTCATCTGCGGCATCACCACATCGCTGATCAGCAGGTCGATCGCTGGCTGCTGGGCGTAGATCGCCAGCGCAGCTTCGCCATTGTTGGCCTCAAAGACGGTGTAGCCGGCCCGCCGCAATGTTTCGCCGACCAGCTTGCGCACCATTGTCTCATCCTCGACCAGCAGAATGGTCTCCGCGCCGCTGGCGTGGCTCGCGGTCAGCTCGGTTGGCCCAGGATCGTCCAGCGGGGCATCGGTGCGCGGCAGGTAGATTTTGAAGCTGGTGCCGTGGCCAACCTCGCTGTAGACCCAGATCGCCCCGCCGCTCTGCTGGACGATCCCATACACCGTCGCCAGCCCCAGCCCGGTGCCTTTGCCCTGGGCTTTGGTGGTGAAGAATGGCTCGAAGATATGGTTCAGATCGGCCGCCTCCATCCCGTGGCCCGTATCGCTGACCGCCAGCAGAACGTATGGCCCCGGCCGAATCCCCAGATGCAGCCGGGTATAGCTGCTGTCCACCGCGATATTGCTGGTCTCGATCGTCAGCACGCCGCCCTGGGGCATGGCATCGCGGGCATTGACGGCCAGGTTCATAATCACCTGCTCGATCTGGCCCGCATCAGCCTGGACGCGCCCGAGGCTGGCGGCCAGATTGATCCGCAGATCGATATCTTCGCCGATCAGCCGCGCCAGCAGTTTATTCATCGCGCTGACGATACTGTTGAGGTCAATAATTTGCGGCGAGATCACCTGTTTGCGGCTGAAGGCCAGCAGCTGCTGGGTCAGCGCGGCGGCCCGCCCACCGGCCTTGCGGATCTCATCAATATCGTGGTAGCAGGGGTGATCGGGGGCGAACTCTTCGATCAGAAAGGTGCTGTAGCCCAGGATTGTGGTGAGCAGATTGTTGAAGTCGTGGGCGATCCCGCCGGCCAGCCGCCCGATCGCCTCCATCTTCTGGGCCTGACGGAGCTGATCCTCAAGCAGTTTTTTCTCGGTGACATCCTGGGTGGACAGCAGAACACACTCCTCACCATCGAGCTCAATCAGCTCGGCCGAGACCAGCTCGGTGGTCAGGCCGCCGGATTTATTGCGAAACGACGATTCGAGATCGCGCACCGAGCGCTCCTCGCGCAGCTGGTCCAGAAAGGCACCCCGATCGGTGGGGTTGGTCCAGATCATGAGGCTGTCGACGCTGTTTCCGATGACTTCCTCGCGGGTATAGCCGCGCAGCCGCAGCCAGCGCTCGTTGATATCGATATAGCAGGCGTCGCGAAAGCGGCTGATGCTCATTGCGCTGGGGCTCGCCTGGAAGGCCTGCGAGAAGCGCCGCTCGGAGGCGCGCAGGGCCACCTCGGCCCGCTCGCGCTCGACCCGCTGCTCGACCTCGCGCAGCGCCCGGCGCACGGCCGGCGCCAGCCGATCCATCCGCTGCTTGAGCACATAGTCGGTCGCGCCCTGCTGCAAGGCCGTGATCGCCACCTCCTCGCCAAGGGTGCCGGAGAGAAAGATAAAGGGAATCGTCGGGTAGTGTTCACGGGCGATCGTCAGCGCCGCCATGCCGTCGAAGGTCGGCAGGGCATAGTCGGCCAGAATAATATCGATCGGGCGCTGGGCCAGGGCCGCCTCGAAGGCGCTGCGGGTCTCGGCCCGCTCAATCTCGCAGTGCAGCCCGGATCGGGCCAGGGTGATCTGGCTGATCTCGAAGTCGATGATCTCGTCCTCAAGGTGTAAAATGCGCAGGGGTGTGTTCATAATGGTGTTCCCTTTACCGCCGTGGGAGTGAAAAGTAAAAGGTTGCGCCGCCATCGATCACGCCTTCAGCCCAGACCCGCCCGCCGTGGCGCTGGATGATCCGCTGAATGTTGGCCAGACCAATGCCGGTGCCCTCAAACTGTTTGTCGTTGTGCAGGCGCTGAAACACGCCAAATAGTTTATCAACATAGGCCATGTCAAACCCAACCCCATTATCGCGCACAAAGCAGATCACTTCGTCGGCGGCGCTTTCCTGCTGGCCGATGGTGATTCGGGCGGGCTGGCGGGAGCGGGAATATTTCAGAGCATTCGAGAGCAGATTGACCAGGACGAGCCGCAGCAGGTCGGGGTCGCCCTGCACCTCCGGCAGCGGCTCGATCTGCCATTCGATCGCCCGCTCGGCGATCGACGGCGCCAGCTCGTGCTGGGCCTCGCGGATCAGCTTGAGCAGGTCGACCGGCACATGGCGGATATCGGTGCGGCCCAGTCGCGAAAAGGCCAGCAGATCCTCGATCAGCCGGTCCATGCGGCAGGCGGCATCGATAATGATTCCCAGATAGCGGCGGCCGGTCGCATCGAGCTCGGCCTCGATGTGCTCGTGCAGCAGGTCGGCGAAGCTGGTGATGTGGCGCAAGGGTGTGCGTAGATCGTGCGAGACCGAGTAGCTAAACGACTCCAGCTCCCGATTGCTCACCTCCAGCGCCACCGTGCGATCCTGGGCGGCGGCAAAGAGCCGGGCGTTTTCCAGCGCAATCACCACCTGATCGGCGAAGGCGCTGACCATGCGGGTGTCATCGGCGCTAAAGAAATCCTCCTGGTCGCTATCGACCGTGAGCATGCCCATCACGCGGTCGCCAACAATTAGCGGCGCCCCAATCCAGGATTGAATATGGCTGTATTGGGCCTGGAAATTGACCTGGCCGCTGCGGAGCGGCTGGCGCTGGTTGATCACGAGGGTGTTGAGGTTGTCGCCCGGCACGGCGAAGCGCTCGCCAAGCTTGACCGGCGCGTTGCCTGGGCTGTGCTTGGCGACAATCTCCAGGTAGCCGTCGCGAAGCAGCTGCACCGATGCGCCATCGTGGGTGACCACGCGGGCGAGCTGCTGCAGAATGCGCACCATCGCCTCCTCGGTACTCAGGGTGGCGGCGACGATGGCCCCGGCCTCGCGCAGGGTTTCGGCCTCGCGGGCGCGGCGCTCGGTCTCATCGAAGGCGCGGCTGCGGGCAATCGCCAGCCCAACCGCCTCGTTGATCTGGCCGAGCAGCGGGAGATGGGCCAGATTGTAGCCGGCCGGCTGCGACCAGGCGAAGTTCACCGCGCCAATGATCGTATCGCGATGGCGCAGCGGCAGGTTGATCTGCGAGCGATATCCAAGCTGATCGAGCGCCGCCTCGACCGGGAACTCCAGCTCCGTCGCCAGGTCGGCGGCCATGTGAAGGTTGCCCGCCAGAATGTCCTGGATCCCGGCGAAGTCGTCGAGAGGCAGCGGGCTTTTGAGGTTCACGGCCGAGCGCAGCTGGTTGTGCGCGGCCAGCAGCATGGTCTCGTTCTCCGCATCAAGCAGGGTCAGGCTCACCCAGGCGCAGCCGGTGATCGCCTTGAGGCCGTTGGCGATCGCCGGAAACGCTTCGATCACATTGGGGGCGGCGTTGAGCTGGCGCAGAATGTCGCTGGTGATCTGGGTGGTTTCGGCGATCCGGCGCAGGCTCTCCTCGGCGCGCTCGCGCTCCAGCAGCTCGCGCTCCAGGGAGTGATAGGCGCCCTCCAGCTCCAACGTGCGCTCGATCACCCGATGCTCCAGCTCCTGGTTCAGCTCCTGGAGCGCCTCCTCGGCCTTTTTGCGATCGGTGATATCCCGCTCGCTGCCCTGCACGCCAATCTGCTGGCCGTTTTCGTCGTAGAGCGGCCCCCACGAGCCCATGGTCCATTTGATCTCGCCTGAGCGGGTGATCCGCCGAAACACCTCGCCGGTGTAGCCCTGGCCGCCCAGCACCTGCTTCCAGAATCCCAGCATACGCGCCTCATCGTCGGGGTGGATCCAGTTGATGAACTGTTTGGCGTGAAGCTCTTCGACGGTGTAGCCGATGAGTTGCTCAATCGCTGGATTGACATAAATAAGGCGCTCATTCAAATCATAGGCCAGAATCAAATCATTGGAGTTTTCGGCAATCAGGCGCAGCTTGCGGTCGGCCTCGCGCAGGGCGGCCTCGGCCTGGCGGCGCTGGGTGATATCGACCAGCGTGCCCTCGTAGCACCAGACCTGCCCCTCGGTGGTGCGGATCAGCCGGGCGCTGCTGCGCACCCAGATCTCGCTGCCGTCGAAGCGGCGCAGGGCGTGGTCGAAATCGCTGATCTCGCCGTGCTGCGCCATCAGCTCCTCGGCGGCCCGCCGCAGCGCCGGGTCGATGTAGAGATCGTAGAGATCGACCTTGAGCAGCGCCGCGCGGCTAGGGTAGTTCAACATGGCGATCAAGGCCGGGTTGGCATCAAGAAAACGGCCGTCCGGCGTGGTGCGATACAGCCCGACCTGAACGCCCTGGAAAAGACTGCGGAAGGAGCGGCTGGACTCTTGCTCGCGCTCCGAGAGCCAGCTGGTGACCAGCGCGGCCAGATTGAAGAACACAATCTGGGTCAGCAAGCGCTGCGTGATCGGCGACTGCAGCCCCTCAGGTTGCCCAAACGCCAGCGACCCGGCGATCAGGCTGGCGATCAGGGCCACCAACAGGCCGCCGGAGCGCCCATAGGCAAACGCCGCCAGCAGAATCGGGATAACGAACGAGGCCGCGAGAAGCTCCACCCACGTCGCGGCGGAGTGGCGATTGGCCAGAATGATCGTCCCCACTCCGGCGAGCCAGGCAGTGACAAAAACCACGCGGGTCAGCTCGATGATGCGCCTGGGTAGACCAGGCTTGGTTGCCTGCATTACCAGCGCTCCTCGCGATAGAGCCAGCGTTTGAACAGAAAGATCAGCAGGACGATGGCGACGATATCGATCATCACCTCGCTGATCAGCCCAAGCAGGGTCACGCCAAGCTGGGCGGCGGGCACAAACATCAGGCCCATGCGCACATAGAAGAGGATATTGAGCAGATGGCCAATCAGAATCGTGGCGGCGGAGGCGAACTCCGAGCGAAACTGGCCGATCCAGCCTGCCGTAAAGCCCATCAGCGTGTGGGGAAATATGCTATAGGCCTCGAACTGGCTGCCGCTCAGCAGCGTCGCCAGCGCCGTGCCCAGACATCCGGCCACCGCCCCGCTGATGGGGCCGTAGAAGTGGCCCGCCAGCACTGGGAAAATCATATTCAGCGCCACGATTGCGCCAGGAACCATGGGGTTGGGAATATAGGTGACAATATACGCCACCACGGGATACAGCAGGGTCAAGCCGCTCACGCCAACCCATCGTTTTGTCGGTGATTGCACGGATACACTCCTTAGCGGCTGTATCCTCCCACTCTCATTCAGAAAGCGTTGCCAGCTTGGTGCGGGATATACGGAGCATTCGACACGTCCAGTCGACTGCCTGATCGAGAGATGGTGTGGATGGATACCGATATTCTACCAGACTCTACGCTGGCGCCGATTCTGCACGCCTGGCTCCAGCGGCGCTACCGGTCGTCATGGCTGGCTCCTTTATAAGGCTCTTCCGCACTTTTGGTGGACCTGGGGACGGGATCCCCATCAAGGAGGTTCTACGGGGGAAATCGGGCGGGATTGCCCCACACGATCACTGTTTTGAAGGCGCTCTTTTGCCCATA
>DAOTUS010000372.1:0-6229 GCA_034437415.1 Herpetosiphonaceae bacterium
GCGTTGGCGGCCCGGCGGGCACGGCCTCGCGGTCGAGCGGCAGCGTCACCACGTAGCTCAGCGAGGGCTTGAGATGGTTCTCCAGTGCCGACCAGAACTCGCCAGGGCTGTTCAGCACCCCGCCGGGCTTGGCGATCGCCGACGCGATCGTGAAGCCCTGCTCCATCGCGGCCTGCAGGCTGCCCTTCAGATACTCAAGCGGCAGCACCGGAAAGCGGGTCAGGGTTTGCAGGGTGTGCCAGAGCAGCTGATGCTCATCCTCGACCTCGCGGGTCCAGACCGTAATCAGGTAGGTCAGCGCAAACCGCAGCGCTGGCTGACGCCGGTTGGTCTCGCCGCTGGCCGCCCGCGTCGCGTTCCAGCCTTGCTCGCGGGCATCGAGGTTCTCGCGCACATCAAACAGATAGCAGTTGATCGTCGGCTTGGAGATCCGCGCCGCCCACTCGCGGTTGGGCAGATCAAAGCTAATATCAATGTCGGCCGGGTCGAGCTGTCCGGCGCTGATCAGCAGCTGGCGCAGCGTGTTGTCGAGGTCGTTGATCATTGTGGTTGGCCTCAGGGCTTTGGTGCGAAGCGAGATTTAGCTCTGGGTTGGGCCGCTCTTAATCTGCGTCGCCGTCTGGCTGGCTTCCTGCTCGTACTGGTCGCCGTCCGGCCCGACCGTCATTGGGCCGCTGGCCGACATCGAGCGCTGTTGCACAACGTGGGTGAGCTCGTGGCCAAGCAGCTGCTGATCGCCAGCGTTGCCGTTGGCGCCGAAGAAGATATCGCTGCCGGTGGTGAACGCCGTGGCGCCCAGCCGCTGGCTGAGCTTGGCCGACTCGCCGTCGGTGTGGACGCGCACATCGCTGAAATCGGTGTTGAACTGCGACTCCATCGAGGTGCGCACGCCGTCGCCAAGCGGCGATCCACCGCCGCGCTTGGTCTGAATGCGGGCGGCGGTCTCGCTGCTGACCGGGCCGCCCTCCAGCCCAACCTCGGGGCTGTCTTCGCCGTCACTCCTGCGCTGGACGTTGGGATCGCGGGAGGCCTGGAGCACCTCTTCCTCCTCGGCTTCGCGCTGGACGTTGGGATCGCGGGAGGCCTGGAGCACCTCCTCCTCCTCGGCCGCCCGCTGAACGTTCGGGTCGCGGGAGGCCTGGAGCACCTCCTCCTCCTCGGCTTCGCGCTGGACATTTGGGTCACGCGAGGCCTGGAGCACCTCCTCTTCCTCGGCCGCCCGCTGAACGTTCGGGTCGGCGGAGCGCTGGGCCAGCATGCGGGCGACCTGGGCGTTGCCAACCTGCTGGCCCAGCTGGAGCAGCGGGTGCTGGGTCTCCTCGTGGGCGGGCGTGACTGGGCTGCGGCCTGGCTGAAGGATAGTCTTCTTCTGATCGTGCTGATACGAACTCATGCCGTGCTCCTTGCGGGTGTTTCAACGCCGCGCTAAGGCCAGATACGATCCAAAATCGGCGGCGGTGACCAGCTTACCAATTTTCTGATACTCGCGCTTGATCGCCCAGATAATGTGGGCCATTCCGACATCGCCGCCAGCCTCGGCGGCCAGGAAGGCGGCCAGCAGGGCGATATTGCGAATATTGCCGCCGGTGAGCTTGAACTGCCGGGCCAGCCGGCCAACGTCAACATCATCGGCCAGCGGCGTCTGGGGTGGAAACACCTGGCGCCAGATGCGCTCGCGGTCGGCCTCCTCGGGCAGCGGGAACTCGATAGCGACGTGGAGACGGCGCACAAAGGCATCGTCCATATTGTTGCGCAGGTTGGTGGAAAGAATAATGACCCCATCATACTCTTCCATTTTCTGAAGTAAATAGCCAACTTCGATGTTGGCATAGCGATCCTGGGCGTCTTTGACCTCCGAGCGCTTGCCGAACAGCGAGTCGGCCTCGTCGAACAGCAGGATGGCGTTGGCCTCGCGGGCGGCGGTGAACAGCGCATCGAGGTTTTTCTCGGTCTCGCCAATATATTTGCTGACCATGGCCGAGAGATCGATCTTGTACAGCTCCAGGCCCAGGTCGCGGGCGATGATCTCGGCGGCCATAGTTTTGCCGGTGCCAGACGGCCCGGCGAACAGCACATTCACGCCCTTGCCCATCGCAAAGTGGGCATCAAAGCCCCAGCTCTCCAGCACAATCCGCCGATGGCGCACCTGGATGCAAATCTCGCGCATCTGGGTGAGGTTGTCGGCGGGCAGCACGATGTCGTCCCAGCTGTAGGTTGGCGTGATCGCCCGCGCCAGGGTGGCCAGGCGGCCGCTGGACTGGGCGCGACAGGCGGCAAACAGCTCGGCCAGCGTCAGCGCCTGATGGTCGGCGCCGTTGTTCCAGTGGGCCAGCGAGCGCGCCATCGTGACGGCTGCCTGGATCTGGCTGGCGCCGAGGCGAAAGGTGCTGGCCAGCGACTGGCAGGTGCGCTCATCAAAGCCAGCGTTGGCGAGGTGGCCGCGCCAGAGCTGCTCGCGCTCGGCATAGGTCAGTGTTGGCATCTCAAGGCGCACGTAGCGGCGCTGGCTGAACGAGCCGCGGGCCTCCCAGGCATGTTCAAAGAGCAAAAAACTGATTCCGTTGTGGGTATCGAGCCGTTGGAGCAGCACGTTGCGCCAGCCGCTCAGGCTGGCGTCGTGGAGCAGCCGCTCGCTGCTATCCCACAGCAGCGCCGCCTGGCGCAGGGTCGCCTCGCGCAGAATTCGCCCAATCGTCTCGTCGGGGTCGAGCTTGCTCTCCAGCAGCAAGGGCACGTCAACGATCAACAAGGTGCGGTTGTGGTCGGCCGCCACGGTTTGCACCAGCGCCCGCCGCCCGCTGCCGGGCCGACCCTGGATTCCGACCACGCTTCCGGCGGCCTGGTCGTGGATGAAGTGCTGGAGCCGCGTCTGCAGCTCGTGGTGAATCCGCTCGCCGCCCTGGCTGGCGGGCTGAAACTGGCTGACGAAGGGCTTAATCCAGGGGTCGAGGATTGGCTGATCGAGCAGCTCGGCGACGATCCGCTCATCGAGCCTGATGAAGCGGCCCAGCAGCGCCGAGGGCCGCTGGGGATCCTCCACAATCGTCACGAGCTGGTGGCGCAGCAGCGGGCTGGTGGCGGTGAACGCCTGGCGCTGGCGCATTCGCTCGGCTGGATCGGGACAGAGCAGCCGCAGGGCCAGGTCGATCGAGGGCCGGCGTTTGCCCACATCATCCTGAATATAGCCATACAGCCGCTCAAAGCGCAGATCGATCTCGGGGGCCAGGGTCAGGAGCAGCACATCGCACTCGAACTCGGAGAGATCAAACAGCTGCTGGAGCTGGATAAATGGGGCGGTGGATTGGGCCGAAGAAATATCACGGTGAGGTCGGGCGGTGTGCAGGTGCTGGCGCTGGGCGACGAGATCCGGCGGCAGCTCCGGCCACTCCATCGTCAGCAGGTCGGCCTCGGCGTCGGGAATGTACAGGCCGCGATAGGGATCGTCGGCGAGCGCCCCGAAGCTGGCCCGTGTGGCCTGGACTTGCCAGAGCAATAGCTCCTGAAGCCACTGCATCTGGCTGACGAGATCGCGCTGTAACAGCATTGTTGACCCACTTGTGAAAAGCATCGGCTGACCTTGAGGCGCAAAGATGATCACGGTTTGAAATTGCTAGTGCTAGAGTTGATGATCACGGTTTGAAACTGCTAGTGCTAGAGTTGAGGGTTCGATTTAAGGATCGATTATATGCGAGGACTACTATATCATATTGCGCCCAAATGTGGAGGTTAAATATTTCTCATTTTCAGCCCGCAGGTTTCGCACTTAAACTTACAGGCCGCCCCGGTGATTGTGGGGCGGCCTGCGTCTGCTGCTCGGGCGTACTACCTTAGGTCGTAGCGCTGGCAGTGCTAGGCGCCTGCGCCAGATGTTGCGCCCCGGCCCGCAGCATCTGGCGGACCACCAGGTGATGGAACGGGCGAATGACATTGAAGTACACCGGGCCAGCCCAGCTGGTGTACTTCACCAGCGTGACGACGTGCAGGCGGCTGGTCTGGCCGCGCGACTCCAGCACCACGCCAAGATAGGCGGTCAGGTGCGACTCGCTGGCGCTGGCGATCCAGTGGCGGCCTGGGTCGGCCTGGTCAACGGTGAAGAAGCTCAGGCTGGCCCCAGGCGTCATTGGAATATCGGCGGCCCGATAGACCGGCGCCTGCGGGATACCCTCCTGGCGCATGCCCAGCAGACGTACAAATCCGGCCCGAATGTGGTACAGCAGCCTGATCCAGCCTGGGTTGTAGGCGATCATGCCCGCAATAAATTCCCGCAGACACAGATCCCCAGGCGCGGTGGCCACATCGACGACCTTAACATCAATGTGGTCGATAGCGCTGAGCAGCGGCTGGAGCGGCGGATAGTCGCGAATAAAGCTCATCGGAACCTCCTTATTTAGGGCTTGATGGCGTAGAGCGCCAGAAATTCGTCGAACAGCTGGCGCAGGGATTCGTTGGTGAAGGGCGGCTGAATCTGCGCGCTGCCGACCAGAATGGCGTAGGCCATCCGGGCCATAAGCAGGGCGTGCGCAGGGGTGGTCGTCAGCTCCAGGCACAGCGAGCGCACATACTCGATCCGCTGCGCGTCGATGCGGGATTGGACCGCGCGCGCTTCGGGGTCCTGCTGCGCCCAGGCCCGCAGGGCGATCTCGGGATCCGGCGTTCCCTGCAGGATCAGGTCGAAGAGAAAGTGGAGTTTGGCCGCCGCGCTGGCCTGCTGCTCGGTCAGCTCAATCACCTGGAGGGTTGAGGATGCCTCGTAAAATTCCAGCAGGGCGGTTTTGTACTCGGCAAAGCCCTTAAAATGATGGTAGAACGAGCCTTTGGTGACGCCCAGGGCGCTCGTCAGGCTATCAATTGTCAGGGCTGGCGCGCCAGAGGTGGCCAGAATCTCCATCCCGGCCTGCAGCCAGTCATGTTTCGTCTTGCGCATAGGGGCACCTTGAACCATACTAAAGCGTATGGTTTATATCATACCATACGGTATGGTTTTGTCAATCGACTTTAGCCGCGCTGATTTCGCTCAATCGAATGGACGACCAGCAACACCCTGGTGCGCCTCCATCGTTCAGTCGGTTGATGCAGCCAGAACGAGATAGGCCGCTCTGAACCGATCGCGGGCCTCGGCCAGCTGCTGCTGATTGGCAAGCAGGGTGATGCTATCATCGGCGAAGATTATGGTGGTTCCCTGAGGGACGATAGACTGCCCGCTCCGATCGATCGTGACGATCAGCACGCCCTGCGGTAAGTCGAGATCCTTAATTTGTTGGCTGACCACGGTGCTGTCAGGGGCTACGGTCAGGATATGATAATGCAGGCTGGTAGATCTGCCTGACGGGACCTCGGCGAGGCAGATGGATGCCATCTTGCGCCAGAAGCGCGGCATAGATCGCCAGCGGACGTATGGCGCGGGCCAGGGTGTAGGCGGTCATGTTGACGATCATCAGGGGCAGAATGAGCTCGTAGCTCCCGGTCATCTCCATAATGATTAAGATCGAAGTGATCGGTGCGCGGATAATTCCGGCGAAAACGGCGCCCATGCCGACCAGGGCGAAGGCTCCAATTTCACTGGTTGCGTGATGCAGCAGGTTAACATCGACGAAGCCGATTGCCCCCCGAGCATACCGCCGGATAAACAGGGAGGGTGCAAACAGACCCCCGGCACCACCACTGCTGTATGAGAAGATTGTCGCCATACTTTTGAACAGGCAGAGTACGAGCAAAACCTTGATCGGCAGCTGACCGGCCAGGGCGCTGGCCAGCGTCGCATAGCCGGCTCCCGTGATGCCGCCCGTGTGCAGCCAGAGCAGGGCAATCACGGCCAGGCTGCCGGTGACTAGTACATCCGGGCTTCAATCAATCCAGGGTTAGACGGTGAGGACTTTGCCCTGGTACGTCCATTTGAACGCTTTCGCCCATGTCTGGTTGTAGTGGTCAATAAACGCCAGAATGTGTGCGGTCAGGTCTTCTTTCGATCCAAAGGATCCGCGCTTGAGCAGTTTCCGGGTCAGGATACTGAACCAGAGGCGACGTTGCGGCTCATGATCCCGGTCACGGTTCCATGGCGTTGGTATTCGAACTCGCGCCGTTCGACCATGCCGGGCGCCAGGGGCAAGCCTGGATGGAGGCGCTCCAGCGCTTGGATGCCGGTCAATTCAGCGCAGCTGATCACCGCGATCCCCTGTTCCGCCAAGGCCGGCGCGTCCGCGTACAGCTGGCAGATGTCGGCCACCTTCGT
>DAOTUS010000373.1:0-3184 GCA_034437415.1 Herpetosiphonaceae bacterium
TAATCGCCCCCTCGCCCCCGCCCACACCTTCTTCGTCGGCGATGGCCAGTGGCTGGTGCATAACCAGGGATTCAGGCCAGTGGAACGGCTACTGCCGCTCTGAGATGAGACCCCGGTGCCGGGCACAATCGTGGTGGATGGGGAGCACACGGTGGTGACGTTCAGCGGGTTCAACGACCGCGCGCTGAATCGCGATCTGGCGGCAATCTGTGCGACGGTGCGCGAGCGTCAACCCCGCCTGCCGGATGGGACGACCTTAATCTGCGAACTGGCCCAGCACCGAAGTTGCATTTCAGAGCGGCATTAGCCGTCCCACTGGCCTGAATCCCTGTTAATGCTGTGACGTTCGGTAACACGGAACTTGGCGTTAGGCCTGAAATTGGGCCGGCTCAATCCGGGCAAACCCCCGGCCAAAGGTGTCGTGGGACGGAAGCCCGTTGGGCAGATCGAGAAATGGGTGGAGCCACGCCTGTTTGAGGCGGCCAAATTCGGCGACGGCGACCCAGCTAGCGGCCCCACAGATGATCGCCGCCAGCGCAATCACGATGATGTCAAGCAACGCATGGTCGCGGGTGCGCTCCTTGCGGGGATTATCGACGGTGGCAAAATACGATCCAATGGCGCAATCACGGAGCAGGGGCATGGAATCCTCCAACACAAACACGAAGACGGATCCATCATGCCGGAAGAGACCTACGATTGTAACAATTCAGATGCGATTGCCCTGCCAGATGGGCCACGACGGTTGACAACGTGTGATTTATATATTACTATTAGATATATATCTTTTAGAGGCATTATGGAATTTGTGATTCTGGGCCTGCTGCTGCTGCGCGCCCGAACCATGTACGAGATCAAGCACGTGTTCGAGGCTACGCTGGCGCTTTTCTACAGCGCCAGCTTCGGCAGCATCAGCACCGCGATCGGCAAGCTGCTGGAAAAAGGCTGGATTGCTGTGCAGGAGCAGGTCGACAACGGCCGCAACAAGAAAATCTATACGATCACCCCGGCGGGGACGGCGGCGTTTCAGGAGTGGCTGAACTCGCACATTCCCAGCGAAAAGGTCAAAGAGCCGGCCCTGACCCGCATGTTTTTTATGGGCTTTCTCGACCCCGCCCAGCGAATCGCCGTTCTCGAAGCCCATGTCGCCACGCTCGCGGGACTGTATGCCACCCTGGATCTGCTTGAGCTCCAGGCGGAGAGCCTGGAGGTTCCAGCGGCGCAGCAGGATCTGGCCACCTTTCAAAAGCTGACCCTGCAGTACGGCAAAGCCTACTATGCGTTCAGCCTCGCCTGGTACAAGCGTCTGCTGAGTACGCTGAAGGAGCAAGCCCAATGACCGAACAATCCACACTGGAGCATCACACACTGGCCACCGCGCAGTACCGCCTGCACTACGTCGCCCAGGGCAACCCGGCCAACCCGCTGCTGGTGTTTCTGCACCCGGCCTTTGGCGACCACCGCTGTTTCGAGCAGCAGCTCGCCGAGTTCGCCGCGCACTACCGTGTGGTTGCGGTTGACATGCTGGGCCACGGGCAGTCGCAGGTCGACGGCTCCGGCGGCAGCATCGCCGATACCAGCGCCCTGGTGGCCGCGATCATCGCCAGCGAGGGCCACGAATCCGCGCATCTGGTCGGCGTCTCGCTCGGCTCGCTGATCGCCCAGGATGTCGCGGCGCGCTATCCGGCGGCGGTCTCAGCGCTCACCGTTGTCGGCGGCTACCCGATCTTTGGGGTCAACAAGGCGATTCAGCGGGCCCAGGGCGGCGAGATGGTCAAGTGGCTGTTTATGGTGCTGTTCTCGATGCCGCGCTTTCGCCGCTATCTCGCCCGCACCAGCGCGATCACCCCGACGGCCCGCGCGGCGTTCTACCGCAGCGCCGAGCTGTTTACCCGGCGCTCGTTCCGACTCATGCCCGGCATGAAGACGATCTTTCAGCCCGAGTTCCGCCCGCAGCGCCACCCGCTCCAGATCGTGGTGGGCGAGCATGATCTGCCGCTGTTGCGCACGGTCACAGCGGACTGGCACGCCAAGGAGCCAAGCGCCTACCACGTCGTGCCTAACGCCGGACACTGCGCCAATATGGATAATCCCGCCGACTTCAACGCCGTGCTGCTGAGCTTTGTCGCCCAGCAGCGTGGGCAGACAGTCGAGGCTTTGGGCGGATAGACAGACACCGTAGCGGATCTGCACTAGCCTTCGTCATAGAACCGTCATCCATCGCGCTGGAATGTGGCGCGGCGCAACGGTATGCTGGGGGCAGTGCATTTGGAGAAACCGCTATGGCGCATCACTTTTCGTTCAAGCAACCTGGGTTTAAGCCGGCCGCCACGGGGCCGCTGCGGCGAGCGCTGCGCTGGGATGCGCGGCTGCCCCGCCCGCTGCTGCTGCTGCTGGTGCTTGATCTGCTCCTGCTCGTGCCGATCCCTTTCCTGCTGCCCCGCATGCTGGCGACGCCCGCCCCGGCGCCGGCCAGCGCGGCCAGCCAGTGGTGGCCGCCGCTGCGGCCCCAGCTCAGCCAGCCCGATCCGCTGCCAGCGCTTGGCGGCGCTCCGGCGGCGCGGGCCGATCGTGAGGCCGCCGAGCCGCTGCCGCTGCTGATCAACCCGCTGCGCCTGCAGGACGCCGCCAACGCCGACAGCAACACCATCGCGGCCGTGCTGGCCCACGCCGCCCCAGCGCTGGCCGCCCAGACCGTCAATGTCGGCGGCGGTCTGGAGCAGTCGCTGGCGGGCGTGATCGCAGGCCAGTCACTGCGCTGGAACCTCAACCCACAGGTGCTGCTGGTGCTGCTGGAGACCCAGAGCCAGCTGCTTTCGACCGCCGATCCCGCCACCGCAACTCTGGCGCTGGCGCTGCGCGGTCCCGAGTCACTGCCCGGCCTTGGCCCCCAGATCGCCTGGGCGGCGCTGGAGCTGCGGGCGGGGCTGCTGGAGCCAGTGCGGGCCACCTTTCAGCTGGCCGATGGCAGCGAGTATCGCGGGCCAGCCGGGCTTGATCAGGCCAACTATGCCCTGCTGCGCTTGCTGGCCCAGACCCACACCCGCGCCGAGCTGGACGAGCTGCTTGGCACGGGGCCGCGATCGTGGGTGGCGCTGGCCCAGAATGTGATGGGCGATCCGCGCACCGCCCCGCTGCTGGTGGCGATCGACCGGCCGTTTTTGCGCCAGCCCTTCGCTGGCCC
>DAOTUS010000374.1:0-2164 GCA_034437415.1 Herpetosiphonaceae bacterium
ACAATAAACTGATACGTCGTGCCAGCGTCACCGTTGCTCAGCTCGAGCGTCGCCTGGTTGCGGGTCAGCACCAGGGTTTCGCCAATCGCAATCGCTGGCAGCTCAAGGCTGAGGCTGGCCGTGCCAAAGTCAATCCCCGCGTCGGTAATGTGGACCACATCAACCGTGGCAGTCGCCCCGCCCAGCTCCTCGGGGAAGGTCAGCATGGCATCGTCGGCGGTAATCCCGGTGTTGTCCATGGTCAGCGCGGCCAGCTCGAGCGAGGCGCCGGCGATCTCCAGGGTGATGTCGGTGGCCGTGGCCGCGAGCTGGCCCTGGCCGTCAATCTGGAAGCCGAGGGTGGCGGTGAGTGCATTGTCCGGGAGGATAAGCGCGAGCGTGCCGGTTGCGGCCAGCGTATAGCGCCCCTCGGCGATCACCAGCTCGGCCACCGCGTCGCCAATCGTCAGCTCCTCGCCGTCACCAATCGTTACGTCCGGCAGTGCAAAGGTCGCATCGGCGATCTGTAGGCCGTTGACGCCCACGGCGATCTGATTGACGGTGATGGTGCCGCCCAGTTCGGCGGGCAGCGCATAGGCACCGGTTGCCACGGTCAGGCCGTCGTTGCTGATCCGCACATCGGTCAGCGTCAGCGCGCCACCGGCAATATCGAGCGCCAGCGCATCCAGCGTGCCCACAATCTCCATGCCCGCGCCAGTGTTGCGGAGCGTGAGCCCGATGGCGGTGGCGCGGTCATTGTCGGGGAGGGCCAGGTTGAGCACGCTGGTGACGCTCAGCTCATAGGTGTTGTCGATCATACGCAGCGTTGCGCTGTTATTGCTCAGATTGATCGTCTCGCCGTCGCCGATCAGGATTGTCGGCAGGGTGATGGCGCCCGAGCCAAACCGGAACGAGGTTGGCGTTATCTCGATATCGGCGACCGCCACCGTGCCGCCGCCCAGATCCTCCGGCAGGGTCAGGGTCAGGTTGGGGATAACAAGCTGGCTATTGGCGATCTGGACGCCAGCGGGGACGTCGAGGGTGGCGCCCGCCAGCTCCAGGCTGAAGGCATCGAGGGTGCCGCCGAATGTCGGGCCAGGCGCGACCGTAAAGCTGGCCGCAGCGCTCGTGGCGATCCCCTCGGGGGCGATGGCGAGCGTCGCAGTGCCGTTGGCGCTCCCGCTGAGGTAGTCAATCCGCGCCAGCGATAGGCCCGCATCGACCGAGAACCCGGCGACATCGCTGACCAGGAACGTCGCCGCGCTATCGGGGGTCAGCAGGCCGGTGACCGTTGAGCCGCTGAAGGCACCCTGGAACAGATTGAGTGCGCCAGAGCGCAGGGTCAGCGTCCCCGCGCCAGCGATCTGGCCATTGACGGTGTTGACGGTCAGCGAATCATTCGCGCCGCTGAGCGCCAGATGGTCACCCACAGAGACGTTGCCGGAGGCGACCACCTGGCCGCTGCCCTGGGTTGAGACGAAGCGGTCGGCGCTGAGACGGAGTGAGCCGTAGGTGCGGGTGGCGCGACCGGCGGGAACAACCGTGACGGAAAAGCTGGTGCTAGCGGTCTCCTGGCCATCGGAGACGGTGACCGTCAGCGCGGAGGCTCCTGTCTGATAGGCGCCGGGGGTGATGCTAACGCTACGGTCGCGATTGCTGCCGGCGAAGACCATC
Organism: Herpetosiphonaceae bacterium; assembly: GCA_034437415.1. Taxonomy (GTDB): domain Bacteria; phylum Chloroflexota; class Chloroflexia; order Chloroflexales; family Herpetosiphonaceae; genus JACCRK01. The sequence continues at coordinate 1,654 of DAOTUS010000374.1, forward strand.
CCGCTGCTGTCGACCAGGGTCTGGTTGGTGGAACTGCCGTTGAGCAACAGGCTCGTCGCGGGCGTCTCGACATCGTCAATCACAAAGATCAGCGCGCCGCTGGCATTGTCCTGATCGATGGTCTGGTTGGCCAGCGCGGTGATGGTCGGCGGATCGTTGACCGCAGCGACGGTCAGCAGGAAACTGCTGCTGCTGCTCCAGGTGCCATCGCTAACCCGAACCGTGATCTGCGCGACACCGTTGGCGTTGGCCGGGAGCGTAAGCTCCAGGCTGCGCTCGGCGGCGGTGCCGCTCACCGTCAGGGCGGTCTCCGGCGCCAGGGACGGATTATCGCTGCCGACCGTCACCAGCAGGTCACCGAGCGGGGTGTCCGCGTCGCTGATGCTGAAGCTCAGCGGGGCAACCAGCTCGTCCTCGGCAACGATCACCCCGTCCAGCGCCGTGATCGTGGGGGCGGCGCTGCTATCGGCGGACACGTTGACCATGAACGTGGTGCTGCTGGAGCGCACCC
>DAOTUS010000375.1:0-2080 GCA_034437415.1 Herpetosiphonaceae bacterium
GGGTGCCAGCGCCGCGCTCGGCGTAGCCCAGCGCCTCTAGGGCCAGCACCGCCGTAATTCCGTGGGGATCGCTCAGCTCCAGCACATCGACCGCGTCGCGGCTAAGTCCCGCCTGGGCCAGCGCCAGCGACCCGCTGCGAGCCGCCGCCTCCAAGGTGAGAAGGTCGGCGCGTTGGGCCAGGCGGGACTTAGCCGCGACGCGGTCGATGTGCTGGAGCTGAGCGATCCCCACGGAATTACGGCGGTGCTGGCCCTAGAGGCGCTGGGCTACGCCGAGCGCGGCGCTGGCACCCGGCTGGCCGCTGAGATTGGCCGCGCCGGGCGGCTGCCGCTGGCAATTGGCGGCGGGATGAAGGCCCGTGGCGATGTCGGCGGCGCCACCGGCGTCTACCAGATCGTCGAGTTGGTCGAGCATTTGCGCCGCAGCGAGGCCCAGGTGGCGCTGGCGCAGTGTCTCGGCGGCAGCGGATCCACGGCCGTTACCCATATTCTTAGCCGCGTATAGAAAAGGAATCGATGATGAATATTGCCAAATACTGGCGCAACAATGGCTCGCGCTATCGCCTGGAGGGCCAGCGTCACCGCGATGGCACCCTGCGCTTTCCCGCCCAGCCGCTGCAGCCTGGCGAGTCCGCCGCCGACTGGCAGCCCGAGAATCTTCCCCGCCAGGGCGAGGTCTTTTCGTTCACCGTCCAGCGCGGTGGCGCGGCGGGCTTTGATGACGCGCCGTGGACAATCATCGCGCTGGTGCAGACCCTCGCTGGCCCGCTGGTCACCGCCCAGCTGACCGACTGCGCGCCCGACGAGGTGGCGATCGGCCTGCCGGTCGAGCTGGTGGTGCGCCGAATCGGCACGCCCGACCCCGATGGCCTGCTGGTCTACGGCTACAAGTTTCGCCCGCGGCTATTGGATCCTACCAGCGCCGCCGAGTAGGCGCCCCTAAACCCAATACCGTTCAAATACGGAAATTCATGGGTATTTCCCCTCTCCATCGCCGTGGAGAGGGGTGTCCGCTTGCGGACGGGGTGAGGTCAAAAATACCGTTGCCCCGGCGTATCTAAACGGTATTGTCCCTAAAACCACAGCGGGCCACCGAAGCAAAACCTTCGGTGGCCCGCTTTCTATTTTTAGCCGCTACTTCGACCACAATGCTCATTGGCTTACCGATGTTCGCGGCGGTAAATGCTTCGATCGACGCCGTTGGGTCGGCTGGAACAAACGTCAGCTTTTTGGGCAGCGATCTGAAAAAACTACAGCTGGCCAGCAAAAACAGCAGGCCGATCAGGCCAATTCGTCGCATTGGTGTCCCTCACATCTACTCAACCGCGCCCAGCAGATCCGCTGGTATGACAATCGCCAGCTCCTTGCCGATCACCGGCGGCATGCACAATCCCTGGGTGGTGTTGCAGGTCATGTAGCTGACCGTGACCTGCTCGCTGATCGGCCCGGCGCTGGCGGGCAGCGTGATCGGCAGCCGCAGCGTCACCGGGCCCTCGGGGTAGATTAGCAGCGGGCGGCTGGTGGTGATAGTGGTGTCGGCGAAGGCCACCGCGCTGGCGGTCAGCGGGCCGCGGGAACTCAGCAGCGTCTGGGCGGCCAGCTCCAGCTGGGTCGGGCGGCCCAGCCCGTCGGCGCCCTCCAGCGGCAGGTCGATGCTGTAGAGGTGAAATCCAGGCTGGCTGGGCGTGTAGGTGGCCGCCAGAATCGGGTTGCCGCCGCTGTCGCGCTCCAGGTCGAGCGAGACCGTGACGTCGCGCTCGGTCGCGTCGGCCAGATGCAGCCAGTGGGTGAACGGCGGCTGGTTGGGCGCGACAGCGGCGCTGTCGCGCCCAGCCCACAGCGCCAGCCCAGCCAGGCTGCCGATCAGTGCCAACGCGAGCAGGGCCAGGAACCCACGGGTTTTGAGCAATTGTTGCATGGTATCACCTAAATATAAGAATATGTCGAAGCTACGCCTCAACCTCGTCGTTGACCGCCCTGATGCCCTGCCAGACCTGAAACACCACCTCGGCCTCGGGGAACTCGCGGCGCTCCTCCTTGGAGAGGGCGGTGCCTGTCTCTTATACACATCTCCAAGCCC
>DAOTUS010000376.1:0-4399 GCA_034437415.1 Herpetosiphonaceae bacterium
CAGGGCATGTGCAAAGTCCGCCCTCACCCCGGCCGCAGCGGCGGCCACCACGCCCAGAGGGCACCCGCCCCGTGCGCGGGCGAGGGGTGGCAGTGGGGTACAACTGGCCCGAATCGCGACTTTGCACATGCCCTGAAAAAGATGCCAGGGCATGGGCAAAGTCCGCCCTCACCCCGGCGCCCAGAGGGCACCCCGGCGAGGGGCAGCAGTGGGGTAAAACTGGCCCGAATCGCGACGTTACCCATGCCCTGGCTTGCTGGGGGCGTCACTCGACGACCTTATCCTGATAGCGCGCATTCCACTCCAGCAAAATCCGCTCGCGGTTGGTCGCCGTAAAATCAAGATCATTCTTGATCAGCAGCTTCAGCGGATCGGAGGGGTATTCGGCTGGCAGTGGCAGGCCGCTTTTGACGGTTGTGATCGGAAAGTTCTTGGCATATTCCTTCACGATCTGATCGCTGATCGCCCAGTCGAGAAATGTTTTGGCGGCTGGGTTGATGCTGGGCTTTTTAACCAGCGCGTTGGCCTCAATATCCCAGCCCGACCCCTCGGAGGGCCAGATCGGGGTGATAGTTTGGCTTTTTTGCTTCTCGAGAATCGCCCGATAGCCAAATGAAATCCCGATCGGAATCTCGCCGGCTGCCGCCAGCTTACATGGCTTGGAGCCCGAGGACACATATTGCACAATATTCTCGTGCAGCGCATCCAGGTATTTCCAGGCCTCCTGCTCGCCCTGCAGCTGGATCAGCGCGGAGACACTGAGCAGGCCGGTGCCCGACTTGGCCGGATTGGGCATGATGATTGAGTCTTTGTAGATCGGTTTGATCAGGTCGGCCCACGAGGTTGGGATTGGCAGGTTTTTGCTCTTCAGCAGGGCCTCGTTGACGCAAAACGCCGACTCCCACACATCAATGCCAACCCACAGCGGTGGATTGCTGTTATCGCGAAAGGTTGGCTCAACCCGATCCAGCCCGGCCGGCGCATACGGCTCCAGCAGGCCGGCTTTCTCGGCCAGAATCAGGCTGCTCGCCGCTACGCCCCAAATCACATCGGCCTGCGGATCGGCGCCCTCGGCGAGGAAGCGATCGGTGATCACCCCGGTTGAGCCAGTTACAATCTCAAGCTCGATCTCCGGGTGGGCTTTTTCAAACACCGCGCTGTAGATCGCGAGCGTCTCGGCTTCGTGGGCGGTGTAGACCGTAATTTTTTGGGCGCTGACGGTGGGCTGGGCGGTGGGAGCAGCCGAGGTCGCGGGCCCGCAGGCCGCTAGGATCTGGCTGCCGATAAGCACCAAAAGGAACGCAGTTGTTCGACGCATGGATGAACCTCCTTAGCCGCAGATCGAGCGGGCGTGAGTGTCGATTGCCAGCGTTGGGCAGCCGCAGCACTGCGGCGGTAGAGCAAGCTGCTACTGTTTCAGCGTGGTGCTGAAGCGTTGGATGCTATTAATCGCTTGAATAACGGCGGTTTGCAGGTCAGCGACCGGATGCAGCTCATCCAGATGGACACCTAATGTCACCATTGTCTGGGCCACCTCTGGGCGCATGCCGACCAGAATGGTTTTAGCCCCGAGCAGTCGGGTGGCCTGGGCCGCCTGGAGCAACGTCTGGGCGACCGCAGTATCCATCACTGGCAGTCCGGTAACATCGATAATCACCATCCGCGCCGCCTCAGCCTGGACGCGCTGCAACAGCGTCTGCAAGGTCTGCTGGGCCCGGCTGGCGTCCAGGGCGCCGATCAGCGGCATCAGCAGCACGCCGCGCAGCACCGGAATCACCGGGGTTGAAAGGCCGCGGACCAGCTCGTTCATGGCCGCCTGCTGCTGCAGCGAGTGCTCCAGCTCGGCCACCACCGTCTCCAGCTCGCTGGTTCGCGAGTGTACCGTGTCTTCCAGCGACTGATTCTGCGCCGCCAGCTCGGCATAGGCCTGGCGCAGCGACTGGACCATGGTGTTGAACGCGGCGCTCACCTCGCCAACCTCATCACGCGACGTCACCGTCACCTGCTGATCGTAGCGGCCCTGGCCGATCGCCTGGGCTGCTTGGGCCAGATTGATTAGCGGCTGAGCAATCCGCCGGCTGATCCGATGGCTGGCATAGGCCAGCAGCACCACAAAGCCGAGCGTGATCAGCGAACTAATCAGCAGGGCCTGCTGGCTGGTGCTAACAATCACCTGTGAGTTGCGGGCCGCCGCAGCCGTCAGCTCCTCAATTGGCGTCAGCAGGCCCACGCGCCAGTCGGTATCCTCAATCGGCGCATAGGCCAAAAAGTACAGCTGATCGCCAATCGTCAGGCGCTCGACCTGCCGTTCGCCGTTCGCCATGCGGGTCAGCGTCGCGTCAAGCGCCGAATTGCCGGTCTGGGTGAGCGGATAGACCGCCTCCAGGAGCGAAATCGGCTGCTGATCCTGCGGGCGGCCAGTCAGGAGCGGCAGCGCCTCTGGCGGCGCAATGATCAGGTTCTGCTTGTTATCGAGCAAGAAGATCGAGCTGCTGGTGGTTGGCAGATTTTCGGCGATATCAAAGGTGACCTGTGTCAGCACAATGTCAATCGCGATCACGCCCCGGAAGATCTGCTGATAGTAGATAGGGGTCACCAGGGTCCAGATCAGCCCCGAGCGGTGCGGGCTTTTATAGGCGGGCAGCCAGACTGGCTCGCGCTCGTTGTTCTGGTAGAGGTCCAGAAACCCGCGCTCCCGCTCAAGATTTGTGGTCGAGAGATCAAGCGGTGGGTACATTCTGACGACGCTGCTTGGGCCAACATAGGTCAGTCTGACGATATCGCGCTCGGTGCGGTGCTGGGTCGGCAGAATCGGCTCCAGGACGGCGCTCGCCTGGAGATCGCTGAGGACTGCGGTGCGGTCGGCGGCGGCGGGAAAGACAATGCTGGTGCCCTGCTGGGTCGAGGTCAGGTCGCCGTTCAGCAAGGGGCTGAATTCGTAGCTTTCGACATAGCCAGGTTCAACCAGATCGGCATCAAGCGCAGCCTGAATCGCCTGCGTGTCAAGATAGCCAATATTGCGAATGGCCGCAATTCGTTCGGCGCTCAGCACAGCATCGCGGTTGATAATCAGCTCAAGATCGGTTCGTCCCTGAGCCTCTAAACTTGCCGATGCGATCGATAGCGCCTGATTGCGGCCCCGAATCAGCGTGCTGATATTGATGATGCTGAGGATCAGCGCGAGCAGCAGCGAGCCACCAACCATAATGCTAAATAGTTTTTGCCTAAGACTCATGGACGGTTTCATGAAGTACCCCTATGAGTGTCGAACGGAGTATGCCCAAAAAAATATCGAATCTGAAATCATATGAACAGCAGTTGGCGAATGCTGCGTTCTCTGCGCCGGGGTGAAGGGCCAGGGGATTGCGGGCGGTGGTTTGTGTCCGTCAGATAGCACCAGTCGATCCCCAACGCGCACCAGTCAAGAATCTCTGCTCTCTATCTTACAGCTCTTTAATGTGGTTATAAGCATATTTAGGGCTTACGTTAGTCCTGCCTGAACCACTTACTCTAGGCGGTCTGCCGAGAGTGCAATCCGGTCAATTATACCGCATCTCACTTAGGCCAAAGCTGAGATCGCCGTGGGCGGAGGTGGCTCGCCCCGTTGCAGAATGCTACACAGCATCAGCCGCCACAGCGGGGCTCTGCGACGGCTGATGCTCGGGCGCCGAAACAAACTTAGGGCAGCACAATCTGTCGCTCGGTCGGATCGGGATGTTCGCGGAAGATGGTGGCGACATTCCCAACCATCCCCACCAGCGTGCTGTCGGTGGCTTCAGTCAGCTGGTCGGCCAGCTCGGATTTTTCGTCTTTGAAATCACCAAATTTAACTTTGATCAGCTCGTGGGCGGTCAGGGCCGTATCTACTGCGGCAATCACCGCAGCCGTCAATCCCTGTTTGCCAATCTGCACCACTGGCCTGAGGTCGTGGGCCAGCCGGCGTAAGTACTGGCGCTGACCGCTGTTCAAATTAAGCATACATAATCCTTATGATAATCATTTGCATGTGCCGCTAGTCTATCATACCGGCCTGCGTATCAGCCTCGAGGGCATTGGGATGGCCCGGAGAAAAACGCAGGCAACAAAAAACTGCTGGTGTTACCAGCAGTTTTTGAATGGAGCGGGAAACGAGACTCGAACTCGCGACCTTCTCCTTGGCAAGGAGATGCTCTACCAACTGAGCTATTCCCGCATCGCGTTACGTCCAAGAGTATACTTGATGTTGAAAAAAATTGCAAATTGTCTTGTCGCGTGGGCAGGGCATGTGCAAAGTCGTTCGGGACCTCACCCCAGCCCCAAGCGATTGATGGCCTGATCAAAGCGGCGCATGAAGACCCGTTGCACTGCTGCCAGATTGCGATCACCGTGCTGCTACACAAGCCCAATCACCCCGTTGTTC
>DAOTUS010000377.1:0-2893 GCA_034437415.1 Herpetosiphonaceae bacterium
CCGGTGCTGGGCCAGTTCGCAGATTAAGGTCGTCCCATCCGGCAGGCGGGGTTGGCGCTCGCGCACCCGTGCACACAGCTCCGCCAGATCCCGATTGATCTGGCGATCATTGAACCCGCTGAACGTCACCACCGTGCGCTCCCCGTCCACCACAATCGTGCCCGGCAGATCAAAAAAAGGCCGCAGCCGCTCCCAGCCCGCTTGCGGGTGACGCCGCCGGAAAAAACGTGTCCCGCGTCCACATCCCCAGATTCGCCGCACACAGTTTGACCATCGTCATGAGCTGGTCTTTGCGATTATCCAGTTCAAACATCGGCGGCGCGTGGGCCAGATCCGCCTGGCTTTGGGCCACCGCATCCTGCTGGGTTCGCAGCTGCTGGAGCGTTGCGGTGGCGTCCGCGACCTGCGCCTCGGCGGCACACAGCGCGGCCTGGAGCGCGTCCGCGTGCTGCTGCGCCTGCGCTCGGTCAGCGGCCGGGGACCCTCTGGGTGACCAGTGGCACCAGGTCCGCCGCGCTGTGCGCCGTGCGCCGACACAGTGCGGCCGCACTCCGCCGCTGCGTCAGGGTGCGCTGGGCCTTGGCGGCCTGCTGGGCCAGCCGCGTCGCCCGTTTGGCACAGCGGGTCTGCCGTTTCGTGGCCTCGCTATTGGCCACCTCAGTCTTCTGAAAGCCCGCGTTGACATCCAGCCCCAGCGGCAACAACCACAGCTTGAAGTGATTTTCTTGCGCCGGCCAGCCTCCGCGGTACCAGTCCACCAGCGTCTGCGGCCGGTCCATGGCCCCGGTCGTCACGATCGGGATCAGGCGCGGCGCGTCCAGCCGCCCCGTCGGTGTCGGCGTCCACGTCTCCTCCCACCAGTCAGCGCGGTCGGGCGCATCGTCGACGTCCTCCGCCGCTGGCGGCAGCCGCCGATAGTCGCGTATGAGCGCGACATTGAGCAGGAGCGGCTGATCGGGCTGGTCGGGGACCGTCAGGCGATAGCGCGCACGGGCGACCTCCTGGAGCACCACGCCATTCGCCGCGACCTGCAGTGGTTCAAACGGGCCAACGTCCGTAAATGAAGATGCCAGCCGGATTCGCACCGACCATGCGCCGCAGAATATGGCCGTGTTGCGCCATATCACGCTCAATCTGCTGCGCCAAGCGCCGAGTCGCGGCAGTCTCACGACCAAACGCTTTCGCTGCGCCCTCAGTGAAGAGTACTTGGCGCAGGTCCTTGGGATTGAGATGCGATTGCCCTGCCCATCTGGGTGAGGTTAAACCAGAAGACGGCCCAGCGGCAGGGCTGCCGCTGGGCCGTCTTCACCGAGGCGTTACTCGGAGCAGTGGCCGGGGCCGATCAGTCCGTTGTTGTAGCTGTCGAGCGTGGCTGCGTAGGCCAGGAGCTGCGTGCGCTGGGCCTTGGTCAGGGTGTTGGTTGGATTCTTCGTGGTGAAGAAAGCCTGAGCCCCTGTCAGAGCCGAATCAACTGCCGGTGTGGTCGAGGCGCCATTAAGAATATTGAGCTTGGCGGCGATGTACTGGTGGGCCAGATTGTAGTAAGCGTTGCCCTGCGGCGGCGTCCACAGAACCTGGTAGTAGGTCTTGACGCTGAGATAAAAGACTGTATCCTCGCCGATCAGCGCCCAGGTATCGTCGTAGGGCGCGGGGCCGTAGCGCGAGTGGGTCTTCCAGTAGCCCTGGGTCAGGGTGCAGCCGCCAGCGCAGGGAACAGAAACTGGAATGGAGACGCTATCGCTGCCGGGTGCGCCAGTATCGTTGGCGACAAACGAAGCCGTGTTATCCACGGTGTATTCGCCGCAGACAGCGTAGCTGACCGAGCGGGGATACGTCTTGGTAAAGTTTTCCGGCGGATTGCCGGCGCAGATCATAACACCCTGTGGCCCGCCGCTGAAGGTGTCGCTGAGCGTGATGCACTCGTCGATCTCCTCCGTTGGCGTGGCGCTGAAGGTGACGTTGGCCGACCCGGTGAAGCTGCTCGTGCCATCGGCGGTGCCGCTGCCGTCTGAGGCGTAGGCATAGTTCTGCAGCGTGGCGGTGGCCGTGTTAGTTCGGCTGCTAGCATTGGGCAGGCTGGCGCTGTAGGTACAGTGGAGCGTGCCGCCTGCGGCCAGCGTGTACGGGAAGGCCTCATTGCAATCGACCGTCGCCTCAAATCCAACGCTGACCACATCGGCGACACCGGTGAGCTTGGCGGCAATTGGAGCTGAGTTCTCCACCCAGATATCGCCGCTGACCGTGTAGTCGCTGTCCACGGAAGTCGGGGCAACCACAATAGTGTAGTTGATCGGGTGCGACTGGCCGGGGGTAAGCAGCAGGCTGCTTTGATCGGCGGACTTGTCGATCGTCCAGGTCCAGTCGCGCTGGAAGGCGGTGTCGGCATCCTTGGTCACGTTCAGATCATAGCAGTTGACCGTGACGCTGGCGCTGGCGGACTGGTCGGTCTCAACAATCGTCGCCGTGTTGGGGTGAGTGCCCTCATCAGCGGCGCAATCGAAGGTGCGCGAATAGGTGAAGGTCGTGTCATCGCTGGCCGTGCCAAGCGCACCCTTAACGGTATCGGTCACATTGACTGTACCGTTTACCTCAGTGGTCGGGTCGCCAAAGGTAATATTCGCGGTCGCGCCGTCGCCTTTGACGATGCCGCTGGTGCTGACCGTGGCGGTGTTTTCCCGCGCCGATCCATCGGGCAGCGCGGTGTTATCAGGGATTCAGGCCAGTTGGCATGCACTGCCCCTTTGCAATGCGACGCGGTGCTGGCACGGGTGAACCCAACCAGAGCAGTCGGATTTCGGCGACGCGATCGTCACGACGGTGAGCGTGATCCTGGCACGTGTGGGGACCGTCTCATGTCAGATGCGCTGGCGGATTAATCTGGCCTGAATCCCTG
>DAOTUS010000378.1:0-18365 GCA_034437415.1 Herpetosiphonaceae bacterium
GTTCGGGGTTCGGCCCCGCTGGCGAAGCCATGCTGTCGCAGCCCGCTACTTCTCCACGCCTAATTCCTGGAGCTGGGTTTGGGCCTTCTGCGAAAGCTCGGGATCATTGGTGAGTTCAAGCACCTGTTTGAAATCCGCAATCGCTTTTTCGGTTTCACCCTGCTCCATGTGGATACTGCCTCGAATGAAGTACGCTGTCGGATCGGTCGGATCCAGAGCTATCGCCTGGTCAAAATCCACCAGCGCCGCCGCCAGATCGCCCAGATCAATGTGGATAGTGCCACGGTTAAAGTACGCCTCAGGATCGGTCGGATCGAGGCTGATCGACTCGTCATAGTCCGCCAGCGCCGCCACTAGCTTCCCCTGCTCATAATAGACAAAACCGCGATTGTAGTACGTTGTCGCACTGGCAGGGTCGTGTTCGATCGACTGGTCAAAATCCGCCAGCGCCGCCGCCAGGTCGCCCAGATCAACGTGGAGTTTGCCGCGATTGTAGTAGGCTGTCGGATCGGTCGGATCCAGAGCTATCGCCTGGTCAAAATCCGCCAGCGCCGCCGCCAGATCGCCCAGATCGTCGTGGAGGTTGCCGCGATCAAAGTACGCCGCAGCATCGGTCGGATCGAGGCGGATCGCCTGGTTATAGTCGGCCAGGGCCGCTGCGGTATTGCCCAGATCGTTGTGGAGGTTGCCGCGAAATCTATACCCCATTGGCGATTTGGGAATGAGCGCGATAGCCTGATCGTAGTCAGCCAGGGCCGCTGCGGTGTTGCCTTGCTTATGATAGAACAGACCGCGATTTAAGTATGCTAGGGCATCTGTAGGATCGAGCGTGATGGCCTGGTCAAAGTCCGCCAGCGCTGCCTGGGAATTGCCTTGCTTATAATAGAGGATACCGCGAGCGGTGTATGCTAGGGCATCTGTAGGATCGAGCGTGATAGCCTGGTTATAGTCGGCCAGGGCCGCTGCGGTATTGCCTTGCGCATAATAGAGTAGACCGCGATTGAGGTATACCTCGGCAAATCCAGGATCGAGCGTGATGGCCTGGTTATAGTCTTCAATGGCACGCTGCAAAGCATGACCTAACTCGTCATGCAGCCAGCCTTTGTGAAAATACGCCTCGGCAACACCCTCCGATTCGGCGGTGGCCGGGGTAAGTGCGGCGATAGCGGCATCCAATACCCGGAGCGACTCAGCATAATTTTTGTCGCTGAAGTAGGTTTGGGCGACCGTAAAGAGGGCCAGAAACGTCATCTGGGCGGGCAGATCGGCGGTCACAAAGCTGGCGTAGGCGCTGGGGTTGGCCAACTGGGTGCGGGCGGTCTCGTCAATTTTAACCTCCGTCGCCACAAAATCGGGCTGGCGTAGATTGAGGAAGCTGACCGTGACCCGCACCTTGGTATCGGCGCCCCACACCACGATAGTGGCACCATACTGCTGGCCCAGCGCCGCCGCCCCGGCCTGATCCTCGGCCTGTAGGCGCGTGGAAGCGACCTCAACCCGTAGATTGGTCAGCCCCAGCGTACGCGCCTGCTCCGCGATGGCCCGCCGAATCTCGTTGTGGGCATCGGTGTCGTCAACGCCCTCGGTGCGAAAAAAGCTGGCGATCACAACCAGGCTTTCGCCCGGCTGCGCGGCGGGAAACTCGTCGATAATGCCACGCTGGATAAACTGCTGGCGCACTCCGAAGGCATTGACGCCCATAAACGCCAGGCCAACCGTCAGCAGCGTCAGCGTCAGCACCACAATTAGGGTAATCGCGGGATACACGATCAGACGGAGACGATTGTAGTTATTCGTCGTAATTTTATCGCGCCCAACCACATCGCCAACACTCACGGTGGCTCCCGTCAGATCGTTCTGGGAGCCAAAGTCAATCTTCGCCTGCGAACCGTCATCGTCACTCATAGCGTGCTCCTGTGCTCGTGGGTTACATAAATCTTACCATAACGAGTGAACTAGCAGCTAGTCGCTGGTAGCCAATAGCTCGTAGGCTAGACGTACTAGCTGCTAGCTGCCAGCTACCAGCTACTGGCCCTATGCTATACTCGCGCCACCGCAATCAAGCTGTCTACAAGGAGTATCCGCACATGGCCGAGCAATCCATCAACCAAGCCCCGCCGCCGCCCGCCCACCGCGACAAAGTCCCTCTGATCAACAAGCTGGCCTTTGGGGCTGGCGATGTCGGCCCGGCGATCGCCACGGCGATTATGGGCTTCTACCTGCTCTATTTCCTGACCGACATCGCCGGGCTGTCGCCGGGCGTGGCCGGCCTCATTCTGCTGGTGGTCAAGATCTGGGACGCGATCAACGACCCGATCATCGGCTTTCTCTCCGACCGCGTGCGCACCCGCTGGGGCCGCCGCCGCCCGTGGTTTTTGTTTGGCGCGGTGCCGTTTGGCCTGACCTTCTTCCTGCTCTGGATTGTGCCGACCGAGAGCACCAGCGGCAAAGTTTGGTACTATCTGCTGATTCTGCTGCTGCTGGATACGGCCTTCTCGGTGGTCAACGTGCCCTACACCGCCCTCACCCCCGAGATGACCAGCGACTACGACGAGCGGACCAGCCTGAACTCCTACCGCTTCGCCTTCTCGATCACCGCCGGCCTGATCGCCGCCGTGGCCCATCCGCTGATCGTCGACGCCTTCAAGCCCGACCTGCGCACCGGCTACATGGTCTCGGCGGGGATCTGGGCGATCGCCGCCACGATCCCTTTCTTCTTTGCCTTCTGGGGCACCTACGAGCGCCACGACGCGCCGCCCGAGGCCGAGCTGGGCTTTTTCGAGGGTCTGAGAATCACCTTCCGCAATCGTGCCTTCCGCTACGCCGTAGTGATCTATCTGCTCTCCTGGCTGGTGGTGCAGACCGTCCAGGTGCTGATCGTCTACTACACCACCTACTGGCTGCGCCAGCCCGACCTGACCGCGCTGGTGATCCTGTGCGTCCAGGGCAGCGCGCTGGTCTGGCTTTTCATCTGGAGCAAGCTCAGCCAGCGCTGGGGCAAAAAGGGCGTCTACTATCGCGGCATGGTCTTCTGGATCCTGGTCTCGCTGGGGCTGTTTCTGGTCCAGCCCGACTGGCCAACGTGGACGGTCATGCTGCTGGGCGTGCTGGCGGGCATCGGGGTGGCGACGGCGTTTCTAATCCCCTGGTCGCTGCTGCCGGACGTGATCGAGCTGGATGAGCTGGAGACCGGGCGGCGCCGCGAGGGCGCCTTCTATGGCTTTTTCGTCTTTCTACAAAAGCTCGGCGTGGGGCTGGGGATCTTCTTCGTCAGCCAGGCGCTGGAGCTTTCGGGCTACATCGCGCCAGCCCTCGGCGCCGAACCGGGCAGCGTCATCCAGCCCGAAAGCACCCTGACCGCGATCCGCTGGATGATCGGCCCAATTCCGGCGGTGATTCTGGTCGCCGGAATCGTGATGGTCTATCTGTTCCCGATCACCAAGGCTGGCCACGAGCAGACCGTGCGCGAGCTGGAGGCCCGGCGGGCGGCGAAGAAGACGAGTAGCTAGCGGCTAGTAGCTAGTAGCTAGCATTGGTGATTCAAGTCATTCGGAAGCCACAAAACCAAATCCCACTAGCTGCTAGCTACTAGCTGCCAGATACTAAAACGAAAGGAGCCTCACACGATGGACTGGAATCAGCTGGGCCTGCCCGCCGGGGTGCCCGAAGAGCTGCGTGAGCTGGCGACGCGCTACGGCGCGCCGCTGGTCGAGGAGGTCGCCCTGGTCAGCCAGTCGGGGCAGTTCGAGCCGCGCATCCGCGAGCGCACGCTTAGAACCAACGGCTCGTTCGCCCCGATCGGCAAGCCCGACCGCTTTGGCGAGGTCTGCATGGTCGTCCGCCGCCCGGATGGAACGCTGATCACGGCGCGCAAAACCTACTACCCGCCGCAGACCTTTCGCCTGCTGACCGGCGGCATCTCCCACGGCGAGCCAATTTTCCAGGCCCTGCTGCGCGAGACCGCCGAGGAGACCGGGCTGGAGGTGGTGGTGCGCCGGTTTCTGGCCGCCGTCAGCTATCGCCTAAACACCAGCCCGGTCGCCGAGTTCTACACCTTCGCCTTTCTGCTCGATGAGCTTGGTGGAACCTTAGGCGCTGTAGATGAGGCGGAGCAGGTCGCCGAGTTTCGCAGCGTCCTCCCCGCCGACCTGCCCACAATCGCCACGGAGCTGGAGAACCTCGGCAGCGAGTATCACTCCGAGATCGCCGGGCTGTGGCAGGACTGGGGCCGCTTTCGGGCCATCCCGCACCGACTGGTCCATCGGGCGTTGGAGGCGAGGGATTAGGGACAATACCGTTCAAATAAGCAATTTTCCCCTCTCCCGCGCACGGGGCGGGTGCCCTTTGGGCAGCGGTGGCGCGAAGCGCCGGGGTGAGGGCAAAAGCTGGCTCGGTTCCCTTATTTAAACGGTATTGGGATTAGGGATTAGTGGCTCCTGATCAGTAGCTCGTACATAATCCACAGCTCTATGCGGAGCCGAAATGTCTCTAGTCTGCCCACGATTCCTCGGCATTTTAGCGATCAGTGAAATAACACCGATTATTCAAGCCAAAACCCACAAACCCTGCTCAACACCAGCCTCTTTTTGACTTTTTGTTAACCCACAGGTAGAATCGCCCCAACCTAACTCAGACCTAACAGGAGCAATCCGTGTCGTCATATTTGGTTACCGTTCGCCCGCTTGTGGCGAACACTCATGAACGCTTGTACCTGCTGGACGGCAACCTCAGTGCCGCCGACGTTGAACGGCTCACCGCCGAGTTGCTCCACGACCCGGTGGCCCAGACCGCCCGCTGGCAGGAGCTGAGCAGTTCGTTCGCCGACGCCGCGCCCGGCCCCTGCGTCGAGATTGCCTTTCGCCCCGGCGTCACCGACAACGAGGCCGAGACCATCCTCATCGGCGCCCAGCACATCGGGATCAAACACCTCGCCCAGGCCAAAACCCTCCGCCGTCTCCGCCTCCCCCACCTAACCAACTTGGCCGAGCTGCAGGCCCACGCCTACGAAGTGCTGCTCAACGACCTGATCGAGACCGCCTATATCGCCAGCGTGCCCGCCGATGCGGATCGGCGCAGCTTCTACCAGCATCTGCTGGAGCTCCCGGCCCCGCACACGCCGGTCATCACCAGCGTGCCGCTCCGCGATGCCTCCGACGCGGAGCTGCAGCGGATCAGCCGCGACGGTATTCTGGCGCTGACCCTGCCCGAGATGCAGGCCATCCGCGAGTATTTCACCACCGAGCAGCGCGACCCCACCGACGGCGAGCTGGAGACGATCGCCCAGACCTGGTCGGAGCACTGTCGCCACAAAACGTTTCGCGCCCGGATCAGCTATCGGCAGGCCGAGGGATCGCACGCAGCGGCGCTTTCCGCCGCGCTGCATCCCGCCCTGGCCGAGCTTGAGGCCGCCGACGGCGCGGTGATCGACGGCCTCCTCAAGCACTACCTGATGCGGGCCACCGAGGCCGTGCGCGGCCCCTCGCTGCTCTCGGCGTTTGTCGACAACGCCGGAATCGTCGCCTTCGACGACGACTTCGAGATCTCGTTCAAGGTCGAGACCCACAACCATCCCTCGGCGCTGGAGCCGTTTGGCGGCGCCAACACCGGCGTCGGCGGCGTGGTCCGCGATGTCCTGGGCGTCTCCGCCAAGCCGATCGCGGTCACCGATGTGCTCTGCTTCGGCCCCGCCGACCTGCCCGACGAGCGCCTGTCGCCCGGCGTGCTGCACCCGCGCCGCATCCGCGCCGGGGTCGTGGCGGGCGTGCGCGACTACGGCAACAAGCTCGGCATCCCCAACATCAACGGCGCAATTTTGTACGATGAGGGCTACGTCGCCAACCCGCTGGTGTTCTGCGGCACCGTCGGCATCGCGCCGCGTGGCTCGCACCCCCGCGGCGTCCAGCCCGGCGATGCGATCGTCGTCATCGGCGGGCGGACTGGCCGCGATGGCATTCACGGCGCAACCTTCTCGTCGGTCGAGCTGACCCACGACACCGCCGAGACCGTCGGCGCCGCCGTGCAGATCGGCGACCCGATCACCGAGAAGACCGTGATCGATGTGCTGCTCCAGGCCCGCGAGCTAGGTCTGTACACCGCGATCACCGACTGTGGCGCTGGCGGCCTGTCCTCGGCGGTCGGCGAGATGGGCGAGGAGACCGGGGCCCAGGTCGAGCTGCGCGATGTGCCGCTCAAATATCCCGGCCTGCAGCCCTGGGAGATCTGGATCTCCGAGGCCCAGGAGCGCATGGTTGTGGCGGTGGCGCCGGATAATGTCCAGCGGCTGCTGGAGCTGTGCGCCAGCGAAGATGTTGAGGCGACCGTTATCGGCGTCTTTACCGACGATGGCTACCTGAACGTGCGCTACGCCGGCCAGCCGCTGGTCGATATCGCGATGGAGTTTCTCCACAGCGGCGGGCAGCGCCTGGAGCTGCAGGCCAGCTGGGCGGCCGCAGCGTCGCGGCCCGGAGGGCACCCCGCCGCCGACCTGAGCGCCCTCGACGACCACGCCACAACCCTGGCGGCCCTGCTGGCCCACCCGATCATCGCCTCGAAGGAAAATGTGGTCCGCACCTACGACCACGAGGTCCAGGGATCGACCATCCTCAAGCCGCTGGTTGGCGTGCGCGAGGACGGCCCCGGCGACGCTGGGGCGCTCCAGCCTCGGCTTGATTCAGCCCGCGGGATTGTGCTTGGCTGCGGGATCAACCCGCGCTATGGCAAGATCGACCCGTACTGGATGGCGCTGGCCGTCGTCGATGAGGCCCTGCGCAATGTCGTCGCGGCCGGCGGCGACCCGGCCCAGACCTGGATTCTCGACAACTTCTGCTGGGGCGACCCCAAGCTGCCCGACCGCCTGGCCGGGCTGGTGCGGGCGGCGGCTGGCTGCCACGATGCGGCGCTGGCCTACAAGACGCCGTTTATCTCCGGCAAAGACTCGCTCAACAACGAGTATCGCGACGCCCAGGGCAACCGCGTGGCCATCCCGCCAACCCTGCTAATCTCGGCGCTGGCGCTGGTCCCCGATGTGCTCCAGACGATCTCGATGGACGCCAAAGCGGCGGGCAACGCCGTCTTCCTCGTCGGCAGCACCAGCGCCGAGCTTGGTGGCGCGCTGGTGGCCGAGGTTGGCGGCGGCGACAACGGCCGCGTGCCCCAGGTCGATCTGGCCCAGGCGCCGCGGATTCTAAGCGCGCTTCACGCCGCGATCGCCGCCGGGCTGGTGCGGGCCTGCCACGACCTCAGCGAGGGCGGCCTGGGCGTGGCGGCGGCCGAGATGGCCTTCTCCGGCGAGCTGGGCATGACCCTCGATCTGCGGGCGGTGCCCAGCGCCGAGCCGCTCGACGACGCGACGATCCTGTGGAGTGAGTCGCCAACCCGCTTCCTGGTCGAGGTCGCGCCCGAGCACACCAGCGCCTTCGCGGCGCAGCTGGCCGGGCTGCCGTTTGCCCAGGTCGGGGCCATCACCGCCACCCCAGCCCTGGTCATCGCCGGGCAAAGCGGTGGTACGATTATGGCTGCCGAGGTCATGGATCTGAAAGTGGCCTGGCAAACCTATCGCTAAAGCTACGATTGATGGAGGCTGAATGGTCGCCGCTGAACCCAGCGCAACATTCAGCCTTGCTAAGGGCTAAAGATAATGAGTGAATTGAATCCCGACGCGCCGCTGCTGGACGAGGAAGAGTTTGGCGATCTGGTCGAGGAGCGCATGGAAAGCCTCGGCGATATCGAAGAGCTTGCCCGCGAGGGCCTGGAGATTCGCTTTCGCTGGCACGGCCGCTCGGTCGTCTCCGAGCTGGAGCATTTCTACAACGCCTATCGCCGGGCGCCCGCCCAGCTCAAGTCGATCCTCGAGTCGCTGGAGGGCGCGGTCCGCTCGTTCGCCCCCGACCGCGGGCCACAGCTCTGGGACGAGCTGGAGGATCGGATCTACCCAATGCTGAAGCCGGTCGAGATGCTGGCCGAGGTGGCCGAGCGCAATCTGCCGCAGCTGATCTATCGCCCGTTTATGGCCGACATGATCGTCTGCTACGTGATCGACGAGCCCGACAGCGTGGCGTTTGTCAACGAGGAGCATCTCAAGGTCTGGGGCGTGATGGAGACGACCCTGTACACCCGCGCGGTCGACAATCTGCGCACCAAAACCCTTAAGCCCGGCACCGCCCAGGTCATCGGCGAGGGCGCCGACATGCTGTTTATCTACGCCACCCTCGACGGCTACGATGCCGCGCGGATTCTGCTGCTGGATATTATGAACGAGTGGGCCCACATCATTCCTGGCCGGCTGGTGATCGGCATCCCCAACCGCGATTTCCTGATCGGCTTCAGCGATGCCAACCCCGAGGTGCTGCACCGCCTGGCCCTGCGGATCGCCCAGGACGCCCAGACGCTGGACTACCCGCTCACCGACCAGCTCTGGACCGTGGTCGACAGTCGGATTATTCCCTACGAATACAACTGGATGTCCAGCGCCGAGAATAATTAGCCGCGAGGTACTCTATGCCAACGCTCCTGATTCTGATCACTGTTATGTTGTACGGGGCGGCGCTGTTGCTCTGGGTGCGCTTCCGCACCTACCGCTATCTGGTTGTGCTGCTGGCCGGGCACCTGACCATGGTGTCCGATCCGATCTGGCAGCGCCTGTATGACTTCGGCTATCCGGCCGGGTCGTCGGGAATGACTCTGTGGGGCCGCACGGTCCCGCTGTTTATGGTTCTGAGCGCTAGCTGGCTGGCGACGCTGCCGGCCATGGTGATGTACTTTGGCCAGCGGCAGCGCTGGTGGCCGCGCCACTACCTGAGCGGCGTGGTGGCCTTTGTGGCCCTGCTTCTGTATCACATTATTCTGCAGGGTCTGGCCCGGCGGCTGAACCTGTGGGACTACAGCAGCACGGCCAGCTCCTGGGGGCTGAGCCATCACATTTTTGTCGCGCTGCTCGGCGCGCTGGTCTCGCTGCTCATACTCTATACCCTGGTGGCGACTCGCTACTACGCCGCCGAGCTGGCGATCCCGGCGCTGGTCGCTGGGATTGCGGTGGCCCCGGTGCTGGCCTACGGCATTCTGGGCGCGCCCTACTGGCTCCCGATCCTGATCGGCCAGTCAACCACGATCATCAAGGCGGGCGCGGTCGTCACGGTTCTGCTGACCGCCTGGGTCGTCCATCTGGCCTGCTGGGGGCTGCACGCCTCCCGCAAACAGCTGGTCATTAATCAATAGATCGAGCGCGCCAGCCGGATGCGACCCTGCATCTGGCTGGCGCTTCATTTTGTAACGCATAATTCAGGATGGATATGAACAAAGTTTTAGTTCTCCGTGCGCCGGGCATCAATTGCGACGGCGAGGCAGCGGCGGCAATGGAGTTGGCGGGCGCCGAGACCGAGCGGGTCCACATCAACCGTCTGGCCGACGGCAGTGTGCGGCTGGCCGACTATGCGATGTTGTTGATCCCCGGCGGCTTTGCCTATGGCGACCACCTGGGGGCCGGGCGCATGCTGGCGGTGGATTTGATCCATCGGCTGCGTGAGGATCTGCTGGCGTTTGTCGCCGATGGACGGCCTGTGCTGGGCATCTGCAATGGCTTTCAGGTGCTGGTCAAAACCGGCCTGCTGCCCGACCAGGCGGTGGGCCAGGCGACCCTGATCGACAATGCCAGTGATCACTACGAGTGCCGCTGGATTCGGCTGGCGGCCAACCCGGCCAGCCCGTGTATCTTCACCGAGGGCATGGACGAGCCGTTCGATCTGCCGGTCGGCCACGGCGAGGGGCGTTTCCTGGCCGACCAGGCCACCCTCGATCGGCTGGCGGCCAACCAGCAGATTGTGCTGCAGTACATCGATGCCAGCGACCAGCCCACCGCCGAGTATCCGGCCAACCCCAACGGCGCGACCCAGGCGATCGCCGGGATCTGCAACCGGGCTGGGAATGTGTTCGGCCTGATGCCCCACCCCGACCGCGCTTTCCTGCCCCAGCAGCACCCGCAGTGGCGCCGCCGCGGCCTCGCCAAAGCCGGGCCGGGCATGGTGATGTTCAAAAATGCCGTCAAGGCCATGAAGATCTAACCTCGCGAAGCTGAAGCGCGATCTGATAACCGCTACATTTGGAGCATTATGACAACCTATAAAGATGCCGGCGTGGATATCGCCGCCAAGATGGGCGCGATTCGCCAGATGGCCAGCGCCGTCAAAGCCACCCACACTCCGGCGGTGCTGGCCGGGCTGGGCGCGTTTGGCGGCTGTTTCGACCTCAGCGCCGTCATCGCCAGCCACCGGCAGCCGGTGCTGGTGGCCTCGACCGATGGCGTGGGGACCAAAACCGCCGTGGCGGCGGCGCTGGGCCAGTTCGACACGATCGGCGCCGATCTGGTCAACCACTGCATCAACGATATTCTGTGCCAGGGCGCCACGCCGCTGTTTTTCCTGGACTACATCGCCGCCTCCAAGCTCGACCCGGCGATGATCGTGGCCCTGGTTGAGGGGCTGGCGGCGGCCTGCGCGGCGGCGGGGATTGCGCTGCTCGGTGGCGAGACCGCCGAGATGCCAGGCGTCTACCACGCCGACGCCTTTGATGTCGCCGGAACAATTATCGGCGTCGTCGACCGGGCGACCCTGCTCGACGGATCGGCGATTGGCGCTGGCGATGTGGTGCTGGCGCTGCCCTCAACCGGGCTGCACACCAACGGCTACTCGCTGGCCCGCAGCGTGTGCGCGCCCCTGGGCTACGCCGCCACGCCGCCCGAGCTTGGCGGGCTGAGCATCGGCGCGGCCCTGCTGGCCCCGCATCGCGCCTATCTGAGCGAAGTGCTGGCGCTGCGCAGCGCTGGCGTGACGCTCCACGGGCTGGTGCATATCACCGGCGGCGGCATCTGGGACAATGTGCCCCGCGTTGTGCCGACCGGGCTGACCGTCGAGCTAGTGCGCGGAACCTGGGCGGTGCCGCCGATCTGCCAGCTCGTCGCCGATCAGGCCCAGCTTGACGAGACCGAGGCCTATCACGTGCTGAACATGGGCCTGGGAATGCTGCTGATCCTGCCCGCCGCCAGCCTCGAAGCGGCCCGCACACGGGTGCCAGCCGCCCAGCTCGTTGGACGCATCAGCGCGGCCACGAATGATGTACGAGTTGCGCTAGTAGATGTTTAAACGGTGTGCTATACTGCCAAATGCAGAGTTCGCACCTGCTCGATTTGGGCTGGCTGGCCGCACCTCGCACAAAGAATCCGGCACTGATATTCGTCACACACTTGTCATCTGCACGTCTCCCCAAGGGGTAGAAGGAATCGGTATAATGGCAAATGAGTCACTTTTGCAACCCATTCGCCGCGAGGTGGATGTGTACATCGCCGTCAGTCGCGGCCGCGAGCTGGCTCGGCTGGTTGGCTTTGACGAAATCGATCGGACGCGGATTGAAATTGCGATTCTGGAACTGACCCGCAATATCCTGGTCCACGCCAGCTCTGGCCAGCTCAGCCTGCGCGAGATTGAGCTCGATAGTCGGCGCGGGGTTGAGGTTGAGGCCAGCGATACCGGGCCAGGGATTGAAGATATCGAGCTGGCCCTACGCGACGGCTACAGCACCGCCCATACGCTTGGCGCAGGTCTGCCCGGAGTTAAACGGTTGATGGATGAGATGGTGGTTGAAAGTGTCGTTGGGGTTGGAACAACCGTGCGGGCCGTCCGCTGGTTACCAACTAAGCAAAGGGGGCGGCGATGAAGCTAACCTGGGGCGCACATATTCGTGCCAAGGGTGGTCAACAGGTTTCCGGCGATGGGTATGACGTAATTGAAGCCAATGGCAGTCGGCTGTTGACGATCGTTGATGGACTGGGCGGCGGCGTCGAGGCCGCACGACCAACCGCACTGGCGCTCGAGGTCCTGCGGGCCAACCCCGACCGGCCGCTCAAGGAGCTGATCGAGCGCTGCCACACGGCGCTCCACGGCACCCGTGGCGCCGTCATTGGACTGCTCCGCCTGGAAGAAGCCAATCAGCGCGCCTCGTACATCGGGGTCGGCAACATCGGCATTCACGTCGTCAGCGGCCAGATGATCAAGCCGATCTCCAAAAATGGCATTTTAGGCCACCGGCAGCTGCCAACCTTGCTGGAGATGACCTACACCTACAACCTGGGCGATCTGTTCATGCTCTACAGCGATGGCATTTCAACCCGTGTGATCAGCGACTCGGCCCTGAATCACCCGCCGGAGGACCTGAAGGTTCTGGCGGTCGACCTGCTCGAGCGCTATGGCAAAACAATCGACGATGCAACCGTTTTACTCGCGAAGCCCCACTGAGGATTACACGATGGATGTAGGAACAACCACCCAACTTCGTGAATGGCTGATCGAACATGCCGAGCAGGTGATTGCCCGCTGGGCCGCCGCGATCGCCCAGGACTGGACCGCCGAGGTGCCGCCGCCGCCAACCGTCAATGTCCGGCGCATCTACGAGGCGCTGCTGACCGCTCCAGCCGAGGACAATGCCGCCACCCAGCTGCAGCTTCAGGAGCTGGCCCTGGACTGGCAGGCGATTGGGCTGCCGTCGATTATTCGTATGTCCTTTCAGCTGCGTGCCGCGATTGTCAGCATTCTCTCGTCGCAGGGCAACGAGCTGCACGACTCGCCGGTGTTCAGCAGCGAGCTGGATGCCTTTATCGAAGAGGCGGTTACGACGCTGTCCTTTCGCTACAACGAACACGTGCAGGCCGAGCTGCGCGAGCAGGTGGTCCAGGCCGAGTATCTGCTCAACCACCAGGCCCAGATGGCCTATGAGTCGGATCACTTTGCGCTGCAGCTTTCGACCCTCTACGAGCTTTCCCAAACCCTCAGCGCCTCGCTCGACCGCGAGCATCTGCTCGATCTGGTTGGCCCGCGCCTGATGGATGCCTTTGGCGTCCAGGCATGTGCCCTGGTTCTGGCCACCAGCGACGGTGGCTGGCGGATCGAACGGGCCTGGGGCGAGCCGTGGCCGGATCTGACCGGGCGCGCCCTCGCTGCCGACTCGATTCCACCAGCCCTGATCAGCGCTGGCGAGCTGGGAACTCTGCAGTTCATCCCCAATGTCAAGCCGGAGGATGGCAGCTGGCTGCTGCCCAACCAGGGCGCGCTGTTCGTGCCGCTGATGCAGGAGAGCCACGTCCTCGGCTGTCTGGTCGCCCAGAGCGACTCGCTGATCGAGCGCATCGACGACACCACGATGAATCTGTGGCGCACGGTCGCCAACCAGTTTGTGGTGACACTGGAAAATACCCGCCTGTATAACGAAGTTCAGCATCTGAACGCAGATCTGGAAGACAAAGTTGCCGAGCGTACCGCCGAGCTGAGCGAAGAGCGCGATCGCCTGGAGGCGATCGCCGATATCGCCCGCGATATCAGCACGCTGGAGATCGATGTGCTGCTCAACCGCATTCTGCAGGCGCTGGCCAATCTGACCGGCGTGCAGCACGGCTCGGTGATGCTGATCGACTCAGGCACCGGGCTGCTGGTCGACCGGGCGGTGCTCTCGGATAGCAACAACCATGCGACTGGCTCGCGCCGCTTTCAGATGGGCGAGGGCGTGGTCGGCTGGATCGCCCAGCACCGCCAGCCTGCCCTGGTCAACAATGTCCAGAAAGATGAGCGCTGGGTCCAGGTTGATGCCTTCGGCCAGGCCGTCGGCAAAAGCACCGGCTCGCTGGTCGGAATGCCGCTGATCGCTGGCGACGATGTCGTCGGCGTGCTGATGCTCTCGCACCCCAAGATCGATTTCTTCAACCAGAGCCACATGCGCCTGCTCAAAGCCATCGCCGGCGAGATCGCGATCGCGATCTACAACGCCCAGCTGTATGAGTTCCTCGGCGAGCGCACCAACAAGCTCTACACAATGCTGCGCCACCAGGAAGAGGCCTCCAGCCAGAACAACGCTATTTTGCAGTCGCTCAACGATGCCGTGATTGTGTTCAGCACCGACCGCAGCATCATTCTGGCCAACGCCGCCGCCGAGCGAATCCTGGCCAAGCCCATCGATGAGCTGGTCACCCAGTCCTTCGATGAGCTACTGTCGAGCCTGAATATCAAGCTGCCCGGCGACCCGCTCGGCGACGTGCTCGCCAACCCCAGCGACCACAACGGCGATCAGCGCGCGATTACGATCAAGCGCGGGCCGCAGTCGCTCAGCATCTCGCTGGTGCCGGTGCTGACCGAGCGCGGCGAGCTGCTCGGCGCCTGTCTGATTGGGCGCGATATCACCCGCGAGGTCGAGTCGGATCGGCTGAAGACCGAGTTTATCGGCACGGTTTCGCACGAGCTGCGCACGCCGATGACCTCGATCAAAGGCTACACCCAGCTGCTGGCGATGGGCTCGCTGGGCGAGGTCAACCCGACCCAGAAAGAGTTCCTGACCACCATCACCACCAACGCCGAGCGGATGATCGCGATTATCAATGACCTGCTCGATATCACCAAGATCGAGACCGGCAGCGTCGACCTGCAGCCAAGCCGGATGCACGTCGCCGAGGTGCTGAGCGCGGTGGTCAGCAGCAATCGGCTCGACCTGAGCCAGCGCGAGCACGAGCTGGCGCTGAACCTGTCGCCCAACCTCCCGCTGCTGTGGGGCGACCCCGAGCGCCTGCGCCAGGTGGTCCAGAATATTTTGACCAACGCGATCAAGTACACCCCACGCGGCGGCAAAATTGCGGTCACCGCCCGTGAGATCGCCGTCGGCGATATTCCCGCCAAGCAGCGCGAAGGCTTGCCGCTCAACCGCCGCTTTATTGCAATCGCCATCCAGGATACCGGCGTGGGGATCGACCCGGCCGAGCACGAGCGCATCTTCGAGCGCTTCTACCGCACCGAAAACCCGCTCAAGATCGAGGCCGGCGGCACCGGGCTGGGGCTATCGCTGGTTCGCCCGCTGCTCAGCCTGATGGGCGGCCGGATCTGGGTCACCAGCACCGACGGCCAGGGCAGCACCTTTACCTTCACAATGCCAACTGCGCCAGCCGAGTAGAATCAATAGCGCACACGAACACGCCGGGCATAACGCCCGGCGTGTTGGCGTTTAACCCAGCCGCCGCAGGTACCGAGAATATTCTCGTTGGCTGAGCCTGTCGAAGCCAAATCATTCTGGCTTCGACAGGCTCAGCCAACGAATCGATCTGGCTTGACGGTGTTCTAACCGCTAATCCCTCCTTTTTACTGCCGCCAGACCGCCAGATAGCCGTCGGCGAGCGGGCCGGGGCTGGGCTGCAGGGCGTTGGCGGTCGTAATCAGCCGCCCATTGTTTAGGCTGATAGCGATCGCGGCGATGCCGTTGCGGACCGCCACGCCGACCACGGGCGAGCCGCCAGCGCTGACCGCCGGGCCGGCAAAGCCCGTCCAGATATGGCGCTGCTTCAGGTCGGCGCTGACCACCAGCAGATAGCCCTCGCCGCTGGCGTACGGGCCGACCGTGGTCCCGGCCACCTGGCGGGCGGCGCGATTGTGGATCTGATAGTAGGCATCGCCGCCGAGGTAGATCCGCCCGGCCTCATCGGCGGTGATGGTTTTGATCCCGATCGAGTTGCCTTTGCCGTCGCTGGTGCGGGTCAGCGCCGCCTGGCCCTGCTCCAGGCTGCCGTCGGCCGGGTTGTAGCGGCCATACCAGATGATACTGACCGACCCGGTGTTGGTGGCGGTGTTGTAGCTGTCGGTGGTGACATTGCGGTCGCCGCCAAGCGTCAGGGCGACATTCTGCGGGTCGCGGGAGAAGATCGAGGCGCCGGTGCCGCCGTTGATCGAGCCGGCAAAGTACAGCTTGCCATCGCGCCCGATCGCCACGCGCTTGCCACGGGTATCGGCGCTGATATTGGCCCCGTTGACGGCGCTGGCGCTGAAGTCGTAGCTGGTCCACCTGGGCGTCCCGCTGTAGCTCCAGGCGCTCAGAAACGCCACCTGTAAGTCATTTATTTGCTTGTAGCCGGTCACAATCACCGCCTGGCTGGCCGAGGCAACCGCCAGATCCAGCGCATCGAGGTCGCCGGAAGCGCCGCCGCTGCTCCAGCTGCCGAGCGGCTGGCCGTCGGCGGCGTAGGTGTAGAGCTGGGTGCCGACACTGGCCGCCGTCGTGCCATCGCTGCCAATCGCACAGCGCCGCACCGCGCCGGGAGTGGCGCTCCACAGCACGCTGGCGGCGCTGGCATTCAGCACGGCCACCCCGAAATCGCCACAGACCACCATCGGCCCGGCGCCGCCAATCTCCAGATCGCGCACGTTGGTGCCGATTCTAGTCACCGACAGCACCGACGTGCCATAGCCATCGAAGCGCACAATCGCGCCGTCGCCGCCGCCCAACAGCGTGACCGGGGCAACCCCCTCGATCGCGGGATTGGAGCCGACCAGCCCGCCGGCCCAGACGACATTGCCGCTCAGGTCAACGTCCACCGCGCTGGCCGAGTCGCTCCCGGCGCCGCCGATGTGGGTGGCGCTGAAGATCGGCAGGTTGGTGCTGGTTTGCACCACGGGTGAGCGAAGAACCAGCGGCAAATAGATCGTCGAATCAACCTGTGGCGCCGCCGCCGCCAGTGAACTAAACACCAGCAGCAGCAGCCCAATCCCGACAGACAAGCGCCAACGAACCCCAAACGCCATACAATCCTCCTTCGGCGGGTGCAGAGACCCGCCCAACAAAACTATCTTCCGCCGCAGGCGGGCGGAATTGCGCGATTGTTCACAGCCCGCTATAATCGCCACCACGACACCGCCCGTCGTGAAGAGGATTTGTCGATGAATTGCTCCGCTGCTCGCCGCCACATTGCGGCAGGACTGCGCCCTGGCTCGCGCACCTCGGAACAAACCCTGCTCGGGTTCCATCTGATTAGCTGCGCCGAATGTCAGGCGGTTTTCGCCGCCCAGACCGTGCTTGATGATAGTTTACTCCAATCGCTGCTCGCCCAGACGCCGCCGGTGGCGGTGAGCGTGGCCGTCCCGGCGCGGCCCAGGGTGCGGCGCTGGCCAGTGGTGGCCCTGTTTTGTGCGCTGCTGATCATCGGCGGCCTGGCCGGACGCGCCTGGTGGACCACGACCCAGGCCAGCGGCCTGACCAGCGCGCCCGATCAGCCGACCAGCACCCTGCCGATGGCCGGTGGCCTTGAGCCGCCGCTCGCCGCAGTCGCCGTGGTGACAGCGGCGCCGCCAAGCAGCCCGACGCCGCTGCCGCTGGAGCCAACCGCCACCGCCACGCCAGAGCCGACCGCCACGCCAGAGCCGACCGCCACGCCAGAGCCGCTGGAACTCAAGCCGCTCAACATTTTGCTGCTTGGGCTTGATCGGCGGCCGGGCGAGAGCGGGACATCGCGGGCCGACTCGCTGATCATCGTGCATCTCAATCCGCTCTCCAGCACGGTTGCGCTGCTGTCGCTGCCGCGCGATCTGTGGGTGCCGCTGACCGAGTACGGCTATTCGGTTAAAATCAACGCCGCCTACACGGCCGGCGAGGAGAGCGGCGGGGCCGAACGCGGCGCGCTCGTCGCCCAGCAGACGGTCAGCGAGCTGATCGGCCAGCCGATTGACTATACGGTTGTGACCACGTTCGAGGGGCTGATCAACACGGTCGATGCGGTGGGCGGAGTTGAGATCGCTGTCCAGAAGGAGATCTACGACGCCAGCTACCCGACCTTTGACTATGGCTATATGCTCGCCCACTTCCTGCCCGGCCAGCAGCAGATGGATGGCTTCACCGCCCTGGTCTACAGCCGCACCCGCCACGCCGACAACGACTTCGAGCGCGGGCGTCGCCAGCAGCAGGTTGCGATCGCGCTGCTGAGTTCGATTCGCCAGCAGGCCGAAAACGGCGACCTTCTGGCCACATCGACCCTGATCAACACCTTGTACAATGACCTTGAGTACACCAACCTGGCGCTGCCCACCGCGCTCCAGCTCGCCCTGGCGATGCAGGCGTTCGACCCGGCCACCATTCGGCGCGACTCGGTCGATCTGCGCTATGGCTACGAGACCAGCACCTACGATGGCGCCTACATCATCGCACCCGACCTGCCGGCCATCCAACAGCTCGCCGCTGATTTATTTAGAAAGTAGAATGGGGCCGCCAGCCGCCAGGAGCCAGGGATAGCTCGCGGCATCCCGGCCACCGACGGCTGGCGCCCCACCCGAAACGCTTATGAACAAACCACGTTTTGACCGAATCCTGCCCCTGATCAGCCTGGTTGTGCTGGGGCTGATGGTGGTATTCCTGCTCGAGTCCAACCCCGACAACCCGCTGGTCGCCCGGATCAGCGACGATCTGCCGGTGGTCTCGGTGGCCTGGGTGGTGATTGCGCTGCTGGCGATTGTGGTCAGCACCGGCGCCGATCTGCTGGCCCGCTCCCACCCGCGCCTGGAGCACAGCAGCCTGCTGACGCTGCC
>DAOTUS010000379.1:0-3932 GCA_034437415.1 Herpetosiphonaceae bacterium
CTTCGGGGTGGCCTTTTGGCTGGGTGGTTTCTCTGGCTAGCCCAGCGCCTCCATCAGCAGGGCGGCCTCGTCGGCCGAAATCTGCGCCCAGTCGGCCAGGGCGGCGGTCGGCGGCAGCAGCGCGCTCGCCAGTCGGTCGGGGTCTTCCATCAGCTCGGCCAGCGGAACTGCGGTCGCCAGATCGAACACCCCGGCGCGGGTGCGGCGCAGGGCGGTCAGGTGGGCGCCACAGCCCAGGCTGGCGCCAAGATCGCGGGCCAGCGAGCGAATGTAGGTTCCTTTGGAGCAGGCCACGTGAATAATCAGCGTGTCCGCCGTCCACTCCAGCAGATCAAGCTGCTCGATGGTGACGGTTCGCGGCGGAATCGCCACCGTTTCGCCAGCCCGCGCATACTCGTAGAGCCGCCGACCATCGACCCGAATCGCGGCATAGCGCGGCGGAATCTGGGTGATGGTGCCGCGAAACGGCGCCAGGCTGGCCTCCAGGATCGCGGCGCTGATCGGTGGCACCGCTGCCTGGGCGATCACCGCGCCCTCGGCATCGTCGGTGTCGGTGGTGCTGCCAAGCTGGACGGTGGCGGTGTAGGCCTTGCCCTCTTCCTCCAGCATATACTCAAGCAGACGGGTCGCATGGCCCAGGGCGATCGGCAGCACGCCGGTCGCCAGCGGATCGAGCGTGCCGCCGTGGCCCACCCGCTTCTGGCTGGCCAGACGGCGTACCCGGCGCACCACATCGGTCGACGTCATCCCAGCAGGCTTATCAATATTCAGAAAACCGTTCATTATGTAATATCAAATCGATAGCGCGGGCAGATCACCGACCACGCAATCCATTAGTGATCCTTTGCAAGCAATTCGTGAAGCTTGGCCAGCACCAGCGGGCGGGCCTCGGCGAGCGGCATCTCCAGCGTGGCCCCGGCGGCCTCGCGGTGGCCACCGCCGTTGAAAGCCTGGGCGACGCTGCCAACATCAACGCCGGGCGCCGAGCGCAGGCTGATCTTGACCGTGCCATCGCGGCGCTCTTTAAACAGCGCATAGACCTTGGCGCCGCCAATCCGGCTGATATAGGCCGTAATCTCATCGCCGGCCTCGTCATCGGCCCCGGAGGCAGCTTTCATCGCCTGGGTAAACTCGGTCCAGATGATCGCGCCATCCTGCTGCAGCCGCTCCATCGCCAGGCCCAGCGCACGGGCGTGGGCAAACGGCTTGCTGAACAGCATTGAGCGCACAACATCATTCAGGCGCCCGCCAGCCTTCAGCAGATCGGCGGCAACCTGGAGCGAGCGCGGGCTGGTGTGCGAGGTTTGGAAACT
Organism: Herpetosiphonaceae bacterium; assembly: GCA_034437415.1. Lineage (GTDB taxonomy): Bacteria > Chloroflexota > Chloroflexia > Chloroflexales > Herpetosiphonaceae > JACCRK01. The sequence continues at coordinate 1,314 of DAOTUS010000379.1, forward strand.
TTGGGTATCGGTGATCAGGCCGAGCAGCAGCGCTGTCGCCGTCTCCGAGTCAAGCGGAACATTCCAGGCCGCCACCAGCAGGGCCAGCATCTCGCAGGTTGCCGCCGCCTCGGTCATAACCAGATTCAGCACGCCTTGACCGCTATTGGTCGCGTGATGATCGATCACAATCAAAGGTCGGGCGTTCAGATAGGCCTGTTCGTAGGTATAGATTGGCTCAATCCGCGCCACGCTGCCGGTATCCAGCAGCAGCACCAGATCGGCCTCGGCCGGCAGCGTGCGCGTAGCGCTGTAGATCTGCACCTCGGCGGCGTCGGCGAGAACGGCGGCGACACCGGGCAGGGGCGTTGGCGCAACCATCGTCACAGTTTTACCCAGCTGGCGCAAGGTTCGCCCCATCGCCACCAGCGAGCCAATTGCATCGCCATCGGGGTTCACGTGGGTTGTCAGGAGCATATGCTGAGCGGTGCGAAACGCCTGGAGGAGAGGCTCGGCGGCATGGTCAATCGTGGTATAAAGCATAGTTGGTTAAGGCAAAAATAACCCTCAGCCATCAACAAACGGGCTGGCGTGAGGGCTGGTTTTGCCATTACTCCTCATCAAGTTTGGGTGGATTGTCGCGGCGGTCGGATTCAAGCTGCCGAAACAGCACATCCATCTGTTCGCGGGTATCCAGCGAAATATCCAGATGAAAATGCAGCTCGGGAACGGCCCGCAGCTGCAGCTCCTGGGCCAGCTGGCGGCGCAGGAAACTTTTAGCGCGCTCCAGGGTTGCCAGCGACTCGGTGCGCACCGACTCATCGCCCATAATGCTCACGTTGATATTCGCGTGATACAGATCGGGGCTAACATTGACACTCATCACCGTGACAAATCCGAGGCGCGGATCTTTAATTTCAGACTGGATAATTGAGCCGAGGATATGCTGAATTTGTTCAGCGACCTGCTCAATGCGTTTTGTTTTAGCCATAGAATCTCCAATAAGGAACAAATAATAAATAATGAGCAAAGAATTTACTATCTTTACTCATTATTTACTATCTATTGCTAATTGATATTACGAGGTGCGAATAATTTTCTCTTTGTGATAGAACTCCATCGTGTCGCCAACCTGCACATCGTTGAAGCCCTCGACATTGATTCCGCACTCGTAGCCAGTTTGCACTTCACGCACATCATCTTTGAAACGACGGAGCGTGGCGATGCGGCCATCGTGAACAACCACACCGGAGCGGAGCACCCGCACATTGCCGTTGCGGGTCACCTTGCCATCGGTCACAATCAAGCCAGCGATGACCTCGCGGTTGGGCAGGCGGAAGACATTGCGGACTTCAGCAAACCCATCGGTGATCTCTCTGATCTCTGGGTCCAGCATACCAACCATGGCCTTGTTCAAGTCCTCGGTGAGCTGGTAAATGATGTTGTAGAAACGAATATCCACGCCGTTCGCGTCGGCTGCCCGGCGGGCCGCCGCATCTGGCCGGGCATTGAACCCGATGATAATGCCGTGCGAGGCCACCGCAAGGTTGACATCGGACTCGGTGATCGTGCCCGTGCCACGGTGAATAATCTTAAGCTGAACCTCGGTCTGCTTTTCGTTGAGCTGGCTCAACGTATGTTCAATCGCCCCAATTGAGCCCTGAACATCGACCTTGAGGATAAGATTAAGGTCTTTGATCTTGCCAGCCTGAATTTGTTTATAGACATCATCAAGCGACATGACTTTGGTGAACTGCGACGCCATCTGCTCCATCTGGCGCTGGCGCTGGCGCTGGGTAGCGACTTCGCGAGCGACGCGGCCATCGTCGAGCACCTGCAGAATATCGCCGGCGTGCGGCACATCAGACAGGCCAATAATCGAAACCGGCATTGCCGGCTCAGCGTGCCGAATGCGGCGACCGGCATCATTGAACATCGCCCGAATTTTGCCATACACACTGCCGACGAGGACGGTATCGTCCTGGCGCAGGGTGCCATTCTGGACCAGCACCGTGGCAACAGGGCCACGACCTTTATCCAGCTCCGCTTCGACAATCGTCCCAATTGCCGGACGGTCGGGGTTAGCCTTCAGCTCCTGCAGATCGGCGACCAGCAGCACCATATCGAGCAGGCCATCGATGTTGAGCTTTTGCTTGGCCGAGACCTCTACATCCGGCACATCGCCGCCCCAGGTTTCGGTGGTGACACCTTCAACCGCGAGCTGCTGGCGGACGCGGTCGGGGTTCGCGCCGGGGGCATCGATTTTATTGATTGCGACGATCATCGGCACATTGGCCGCCTTCACGTGGGCAATCGCCTCGGCGGTCTGGGGCATCACGCCATCATCGGCGGCCACCACCAGGATAACAATATCAGTGACTGTTGCGCCGCGGGCACGCATTGCGGTAAAGGCCTCGTGGCCAGGGGTATCGAGAAACGTAATTTTACGTCCGTGGATCTCAACCTGGTACGCGCCGATATGCTGCGTAATCCCGCCGGCTTCGCCTTCAGCGACGCGGGTGGTACGAATTGCATCGAGCAGCTTGGTCTTGCCGTGGTCAACGTGGCCCATGATTGTGACCACAGGCGGGCGAGTGTGCATATTCTCAGCCGACTCTTCGGCCAGCGCCTCGCTGATAT
>DAOTUS010000380.1:0-4732 GCA_034437415.1 Herpetosiphonaceae bacterium
GCCATATATGGCGTCCCTCCCGCGAATACGTGCGCTTTTTGGGTTTCCCGGTCATCGCGCAGGTCGGTGCGAACGCCATACATGGTGTCCATGGGCCTAATCTAACATTGTCAAACTAGATATTGAGCCTATCTGGCTACCTGATCCTACAATTGAGGGTGTGAAGAAGTATATAGGTTTTCTGACAAAACGAGCACTGGAATTATGTGAGTAGTCTTTCCTCATCTCTCTATGAAAGGGTACCTTATAAACCTGGGACGGCGACCAGCAGGAAGCCGCTGCCGAGAGGACTATGGTAACCCCGGCCTACTTTGGCGGCGCCGCCTTTGCCTTCAATGAGATGAAGCTACTGAGGGTCGAGCGCGAGCAAACGCCTTGATCAAGGATCTCAACCCACTGCGCCCCTCTCCCGCGCACTGGGAGAGGGGCGCTGCCGCAGCAGCGGGGGTGAGGGCCAATTCTCATCCGTAACGCCTTGCGTCATAAGACTGCTTGCGGTATGATTAATCGCGGAACCTCAGATGATTTGACCCTCGCATTCAACGGAGAACGCAGCTATGACCCAAACAGAATCTATTCCGACGTTTGGTTTGTACATCAACGGTCACTGGTCATCCGCCAGCAACGGTGCGACCGAAACCCTGTACAACCCGGCGAACGGCACACCCGTGGCGGTGACGGCCCGTGCCACTGTGGCCGACGTTGATCGGGCGGTCGCGGCGGCGCGGCATAGCTTCGACAATGGCTCGTGGTCCGATGTGCGCCACACCGAGCGCGCCCGGATCATCGAGGCCATCGCCGACCTGCTTGAGGAACACACCGACGAGCTGGCCAAGCTGGAGACCCTCAACGGCGGCACGACGCTGCGCAAAAGCTCGTGGCTGGATATTCCGGTCGGCATCGAGCACCTGCGCTACTTCGGCGAGCTAGCCCGCCAGCACCCGATGCGCCCGCTGCCGTTTATCGACTTCCCGATGGCCAGCGCCAACGCCATGTGGCGCGAGCCAATCGGCGTCTGCGCCCAGATTATCCCCTGGAACTACCCGTTTCTGATGGCGATCTGGAAGATTGGCCCGGCCCTGGCCGCCGGCAACAGCGTGATCCTCAAGCCGGCCTCGCTGACGCCGGTCTCGGCGCTGCGCATGGCCGAGATTATCCACGAGTCGCATCTGCTGCCGCCGGGTGTGTTCAACGTGCTGACCGGGGCGGGCAGCACTGTCGGCGAGCATCTGGTCGAGCATCCTGGCGTGAATAAGATCGCCTTCACCGGCTCGACCGAGGTCGGGCGCCACATCGCCCAGGTCGCCGGACGCCACCTGAAGCGGGTGACGCTGGAGCTGGGCGGCAAGTCGCCGGTGCTGGTGCTGCCGAACGCCGACCTCGACATCGCGGTCGATGGGGCGATCTGGGCGGCCTTTATGCACTCCGGCCAGAGCTGCGAGGCCGGCACCCGGCTGCTGCTCCCCGACTCGCTCCACGATGAGTTTGTCGACCGCATGGTCGCGCGGGTCGAGCAGCTGGTGCTGGGCGACCCGATGGACCTGACCACCGACCTCGGCCCGCTGGTCTCGGCGGCCCAGAAGCGCGCCGTCGATCAGTACATTCTGCTCGGGCTGGAGGAGGGGGCGACGCTGCGCTGCGGCGGCAACGCCGAGGAGCCGGAGCTGGCCAGCGGCCACTTCGTCCGCCCGACGATCTTCACCGATGTCAACAACAAGATGCGGATCGCCCAGGAGGAGATCTTCGGGCCGGTGCTGTGTGTGATTCGCTACCACACCGTCGGCGAGGCGATCACAATCGCCAACGATACCCGCTACGGCCTGGCCGCCAGCGTCTGGAGCCGCGACCTCAACGAGGCCCAGGAGGTGGCCCGCGCCATCCGCGCTGGGACGGTCTGGATCAACGACCACCATCTGATCAACGCCAAGGCGCCGTTTGGCGGCTACAAGGACAGCGGGATTGGCCGCGAGCTTGGCCCGCAGGCCCTCGAGGCCTACACCGAGGTCAAGCACATTCACACCGATCTCACCCAGGAGCGCACCCGCCGGATCTGGGTCGATGTCGTCGCGCCCCAGCTCGACGCCAGCTTTACCGAGATGGCGGAGATGTAGGCTTTCCGTTGGCTTCGACAGGCTTAGCGAACTACAACGGGCCGCGCTCAGAACAACTCTGAGCGCGGCCCGTTAGGTTTTAGCCAGGCGGGTACGGAGACCCGCCCTGCCAGATCCTAATACCGATAGATATCCACCCGCAGATTGACATACGAGTAGGTGCTCACCGCATTGATATAGCCCTGGTAGCCGGTTGAGCCAAAGGCGCTGCTCTTGGTCAGCTTGACCTCGAAGCGCGGGCTGCCCTCGTAGGTTCGGCCGTAGGTCGTGGCGGAGTTGCGGCTGTCGAACAGGTCGGTCGCGACCCGCACAAACTCGCGCGGGTTGCGGCGGCCGCTCGAGGTGCTGTTGTTCGGGCTGCTGAAGATGTCGCGGGTTGGGCTGACCGCGTAGCTGTAGTACTCGCGGCCAGCCAGCGCCGTTTTGCGGCTATCGATCGTCGCCGCCCTGGCCAGCGGATTGTAGCGGTCGCCGCTGGTCAGGTAGCTGGCTTTGACCCCGCTGATCGACCAGGAGCTCCCGCTGCCAACGGTCGCGCCCGCCAGATCAAACACCGACACGCCGTTCTGGCCCAGCACATCCATCTGCACCGCGGCGGTGTCGGCGTTGGTGACGACCAGGGCGGTATTTTCATCGACCCCGTAGGCCATCGGCTGGCTGCGGGCGGCGGCGAGGCGGATGATCCGGCCCTGGCGACCGCGCTCGCTGAAGTGGGTATCGATCAGGCCGTAGCTGAAAAACCCAAAGCCGCCCAGCGGATCGTAGGCGAGATCAGCGCCGCTGACTGTGGTGTAGGGGCCGTAGCGCAGCGCCTCGTAGCTCTCGCCGCCGGTGATCATCGGCGCTCCGGCCATAATCGCCGTGCCGGCGCTCGACCCCGCGACGACCTCGCCGCTGGTGAAGCTGCTGCGGATTTTGGCCAGCGCTGGCGAGTCGCTGCGGTTGCTGCTCATGAGGGTGGTGATCAGCCGGCTCTGATCGCCGCCGCCAAAGAAAAACCCGGTCATCCCCTCGATCTGGGCCAGGACGGCGGGCGCGGCGTTGTTGCTGATGGTATCGAGGTCGATCGGAATCCACTGGGCGTCGGCGGCGCCGTAGGTATTTTTGAACAATGCGGCGTAGTATTCGCCATTCGCCCGGGCGTTGCTGGCCTCAGGCGTGCCAGCGTCGGGGTCCTGGCTCTCGGGGATCGAGGCCGCCGTGATGATGCCGATCCGCGCCACCCCGCGCCCGCCGGCCAGCGCGACGATTTTGTCGTACACCGCCGCATTGTTATCTTGCAGCCCGCCGCCGACCAGGACGAGGCTTTTGCCCGCCACGGCGAACGAGGGCGCTGGGACAAAGACTCCGTTGAGCACAAAGGCGCCAAGCAGCGCCAGCACAACCAGCAGGCGAACACCCAACCGACGACGAGAGACCATACCGCGACCTCCTATAGCTATGATGGAGCCTGAAGTCTACGGTGGGAAGCTTAATCAATTCTTACTATTGGCTAGCAGCTGGTGGGTATTTCCGTTGGCTGAGCCTGTCGAAGCCAAGCCGCTGGGCTTCGATAGGATCAGCCAACGATGATTAGATCAAGATTGACGAGCTTCTGAATCAATAATCGCCTTCGGGTCGGCGACGACGCGCCCACCGCGGACGGTGGCCCCAATCACCAGCGCCGCCGAGACCAGCACCAGGTTTTTAATAATGTACTGGCCCTCCAGCGTCGGCGCGTAGGGGAAGCGGATAAACGTCTCGCTGGGGAAGAAGAACATCGGCAGAACGGTGCCGGTCATCTGGAGCAGCAGCAGCAGAATTGTCGCCCGCATAAACCTGCCCGTGATCATGCCCAGCCCAATCCCACACTCCCAGGCCGCCAGCACAGGCAGGCTGATCGCGGCCGGCACCAGGCCGAACGTCAGCAGGTCGATCGTGCGGGTGGCCAGGTCCTGGGCCGGGCTGAGGCCAGGGAAGAATTTGAGCGCCCCAAACCAGCAATACACAATCCCGACCGCAATCCGCAGCAGCGCCACGCCGTGCCGCGCCATCCACTCCGTGATCCGAATATCCAGTCGGTTGAAGCGCCGGTAAAGATTAAGCATCGTCGATTCTCCAATATCTGATTATTCAGTAGCTGAATAGTAGCGTACCGCCGCGCCAGCGTAAAACCCGAACTCGGCGGGAAATTCCGGCGGCGACTGCATCTGTTAGCGCGATGATTGTTTTAGGGGAGAATGATGATGCGGCGAGCTACAATTCTAGGTCTGCTGCTGCTCAGCGCCTGCGGCCAACCGTCGGCCGACTATCCGGCGACGGTGGCGGCGCTGGAGTCCACGGCGGTCGCGCAGAGCACGGCGGTCGCGCGGGGCCAGATCGAGACGCTGGCGCTGGGGGAGCAGCTGGCGGCGCTTCAGGCCACCGCCACCGCCGTGGCGCTGCGGCCCACCCCGACGGCCCAGACGATTACGATTACCGTGGCCGGGCCGCTGCTCTCGCCAACAGTCGGCCTTAGCGGCACCAGCCCGCTCGCGGCGGCGCTGCCGCTGGGCAGCGGCAACTGCGGCCCGCTGCCCAGCGACGTGATCGACCACGAGGATGCCGGCGGTTTTATCGACGAGGTGACGACGGTGCAGGGG
>DAOTUS010000381.1:0-4068 GCA_034437415.1 Herpetosiphonaceae bacterium
CATATATGGCGTCCCTCCCGCGAATACGTGCGCTTTTTGGGTTTCCCGGTCATCGCGCAGGTCGGTGCGAACGCCATACATGGTGTCCATGGGCCTAATCTAACATTGTCAAATTAGTGTTATCACTCAATATGCCGAACTTCTCGAACAAGGGGCTTTAGTAACCGTCGATCAAGCGCGTGCTCGTGTTCGGCTTCTGCCGTTTCGCTCCTAAGCAAACGGAGCGCTGGCGGAGCGAATGATCCACGAAGCACATGAATGCCACGAAGGGGAACAGAAAAGCCTACTGCTTCCCCTCGCCCGCGGTCAGGGCGGGTACCCGCGTGCGGGCGTGGTGGCGCCATAGCGCCGGGGAGAAGGCCAAACTCCTCACCGCCCCGCGCCAGCCTCGCGGGGCCGACCGACGGCGCGGGCGATGCGGACGATGTTCAGCTCGCCGTAGGTGCGCTCGACAAACTCCTGGAGGCGCAGGGTATACTCCAGCAGGCGGCTCCAGCGATCGTCGGTCAGCCAGGTGGCGGCGGTCCAGCGACGATCAACATCAAGTGCCATCGAGCGCATCGAGGAGCAGCTCAGGGCAGGCAAAAAGAACGGCGCAAGGCAATCGGCCTGGCCGCCAGGGCTGGACTAGGGAGCCGCAGAGGAACGTCCTTTGTAGGGCGAGATTTAGCAGTATTTTAGCATGGCCAGACATCAGCCTCGCGATGGAGTAGCTAGTGGTCAGATGATTAGAATGCCATAAAACCAAATTCCACTAGCTGCCAGCTACGAGCTGCTAGCGACCAATACCCACCCCATTGATAGCGCTGGTCTCGAGGATTGGCCTGGGCGCACCATTCCTGGCGACGGCGATCATCGCCCGGCCAAGCTGCTCGGTGGTGGTAACATATTTGGGGGCGAATCGGCGGAGCAGCGGCAGCAGTAGGCCGGTCACCGCATAGATTGCGCGGTAGAGCCGGGTTTTTGATTTAATCCCGTGGAGCGGCTGAATCAGACCGGGCCGGAACATGTAGGCGGCCTTAAACGGCAGCTTGAGCAGGGCGTTCTCGGTCTTGCCCTTGACCCGCGCCCACATCGTGCGGCCCTGGGCGCTGCTATCGGTGCCCATGCCCGAGACGTAGCAGAACGTCAGCGCCGGGTTTAGGCGGGCCAGCGTGGTCGCCGCTGCCAGGGTCAGATCGTAGGTCAGCCGCTGATAGCGCTCCTCGGTCATCCCCGCCGCCGAGACTCCGAGGCAGAAGAAGCAGGCGTCAAAGCCGGTCAGCTCGGCCGCAATCGCGCTGAAATCGAAGAAATCGATGTGGAGCAGCTCGCGCAGCTTGGGGTGCTGCTGCCCGGTCGGGCTGCGCCCAATTGCGAGCACCCGCTCAACCGCCGGATCGCGCAGGCACTCGCGCAGCACGCCCTGTCCGACCATCCCCGAGGCGCCAAACATCAACACATTCACACGGTTCTCCCTTTCGTAGTGCTTCACAATAATCAATTCAGGCGCTCAAAGAAACCACGCTGAAGCCCTGAATCTGCGCTAATCATACCATCTGGCGGGATGGCCCAAAAGCCTGCTGCGCCCGGCGCCTGGCGGCGTAATCGGGTCATACTCCAGTGGTTATTGTTAATAACCGTGATTTAGACGAGCTTTTCTGATGGTAAACGGCGGTCTCGGCTGCAATAGTACAGTCAGGTGGCGCTCACGGATAGCGCGACAACTTCTGCCGGTGGAGCGCGTGGGACGGCCCAAGGACCTGCGGGTCTTTCTGCCGCTTGTGATCCGCTGATCGAGCGCCGAAGCCGTGCTGCTAAACCGCCACTGCCCGCCAGATTGCTCTGGCGGGCAGTGGGCTGAATGGCGAACGGGCGATCCGAACTACTCGGTTACGGTCAGGGTCACCGGAGTTGATACTGGTCACGGTGTTGAAGCTGCCGGTCGCCGCCAGCTTCAACACCACATCGTTGACGTAGGATATATCAGCTGCCCCCAGGACCGCGACATTCAGGCTGGCGCTGCTGGCCCGCAGGTCGTGGGTGTAGGTCAGCGGGCTGCTGCCAGTGTTGCAGATCACGAACGTCTGCGCACGGGTGCTACTCTGGGCGAGGCTGGCGCTGATCGCGGCCGGGTTGCCCTGGATGATCGGTGGCAGCAGGCCCGTGCCGACCACGCTGGTCGTATGGCTGATCGCCCCGGCCGTGAGGGACAGCGTGGCGGTCAGCGGGCCGTACCGGCACCGTGATCGCCCGGCCTGGCGCGAGCGTGGTCGGCGCGACGCTGAGGCTGACGTGGCTGGCGGAACTGGTCACACTGCCCAGCGCCAGCGCCGCCGATCCGGTGTTGCTGATGGTCAGCGTGCGGGTCTGGCTCTGGTCGACGAACAGCGGGCCAAACTGCAGCGGATCAGGCGCGGTGGTGATCGCCGGGGCACCAATCACGGTGAAGGTGACCGGCACCGTCACCTGCGGAGTCGCCGGATCGTTACTGTTGATCGCGACCTCCGCCGTGTAGGTATTGCTGATCAGCCCGGTGGCATCGAGCGTGATCGTCAGCGGCTGGCTGCTGTTCGGCGCGACCGTGCCCGAGTTCGGGCTGCCGAGGAGCCAGCCGTTCGGCTGGGCGGTCTCCAGGAAGCTGCGCATAATCGCGGCGGTCTGGATATCGTCGATGTAGCCGCCGCTCGCGCTGGCGTAGAGCAGATAGAACAGCTGGCGGCTGCCGCCCAGTCCGGTCACGATGTGGCTGTCGCTGTCGGTATTGCTGGAGAAACTCCGGCCCACCCCTGGCGCATCGGGGATGATGATCAGGTGGTTGACCGAGGGATCGCCGGCATTGTAGACCCGCTTGACGAAGCCGCGATAGGTCACGCCGCCGACCTGGACGCTGAGTATGGTGCCATTGACCGCGCCGCCGCCATCGGCGCCGAGGTTGCCGCTCAGGCTGAACTGGCTGATGCCATCGAGCGTGGCGCCGAGCACAAACAGGCCGGGGTACTTGCGGGTGAAGTAGCGGCCGTTGGGGCCGAAGGCGCTGCTGGCCACGATGGCATTGTTGCTGTAGGGAATTCCCGCGACCAGATTGGTGTTCAGATAGTTGCCGCCGTCGTACATGTCGTTGCCGCCATCGTTGATGCTGGTCCCCGTCTCACCCTCGCTGAACGGATAGCGGCTGGGGATCAGCGCCGTGATCGTGGGGCTGCCCGCGTTCAGGTTTTCCAGGATTCCCTCCAGGACACTGCCGCCAGCGCTGGTTTCGCTGAGCGACGTCTGCCAGAGCAGGTCGCTGGAGCCAGTGTTTGTAATCGTCAGGACGGCGGTTACGCTGAGTCCGACGGTCGTCGCCTCGCTGATCGATCCGGGGTCGACCTGGATGATCGGCGGCAGCAGGCCCGTGCCGACCACGCTGGTTGTATGGCTGATTGCCCCGGCCGTGAGGGACAGCGTGGCGGTCAGCGTGCCGCTGGCGGTTGGCGCAAACCGCACCGGCACCGTGATCGCCCGGCCTGGCGCGAGCGTGGTCGGCGCGACGTTGAGGCTGAAGTGGCTGTTGGAACTGGTCACACTGCCCAGCGCCAGCGCCGCTGATCCGGTATTGCTGATCGTCAGCGTGCGGGTCTGGCTCTGGCCGACGAACAGCGTGCCAAACTGCAGCGGATCAGGCGCAGTGGTGATCGCCGGGGTGCCAATCACGGTGAAGGTGACCGGCCCCGTTACCCGCGGCGTCGCCGGATCGTTACTGGTGATCGCGACCGCCACCGCGTACGTGCCGCTGATCAGATCGGTGGCATCCAGGGTGATCGTGATCGGCTGGCTGCTGCCCGGATCGACAGTTCCCAGCTCGGGCGTGGCGGCGATAAAGGGTGGCCGGGCCACGTACAGCAGGGCGTTGGCCATCAGCCGCGCCCCATCGGTGCTGTCCGACCAGTAGCCGCTGTTGACGGTCGACGACGGCGGGAAGAAGTTGAGATCCAGGCGCCAACGCAGGCCAAGCGTGGTCGAAAGAACCTTCTCGGCGGCCAGCACGCTCCCATCGCTGTAGCGGGCGATCACAGCGCTGTTGCTGGTCAGGGCGCCATTCGAGCG
>DAOTUS010000382.1:0-5778 GCA_034437415.1 Herpetosiphonaceae bacterium
GCGGGTTGTTGATCTCGTGGGCGATGGCGGCGGAGAGCTGCCCAACCGCCGCCAGCCGGGCCGACTGATGCATGGCGGCCTCGGCGGCCGAAACGCGCTCGATCATCCGATGGCGCTGCTCCTCGTCGGCGCGTTTGCGATCGGTGCTATCGCGCACCACCGCCGTGATCAGCTGCTCGCCCTCGGTCTGGAGCGGGCTGAGGCTGATCTCGGTGGGAAACTCGCTGCCATCTTTGCGCCGGGCCAGCAGATCGCGGCCAAACCCCATTGGGCGGGTGTGCGGATCGTCCATGTAGCCATTGCGCTGCCGCTGGTGGACTGCGGCCAGCCGGGTCGGAACGAGGATCTCGATCGGCTGGCCGATAAACTCCTCCCGCGCATAGCCAAACATCATCTCTGCCTGAGCATTGACCATCACAATCGTGCCCTCGCGATTGACAATAATCATCGGATCGGGCGCGGATTCAAGCAAGCCGCGAAATTTCGCTTCGGTCTGGGTTAGCAAATGTTCCGAGGAGCGCAGGCGCGAGACCTCCGCCCGCAACGCCAGCACCTCGGCATGTAAAGTTTGTTGCTCGGTTAGCATACATATTCCATTCTAGCCTAGTTACGGACCATGATACTAGTTTGCGCAGAGCAAGGCAAGCACTTTGGCGTACTACAGATAAATCAGCTTCTGCCTATGATCCTGATTGGCAGCATCGTTTGGAATTATGGTTTATAGCAAAATAGGCCAGAAAACCCCGCCTGGATACCCTTTGGGTGTATGGACTCGGGATGAATGGCGAATCCGATCTTGACATGCATGCGTACATCGAATAAACTAACACATATGTTCTTTAATAACAACGATAGTGGTGGTCGCACCACCAAAGCGGGTGGTGTGGAACAGCACCTGGGTTCCTCATTCGCGCGGATCCGTGACAGGTTCGTAGGATTCACGACAACCAAGTGAGTCCAAAACAACCTGATAGTTCGTCCATTCTATTCTAATCCTGGCGGATGGTTCAGCCGACAGGTTAAACGCTTCTGGAGATGGCGTAAAACCAGCGATATGCTGGTAGCTGTCAATGATGGAAGAAGCCACGCGGGATGCCCTCTGGGCGCTGGGCGTGGTAGTTCACCTCTTCTCATTATGACGTCAATCTAGCAGCATAAGGTGAAGGAATCTTTCCCTGCCACAGCGTTTTTTTTCATTTGGCCGATTTCACTCGCGCTAGCCTCCCAGCCGCTGGATTTGGCCATGCGTTCGCTGGCCGGATGTGATTGAACGGCCACGCTCGGCGCGACGCTTCGGTGGCGCAGCGGCCTCAAGCCCGTAGAGAAGCTACTACCCGTCAGGAAGATAGGACTACGTAGCCAGCTGCTCGGCCCTGCTATGCTGAACTGAGACTGGGTGACAGCGAGGTCACTCCGCAGAAAGGATTTTCGTATGAAACAGCGCATTTTAGTTCCACTCGATGGCTCACCACTGGCCGAAACAGCGCTGAGCGAGGCCCGCCTGATCGCACAGGTGCTAGATTGTGCGATAACGCTGCTCCATGTCATTATGCCTGTAACCTCAGAGCGCGCCTATCTCTTCCCAACCAGCCGACTGCAACATGACTGGCAGGATTATCACAGCCAGGCGCAGGAGTATCTGCACACGATTCAGGCGACCCTGGCCGAGGATGGAATCGAGGCGGCCTGCTGTGTTGACGAGGGCTTCCCCGCCGATAGGATCACCCACCACGTCGAGAGCGATCCCGCCGTCGCCATGGTCGTCATGGCCACCCACGGCCGCAGCGGGATGCAGCGCTGGTTCCTCGGCAGCGTCGCCGATAAGGTGTTTCACGCCGTCCGCAAGCCGGTGCTGATCGTGCGACCGCCAGCCAAGAGCCAGCCGGTGCTGACCAAACAGCAGTACAAAACAATCCTGGTGCCGCTTGATGGCTCGCCAATTGCGGCCCAGGCCCTCGACCTGGCCCAGCAGATCGGCCAGGCGACTGGCGCAACCTTGCTGCTGCTGGGCGCCGTCCCCGACGTGACCGACCTGATCATGGGCGTTGGCGATACGCTGCCCCTGTGGATGGAGGAGCAGCTGCAGGAGGAGAAAGAGCGCCTGACCAAATATCTCGATCTGACCGCGCAGCAGTACGCGGCGACTGGCGGCACAGTCCGCACCAAGGTGGTCTACGGTCGCGCCGCCGAGGAGATTCTGCACGCCTGCACCGATGAGAAGGCCGACCTGATTGTGATGGCCAGCCACGGCCGCAGCGGGATTCAGCGCCTGTGGTACGGCAGTGTCGCCACCAAGGTGGTCAACGCCGCCGCAGTGCCGCTGATTATTATCCACGCCAGCGCCGGCAACCAGCCAGGCACGCCGCTCTAGCCCAGCCACCGTAGGCTGAGCCGGTCGAGGCCAGAGCGATGTGGCTTCGACCGGCTCAGCCTACGTCGTTAACCAGCAGCCCGGCAATGCCCGCCGCCAACTCCTCGCGCCACTCCGCAGCAGTGTCGATCGTCAGCGTCAGCCGCTCCTCGGCGGCGCTCAGTGGCTCGAACACCTGCCCGGCCAGGATCTCGACCGTGGCATCGGAGACATCGTGCTGGCGCTGCTCAAGCCGCTGCTGCAAAACCGCCTGGGGCGCCGTACAGTTGATAAAGTTGATCGGCAGCCCGGCCGCCTGGGCCTGCTCCAGCACAGTCTGGCGGCGGCGCTGGCGGTCGTACTTGGCATCGAGAATCACGGTCTGGCCGTGGCTGGCCAGAAACATTCCCAGCTCCAGCAGCCGCGCATAGGTGCGGTCGCTCATCGCCGGGGTGTACAGCGCATCCGCGCCCCGCTCGGCCAGCGGCACCCCGCCCAGATGTTTGCGCACCGCATCGGCGCGAATATGGATTGCGCCCCGCTGCTGGGCCAGATCCTGCCCAACCGTGCTTTTGCCCGCGCCCGACAGCCCCAGCATCACGATAATCCGCCCGCTCTGCCGCCGAGTCGCCTCCCAGGCATACCGGTAGTAGCGCGCGGCCTGCTGCTGGATCTGGGCGCGGTCAGCCGCGCTGAGATGCGGATCGTCGCCAAGCAGCGACTGCACCTTGGCCCGCACATAGGCCCGCATGCTGGCGTAGAGCGGCAACAAGACCGCCCCCGCGTAGTCCGCCGTCTGCTCCAGATAGCTGTTGAGAAATCGGTAGGCCAGATCGCGCCGCCCGCGCACGTCGAGATCCATCAGCATAAACGCCACGTCGTACAGGACATCGATGTTGCGGAAGGCCGGGTTGAACTCAATACAGTCAAAGGGGTGCATCTCGCCAGCCTGGTAGTAGACATTGTTGAGGTGCAGGTCGCCGTGACACTCGCGGATCATGCCGTCGGCCTGGCGCTGGGCGAACCACTCCGGGTGATCCCGCAGCAGCGCATCGGTAAAGGCTTTGGTCTCGGCGTGCTGCTGCGCCGTCTGATCGCGCCCGATATAGGCCTGGCCGCTGCGATAGTTGTCGGCGATAACCTGCCCAATCGCGTCCAGGGCGCCAAACGCCTGAATCGCCAGGTCGGTCGGGTCCAGCGCGTGCATGGCCGCCACCCGCTGGCCGAGCTGTGTCATATGCTCCAGCGTCAGCTCGCCGCGGGCAAACAGCGCGCTGAGCAGCCCGGACTGGGGAAACTGACGCATCTTCAGGGCATAGTCCACAATCTCGCCAGCGCCCGCGCCCAGCCGAAATGCACCGTGGTGCGCAACGATCGGCACGACCGCCAGATACACATCGGGGGTGTGGCGGCTATTCAGCCGCAGCTCTTCGTGACAGAAGAAATGGCGCTTTTCCAGGGTGGAGAAATCCAAAAAGCCTAGATTGACGGGTTTTTTGACCTTATAGGCGTACTCGCCGGTCAGTACAACGTAGGCGGCGTGGGTTTGCAGCACGCTGAACGGCGGCTGGACCGGGTGGTCATACATGGCAGGCTGGAGCAGCGCCTGGATCACCGCCGGCAGTTCCAGCGGGGCCGACTCGGCTGGCGGGGGATTTTGCGGCGGCAGATTGGGCTGAATGCGCGGCTGATCGTTCATAGAAACCTCCATGCAGCGCGCCAGCGATAGCAACAGACTGCCTGCATCTGAGCCAGACGCAGGCAGGTTTGATTGAGGCGCCAGCTCGGATTACAGGTAGTTGAACGCGCGGGCCTGGGCGAGCAGCTCTTCACGAAACGCCGGGTGGGCGACCTCGATCAGGGCCTGCGCCCGCTGGCGAATTGTTTTGCCATACAGCGCGGCGACGCCATATTCGGTCACCACATAATGCACGTCGTTGCGGCTGGTGACCACCCCGGCGCCGGGCTTGAGCATCGGCACAATCCGGCTGATCGTATCACGTTTGGCGGTGCTGCCAAGCGCAATAATCGGCTTACCATCGATGCTGCGGGCCGCGCCACGAATAAAATCCACCTGCCCGCCCGCGCCGCTGTACAGCTGGTGGCCGATCGAGTCGGCGCAGACCTGTCCGGTCAGGTCAACCTCGATCGCCGAGTTGATCGCCGTCATTTTAGCATTTTTGGCAATGATATACGGGTCGTTGACGTAGTCGGTCGGGTGCAGCTCCACCTGCGCGTTATCGTGAATAAAGCGATACAGGCGCTGTGTCCCCAGCACAAATCCGGCCACAATCTTGCCCTGGTGCAAGGTTTTGCGCTCGTTGGTGATAATCCCCATCTCGACCAGATCGATCACGCCGTCGGAGAACAGCTCGGTGTGGACCCCGAGATCGCGCTTGCCAGCGGTGCGGAGCGCCCGCAGCACGCCGTTTGGAATTCCGCCGATGCCCATCTGGAGGGTTGCGCCGTGATCGATCAGCCCGGCCACGTGCTGCCCGACGATCTCCTCAATCGGGTTGGCCGTGCTCATGGCAACCTCGTCGAGCAGCTCATCGACCTCGACAATCGCCGCCAGCCGCGAGATATGAATGAAGCTATCGCCCAGCGTGCGCGGCATCTGCGGGTTGACCTGCGCGATCACCGTGGTGGCGGCCCAGGCGGCCGGCTTCGAGACCCCGACATCAACCCCAAACGAGCAGAATCCATGCTCATCCGGCGGCGAGATATGGATCAGGGCCACATCGGGCTTGAGCGTGGTGCGGTACAGCCGGGGCACCTCCGAGAGAAAGACCGGGGTGAAATCGGCGCAGCCAGCATTGACCGCCGCGCGCACATTGGCCCCGATAAACTGGGCGTTGACGCGGAGATGGCCGCTCATCTCCGGGGCAATCGTCGCGCTTTCGTTGACCGTCAGCACGTGGACCAGCTCAACATCGTGCAGATTTGGCGCGTAGTCGACCAGCGCCGCCAGCAGCACCTTGGGCATCCCGGCGTTGCCCATCACAAAAACCCGCTGTCCCGACTTGATCAACTGGACCGCCGCGGCCGCCGTGGTCAGGCGTTCGCGATAGAGTCCGGCGAGATGCTGGTCATTGGTGTATTCGTAAGCCAGTGTCGGTATCGAAGAAAGCATAAAAAATCCTGACTATCCTGCAAAATCTACAGCTATGATAGAGACGAATAG
This sequence comes from Herpetosiphonaceae bacterium, assembly GCA_034437415.1. Classification (GTDB taxonomy): domain Bacteria; phylum Chloroflexota; class Chloroflexia; order Chloroflexales; family Herpetosiphonaceae; genus JACCRK01. The sequence goes on from DAOTUS010000382.1 coordinate 5,535, forward strand.
AGAACTGAGCATACCCTTCAGGATCGGTTAAATCACAATCCTTATGCTCGTTGATAACCTTAACATAGCCAGTCAGTGCAGATTGTTGCGAAGAGTTGGTGGCGGGTGATAATTTGACCACCAGCCTCTACTTTGACAATGTTAGATTAGGCCCATGGACACCATGTATGGCGTTCGCACCGACCTGCGCGATGACCGGGAAACCCAAAAAGCGCACGTATTCGCGGGAGGGACGCCATATATG
>DAOTUS010000383.1:0-2266 GCA_034437415.1 Herpetosiphonaceae bacterium
CATATATGGCGTCCCTCCCGCGAATACGTGCGCTTTTTGGGTTTCCCGGTCATCGCGCAGGTCGGTGCGAACGCCATACATGGTGTCCATGGGCCTAATCTAACATTGTCAAAGTAGAGAGAATGCCTAATCTCAAGAATTGCAGAGGGATGGTGAATCATAATCATCAACAAAGAGAGTGCCTAATCCCAAGAATTATGGTTGCCGCTGCACCCATTCTCCATGATAATACATCGTGATTAAACGCGACTAAATGAGGTAAAACCCAATGCGAGTACCGCTTTCATGGCTACGTGAATTTGTTGATGTGACAATGTCAGTCGAGGAGCTGGCCGACCGTCTGACCACGGTCGGGCTGGAGGTGGCCTCGATTGACTATGTTGGCCTGCAGCCGCCCGCCGACTCGGCCTGGGCGCCCAACCTGAACGCCGCCGAGCCGCCCGCCTACATTCCGTGGGATCGCGAGACCATCGTGGTCGGCCAGATCATCGCGGTCGAGCAGCACCCCAACGCCGAGCGCCTGACGATGCCGCGGATCGGCTACGGCCAGGGCCGCGAGATCACCGTCGTGACTGGTGCGCCCAATATCAAGGTTGGGATGCACGGCCAGAAGGTGGCCCTGGCCCTGCGCGGCGCCCGCCTGCTCGACGGCCACAGCGAGACCCGCCGCTGGCTGACGCTCAAGCCGACCAAGCTGCGCGGCGTGCCCTCCGAGGGCATGGTCTGCTCCGAGATGGAGCTGGCGCTCTCGGATGCGCACGAGGGGATTATCTTCCTGCCCGACGATGCCCCGGTGGGCACGCCGCTGGCCGACTATCTGGGCGATGCGGTGCTGGATATCGAGACCACGCCCAACTACGCTCACACCCTGAGCATTCTCGGCGTGGCCCGCGAGGTGGCCGCGCTGACCGGGGCGCCCCTGCACCCGCCGCTGGTCCAGGCCGCGATGGCTGGCGCGCCGATCGCCGGGCGGGTTCAGGTCGAGATCGAGGATGCCGCGATCTGCCCGCGCTTTGTGGCGGGTCTGATCGAGGGCGTGCAGATTGGGCCGTCGCCGCTGTGGCTCAAGCAGCGCCTGCGTCTGGCCGGGCAGCGCTCGATCAACAACGTCGCCGATGTGACCAACTACGTGATGCTGGAGTGGGGCGAGCCAAGCCACGCCTTCGACGCCGATAAAGTCCAGGGCCGCCACCTGATTATTCGGGCGGCGCGGCCGGGCGAAAAGCTGGAGACGCTCGACCACGTTGTGCGTGAGCTACGCCCAATCGACACCGTCGTCGCCGACCCCAGCGGGCCGTCGAGCCTGGCCGGCGTGATGGGCGGGGCCGAGTCGGAGATCAGCGACACGACCGTGAATGTGCTCTACGAGGCCGCGCTCTGGAACCCAATCGCCATTCGCCAGACCGCCCAGCACTTCAAGCTCCAGTCCGAGGCCTCGCGCCGCTTCGAGAAAGGCGTCGATCCCGAGCTGCCGCCGCTGACCACAACTCGTGGCCTCCAGCTAATTCAGCAGATCGCCGGCGGGACCATCGCCAGTGGCCTGATCGATATCTATCCGCATCCGGCGCCGCGCCGCGAGATCGAGCTGCCGCTTGGCGAGGTGCGCCGCATTCTGGGGATCGAGCTGAGCCGCGCCGAGGTGGCCGAGCTGCTCAGCCGGGTCGGGTTCAGCGCCCAGCCGGTCGAGGGCGCCCGTGGGCCAGCGCTGCACGTCGGCGTGCCCAGCCACCGCCCCGACGTGGAGCTGGAGGCCGACCTGCTGGAAGAGGTCGCGCGCATGTACGGCTACGATCGCATTCCCGAGACTCTGATGGCCGACACGCTGCCGACCCAGCGCGGCAACCGTGGCCACGAAGCCGTCGAGCGCCTCCGCGATCTGCTGGCCGCCAGCGACCTTGACGAGGCGATCAGCTACTCGCTGACCAATCTGGGCGTGGCCCAGCTGCTCAAAGCCTCGAACCAGCCGCTCGACCCGGCCGACTTTCTCCAGCTCGAGAACCCGCTGACCCCTGAGCGGGCCTTCATGCGCCGCTCGATTCTGCCGGAGCTGCTGCGGGTGGCGGCGGTCGATCTGCGCGAGCGCGAGCGGGTGGCCCTGTTCGAGATGGGCGCGGTGTTTCACCCCAGGGCGGGCCAGCTGCTGCCCGACGAGCCCCGGCGGCTGGCGATTGTGCTGGCGGGCATGCGCGCCACGCCCTCGTGGCAGGAGCCAAGCCCGACGATCTTCGACTTCTTCGACCTCAAGGGGATTATCGAGGAGCTGTTG
>DAOTUS010000384.1:0-3814 GCA_034437415.1 Herpetosiphonaceae bacterium
ACTCGACCAGCGGGCCATGCCCGCCATGGTGACGCGCCCGGTCATGGTCAGCAGTGCCAGGACGATCACGCCCAATTGGCGGCGAACAACGCTGGGAAGGGCTGGCTTAAGGCAGGCCAGCCCTGCTACACTAGGATCCATGGACGTTTGTCTCCGAGCTGTGATGTTTTGTCACCCGCACTCTACGACAAACGTCCATATGTGTCCATCGGTCAGCGCACCCGCTGATCAGGCTCTATTTTGGCGAGGGTATTGGTTTGTAGGCACAGGAGTTTTAATGATGATCGGGATAAAAATGCGAACTGGATGGAGATACTGTTTCCATTCTACCAGTGCATCCAGGGTTGCAGGTGTTACTCGTGCACCACCATTCGGGGTAATATTGTCTATAGGATTAGTCTCTGCATTACTGATGCCTATGACACATGGTGTTGAACATCCCGTCGGAATATCACTCGTTTGCCAAACAGGTCCGCCGCTTTGACCACCAGTAGTATCGTTCGTAAAGCGTAAAACCCCCGCATCACCGCTATTGACAAGCTGACCTCCACCCTCCCACATGGATGTTCCCACATCAATCCCTGATGGATGGTTAAGTGGGCCAGGATACCCAACGACAACCCCATTCATCGCAATCAAATCACCGTCATTCGTTGACCTAAAACCAAGGACACCCGTTTCCTCACCAATGCGGCAGTTTAGATCAATTCCGGCAAAATCATACTGTCGATCACTCCACGAAAGGCTTGTTCCAGGACGGTCCACAGCATCAATCCATCCCTGCGGGACATGACCTGCAATACCACGGCATTCTCCGTGAATAATATTCCCATCACGACCTGGCTGGATGACATAGGAAGATCCCCATCCTTCTTCGTTATAGAGACAGTGGGCAGCTGTCACGATGGTTGAACGCCCAAGCATCCAACCGCTACATAAAAACCCAGATATCCCATCGCTTGTGTAAGTAATACGAACGATTGCGCTCCAAGGGTACTGGCTAGTATCAATAACCCTCAAACGATCATCGGTTCCTATTACTTGTCTCGGCAATACTGGATACATCGGTGATTGAGAACTCGCTCCAGCCACAACGTGTGTCATTTGTACGGGTGGATAGGTAATAGATGTTGTATGTGTTTCCATATTGATATTGACAATGGCATGCGATGTTTGATTTTTCGAAGCGGATGCTTGGCTGGCGATTAAACAGAGAAGAACCAGCAAGGTGGAGAGAATATACTTCATCATTTATTTACCTTATTACAATAACTTCAATAACCGCAATTACTTTGGGATACGACAAAGAAGCCGATGGCATTGATTGTTCATAGACAGCGATCTGATCACCGATGTGCAGTTCGGTAATGCTCACGACCGAGATCGTACCCTGTTTATCCAAAAAAATTGGTGTTGAATCGTCTATTCTAAGAATGAGTACTCCTTCTTGCCCATTTTGATGAATACGCAAGATAATGCGTGACTTAAGGGGAGCGGTCGAGCTTGTGAGAATCGAATCCACATGGCCAATAATTTGATTATCACTCTGTGGATAATATTGTGGTGTGACATTTGTACTACAGGATATAAGGCACCCGATAAGGATCATGCAAGCCAGATACCGGATATAACGCAGGAGTTCATTCATACTTTGTGCTCGATGACCAGAAGCGAAAGCTGGAGATGTTCAGCAGGTTTCTTGACGGTGAATATAGTGGGGAATATCATCGCATGCCTCACTTGGAATCAGAATTCGTTATCAGACATCGTTTCCCAATCGCTGGACCAGGCGGTGAGCAGCCCTGCGTGTCCTCAGGGGGTTGGGGTTAGGCTGAGCGGGGTGGCTGGCGGCGTGCCCGCTGGGGGCGTGAGCGTCAGGCTTGGCGACAGCGGGTTCGTGCCGGTCAGCGGGGTCGTCACAACCTGAAGGGTCACGGTTGGGATTCTGGTCGGCGGAACCGTGGTGCGGCTGACCAGGGCGGTTGGCGTGGTGTCGAACAGCAGGTTCATTGGCGGCAGATTGAACCAGTACAGCACTCCCGCCAGCACGCCCAGCACCATCAGCGCCCCAAAGGCGCCCCACAGATTCAGGCCGCGCTCGCGGGGCGGCGCCGGTGGGGCGGCGGCGACGGCGGCGCGGGGTGGCCCGGCGGCTCCCAGCGGCTGCGCGGCCGGATCGTCGTGCATCACGGGCATTTTGGCGGTCCCGGTTGGCCCGGCGACCTCAACCGGCAGCTCGATGGTGGTGCGCGGCGTCGGCTTGGCGGTTGCCAGCAGCGACGCCAGCAGCGGATCGGCATCAGTCTGCAGGTCAAGCTCATCGATCTGGATCAGCACCGTGGTGATGTTGTCGGGGCCGCCGGCCTCGTTGGCCAGCCGAATCATGGTTGGCGCGGCCTGCTCCAGCGGCAGCGTTTTGATCAGGTCCAGCAGAATGTCTTCTTCAACGTATCCGTGCAGGCCATCGGAACACAGCATATACACATCGCCGGCCTGGACTGGCTCACGAAAGACATCAACCTGAACCTCGCGCTGGTGGCCGACCGCCCGCGTGATGATGTTCTTGACGTTGGAGTGGCGCGCCTGCTCTGGCGTGAGCAGCCCCGCCCGCACCTGCTCCTCAACAAATGAGTGATCGAGGGAAAGCTGCCGCAGCTCGCCGTTGCGCACCAGGTACGCGCGGCTATCGCCGACGTTGGCAATGAAGGCCACGTTGTGATAGAGCAGCAGCGCTACCGCCGTTGTGCCCATATTGCCGCGGCCGCGCTCGAAGACGGCTTTGTTGGCGGCCTCAAAACTTTGGGTCAGCGCGGCAGGAATGTCGCTGGGTATGCTTTGTGGAAAGGTTGCGAGCATGGTTTCGACGGCGGTCTGGCTGGCGACCTCCCCGGCGAGATGGCCGCCCATGCCGTCACAGACGACAAAAAGCTGACTGCCGTCGGGTAATTGTTCGCCAACGCCAAATGAGTCTTGATTTATCTCGCGAGATCGACCAACATCAGTTTGAGCACTATGGTGTAGCTTCATCGGATCTCCTGCCAACGCCGATTATTGGACGGCTCCCCAGTGTTGGGCGCGAGTATAGCATAGGCCGTCATGGGCGGCAAACGTGTTTAAAGTGGGGGGTGCGCGGTTATCGGCGGGCTGCTATAATCAGGCAGCTTTTTATCGGTTTGGCAATGGCTGTGGAACCTATGGCCGTAGCATCAGGAGCAACAATGAGCTGGATTATCGCCAAGATGAAGTGGATCATGCTCGTGTCCGGCGGGCTGACGTGTACGATGTTCTACGCCGCCCTGGCCCCGCAGGCCGCCCTGCGCTCTACATTCGGTGAGACCCTGGAGGGGCCGCTCGCGGAGGTCGTCGTGCGCAATTGGGGCGCGCTGATCGCGCTCATCGGTGTGATGCTGATCTACGGCGCGTTTAAGCCAGCCGACCGCCCGCTCATTCTGACGCTGGCCGGCATTAGCAAGCTGATGTTTATTGGGCTCATTCTGGCCCAGGGCACCCGCTACCTCGGCCAGCAGGCCGGCAGCGCGATCTCCATCGATCTGGTGATGGTTGCCCTGTTCGTCGTCTATCTCGTTGGCGTGCGCCGCAGCCCGGTCGCCGTCTGAGTTCCGATATACCCACCCAATCGCTTCGGTGAAGGAGGCCATTGCCTTAGCAGCGCTGATGTGTAAATATCTGCCTTTGCTTACTTTGACAATGTTAGATTAGGCCCATGGACACCATGTATGGCGTTCGCACCGACCTGCGCGATGACCGGGAAACCCAAAAAGCGCACGTATTCGCGGGAGGGACGCCATATATG
>DAOTUS010000385.1:0-27248 GCA_034437415.1 Herpetosiphonaceae bacterium
GATACAGCTGATTGCTGATAATTCCGCCGGCCACCTCACCGAGCGCGGTCGGCAGCGTGGCGGCAACCTCCCAGGTTTCGGGGAAAACCGCTGTCCAGGTCGCGCTGGTGGCGCCATAGCCCGCGCCGGTCGAGACAACCAGCGTGTTCTCGCTGAGGCTGGCGACCGGGGTTTTGCGAATACCGGGGATCGGCGGCAGCTCCAGCCAGACATTGGTCGCTGGGTCGTACAGCAGCACATCATCCGAGGCCAGCCCATTGTCGCCCCCGTTGACAGTGCCGCCAACCACCATAATCCGCCCATTGACTGTAAACACCGATGACGTGATGTGGCCCCGGCCGAGCGGCAGATCGGCGGCCCGGCTCCAGGTATTGCTGGCCGGATCGTACACGTCGACCTGGGTCTGGTTGCCCGAGGATTCAAACCGCTCAAGCTGCCCGCCAATCGCGTACACCTTGCCATTCAGCGCCACTCCGCCAAGATGATTGCGCGGCTTCGGCAAATTCGCGGCGCTGCTCCAGATCCCAGTGTCCAGATTGAGCACGTAGTGGTCGGCCCGATCAGTATCGTTGTACTGGCCGGCGGTGCGGGTGGCGCCGCCGTAGAAATGAATCGTGCGCCCAAGCATTGCGGCACCTGCGCCACCGCGCCCGGCGGGCAGGTTTGGCCCAGCGCTCCAGGTGCTGGTTGTGGTGTTGAGCTTCCAGACGTGATTGGTGCTGCCGCCGGGATTGTCGCCAATATAGCCGCCCAGCACATAGATCGTCGCGCCATCGACCACCACCGGGGCGTGGGTGATCGCCTCGGGAATATCGGCGATCCGCTGCCAGGTATTGCTGGCCAGATCATAGACATCGACATGCTTGGTCGCCTGAATCTGCGAATTGTAAAAGCCGCCAATCACATACAGCTTCCCGTTGACGACCGCGCCCTGGGCCTCGAAGCGGGCCAGCGGAGCGGGCTGAACCGTTTTCCAGGCAAACAGCGTGGTGGCAGCCGGGCTGGCGCTCGCCATCGAATGTACCCGCTGCACCCCACGCTGAAAGACCAGATACATAGGAACGATCAACAGCGCCAGCAGACAGCTTGTGAGCAGAAAACGGAGCCGGCTGCGCGTGGGCCATCTGAATTGAGCCTGCCAGCGGTTAGTTGGACTATTCCTCATCGTATACCCTTCCAGCCTGGTTAAGGCCTGTTTGTTTTGAACCAGTGTTCATTAGGTGCCCAGGGCATGGGCAAAGTCGCGATTCGGGCCAGTTTTACCCCACTGCTTCCCCTCGCCGGGGTGCCCTCTGGGCCACTGGGCGGGTGCCCTCTGGGCAGGTGGCCGCCGCCGGGCGCCCTCTGGGCACCGGGGTGAGGGGCTGACTTTGCCCATGCCCTGATTAGGTGCCGCAGCCACGTGCTGAGAACCGGAAGCGTTTAGGCCGGTGGAGCGAGGCGGCGGTCGCGGAGCTAGTCACGGCGCATGTAGCAAAAACAGTACCACTCTCGCCAGGGCTGTTGGCGAGGTTCTATGCCTCAGCATCGTTGCTGGGCGTGCTTCTGAACCCATCGGTGTGTCAAGACTTACGCTACGCTCTAGCTGGCAAATAGCGCATTTCCATCGGTACACATGGCCTGGAGGGATGGACAGGCTTCAACATACTATTTACAAACTCCCCTAGACAGTCCCGGTATCCTATGCTAAGATGAGCAACCATAATCTGCCCGACCTATCCATCGTATGTTGGCTGCATGTTCCCGCCTGGCGGGCAACTTCGTCGCAACAACAGCCATTAAGGAGCGCTACATGCGGCTTGATCTCGCTGGCAAACGTGCCCGCAAACTCATCAGTGATCATCAACTCACTGAGGATGAGATTCAGCAGATTGTGGCCTCGGCACGCATTAACCTCGCAACATTCGACTCAGAGTACAAAACCAACGTCACCCAGCTGGCCCAGGAGCTCAACAAAAGTCGGCCAACAGTGTATGGATGGGCAGATCGAGCGATTATTGCAACCATCGACTCGTTGCGGAATATTCGAACAGGCCGACCACCCAAGGAGACGCGGGCTCGGGGCAAACGTCTGCGTGGGCGTCCACCAGTGCGTTTGCGGCGACGAACGACCGATTCATCATTTTCGTAGTTTTTAAGGAGAGCAGTGCTCCATGAGCGGAACATTACGCGATTTACTTAGTCAATTTCGAACCCTTGACAATGTCGAACTCGCCGCAATCGCTGCAACCGATGGCCTGCTCATCGAAAGCACCGCCAAAGCGGGCGTCGACGTGGACGCGATCTGTGCGGTCGCCTCGAATGGTCTGGCGATGGCGGAGGCCTTAGGTCGCGAGATCAATAAAGGCGGCGCGGTGCAAACCGTTCTCGAGTACGATCAGGGCCTGATTTTGCTTGAACCAATCAGTGGCGATGCGATGCTGCTGGTCATGACCAGCTCACGCGATCAGCTTGGCCGTTTACGCTATATGGCGCAGGCAAACCGTTCGGGTTTTGTCGCAGCGTTGGCAGCAATCTAGGACTAGCAATGCACAGCCATGTGGCTTGTGCTATAATGGCGCGTATCCCACACCTGTATGGGACTGCATTGCGCTCCATAAGATTAGGTGGCACGTATGGATCCACAACTAACAAGTCTCATCGTTCCTCCCGAGGAAGTTGCTCATATTGATGAGTGTTTGGCGCGTCTGGTCGATGATACCGGGGGTAACTATGCTTTGCTCTTAGATAAGAGCGGGCAGGTGATTGCCTCGAATGGTGATGGCAATCGCCAGGATACAACGGCGCTTGGTGCGCTGATTGCTGGCTCGTTTGCCTCATCGCAGCAAATCGCTAAGTTGCTGCGCGAAAAAGATTTTCGCATGCTCCTTCAGCAGGGCGTGCGCGAGAATCTCTTTATTGCTTTGATTGAAGATCAGTGGATTTTGACGATTATTTTCAACAAAGGCACCCATATTGGCCTCGTCAAAGTATTGACGAAGAAGGCGACAGAAGAACTAGCATCTGTATTGGAGCGGGTTCGGAAACAATCTCGAACGCGTGATGAAGTGTTGGGCAGCAACTTCCGTACTTCCATGGAAGATACCATCGATTTGCTGTTCCGCGACTAAACCTGCATCAATCAATTGTATCTATCTGCCGTCCGTGGCATGTGCTGCGGCCTATGTTTCGAGAGGACCTATGGCGATCATCAACGTAGGGGTTCGGGAAATCCACTGCAAAATTGTGTATTATGGCCCCGGTATGTGTGGCAAAACGAGCAATTTGCAGTACATCCACAGTCAAGTACCCCGTGAGGCAAAAGGCGATCTGTTATCTATCGCCACTGAAACTGAACGTACGCTCTTTTTCGACTTCTTGCCACTCGACTTGGGTAAAGTTCGCGGTTTTTCAACACGCTTTCATCTCTACACTGTTCCAGGTCAGATTCTATACGAACGCACCCGCGTTGCGGTATTGAATGGCGCCGATGGCGTGGTATTTGTCGCCGACTCACAGCGCGATAAACTCCAGGAAGATATCAAGAGCCTTCAGGAGCTGGCGCGCAACATCACTCGGCAGAATAAAAAATTCAGCGAGTTCCCGATTGTACTCCAGTACAATAAGCGCGATATTCCCAATGCGTTGCCCGTTCCAGTGATGGATAAATATCTCAATCCACTCCATTGGCAGCGTTACGATGCGGTTGCTACTACTGGCGTCGGAGTGTTTGACACACTCAAGGCAATCAGCAAGCTGGTGATTAGTAAGCTCTAACACAAGGCAGGTTTGTGGTTGCACGGCGCTACCGTCCGCAGCCAGCCAGCATCAGTAGGGTCGAATTATGGCACTTGAAGGTTATCTCCACGAATTTAGCGTCCCTGATTTGATCCAGCTCGTGGATCTGAGTAAGAAAACTGGTATGACTCATATCCAGGCCCAGCAGGGCGGTGAGCCTGTGGAAGGGTATTTGTACTTCCGCGATGGACGCATCACCGGAGCAACCTTGGATGAGATGGAGCCGCTCGAGGCCGCCCTGACCTTTTTTATCTTGCACGAAGGCCAGTTTCGTTTCTATGATCAGGCTGTTCCTGCCCCAACGATCACCGCTTCCAACGAGATGATTATCATGGAAGGGATTGGCCGCCAGGATCGCTGGGCCGAGATCGAGAAGGTCGTGCCCAATACCAGTATCGTTTTGCGCCTGGTTCAAAATCCCGACTCTGGCTCACGCGATATCAATCTGGCCGCTGATGAGTGGCGCGTGCTGACCATGATCAATGGTAAAAACACGGTTGCCAGTATCGCCGAGCGCACCGGCCTGGGCTGGTTTCGCACCAGTGAGATCGTGGCGCAGCTTCTGGACAATGGACTGGTCGAAAAAAAAGCCCTGAACCTGGCCGAATCGCTCTTTCCACAGCTTGAGGAGCTTGCCCGCGGCGCGTTGGGCAACTCTTCGCAGGTGCTCCTTTCCGAGGCCTATCGGCGCGTTGGCGTTGATCCGGCCGCAAATACGGCGACCAATGAGCAGGTTATGGCCGCAATCGCTGCCTTTGAGGAGGCCGTGCGCCTCCTGATGGGCCGCAGCAATGCAACTCAGCTGGCTGATAAAATGCGCGATCGGGCGCAACGGATTCTCGGCGGACGCTAGCTTTTAAGGTCCTAGCGCAAACCCCTTCTCTGCGCCTCAGAGAAGGGGTTTTTGTGTATTTATCACGTTTAAGGAGCAGTGGATGAAAACGATTGGCTTGATCGGCGGCATGAGCTGGGAGTCGTCGCTGGAATACTATCGGGCGATCAATCAGGCCGTCAAAGCGCGGCTGGGCGGGCTGCACTCGGCCCAGAGCCTGCTGTACTCGGTTGATTTTGCCGAGATCGAGGCGCTTCAGCAGCAGGGTCGCTGGGATGCGGCCGCGACAATCTTGATCGATGCCGCCCAGCGCCTGGAGCGCGGTGGCGCCGCATGCGTGGTGCTGTGCACAAATACGATGCATAAGGTCGCCGAGGCGATCCAGGCCCAGATTGCCATCCCGCTGTTGCATATCGCCGACCCGACCGCCGAGGCAATTCGCCGCCAGGGCATGACGACCATTGGCCTGCTTGGAACCCGCTTCACGATGGAGCACGATTTTTATAAGGGCCGCCTGACGCAAAATTATGGCCTGAATGTGCTCGTGCCCGCCGAACCTGACCGCGAGATTATCCATCGGATTATCTACACCGAGCTGTGTCTGGGCGAGATTAAGCAAAGCTCAAAACAGGCCTATATCGCGGTGATGGAGCGCTTAATCGCCGCCGGTGCCGAAGGAATTATTCTGGGCTGTACCGAAATTGGCTTGCTAATTCAGTCCGGCGATAGCCAGGTGCCGCTGTTTGATACCACCAGCCTGCACGCCCTGGCCGCAGTGGAGTATGCGCTAGGCTAGGCCACGCCGCTACAGCGAGGCCAGCCAGTCGCTCAGCGGTGGCGTAATCTGGGCATCTTCCAGCAAAAAGGCGTCGTGGCCACGGGCGCTGGCAAAGGGATAGTAGTCGACCTGGCGTCCGGCGGCCTGGGCTGCGGCCACAATCCGCTCGGACTCCGTCGGCGGATACAGCCAGTCGGTGTTCCACGAGGCCACAAAAAAGCGGGCGCTGGTGGTGCTGAAGGCGGTTTCCCAGCCACCTGCCCGCGCACTCAGGTCAAAATAGTCCATCGCCCGCGTGATCACCAGGTAGCTATTCGCATCGAAGCGATTCACAAAGGCGCGCCCCTGATGTTCAAGATAGCTTTCCACCGCAAACTCCGCCGCGTGGCTCCACTGCGGGCCAGCGCTCTCCTGCCAGCGGCGGTCGAACTTGTCTTCCAGCGCCTCTGCGCTCAGGTAGCTGATATGCCCAAGCCGCCGGGCGGTTGCCAATCCCGCCGCCGGCGGTGGCCCGGCGTAGTAGTCGCCCCCGCACCAGTTCGGATCGCTGGTGATCGCCAGGCGGCCGGTCGCATTGAGCGCCAGGGTCATGGCCGAGGATCGGGCGGTGGTCGCCAGCGCGATCACGCCCCGAACCCGCTGGCCCCAGCTGGCCGCCCACTCCAGCGCCTGCATGCCGCCAAGCGAGCCGCCCGCCACCGCCAGCAGCTGTTCGATCCCCAGCACATCAAGCAGCCGCACCTGCGCCGCCACGAAATCGCCGATCGTCAGCACCGGAAAGCGGCTCCCCCACGGTGTGCCGCTGGCAGGATCGAGCGAGGCTGGCCCGGTCGAGCCACCACAGCCGCCGATAATGTTCATACAGATCACAAAGTACTGCTCGGTGTCGAAGGCCCGGCCAGGGCCGATGAATGGCTCGCTCCAGCCGGCCTTGAGGTCGCTCGGGGTGTGCCGACCGGCCGCGTGCGCATCACCGGACAGCGCGTGACACAACAAAATCGCATTGCTGCGATTGCTGTTGAGCTGCCCATAGGTTTCGTAGCTGATCTGCCACAGTGGCGGCAGCGTTGCCCCACTTTGGGTCACAAATGGGGTCTCGAAGATGTGGATTTGCGGCGTTACCAAGCCAACCGAGCGCCCCCAGGCTGGCTGCGCTACGGTTGGCACATCGCCGATGATCACACCCGTCATCGCTGGAACCCTCCACGTAAACGGGCGGTCTGCTCACAATACTGTCCGATGACTGCCGCAACCAGGGCCGCACCACACGGCTGGGCGCGGGTTGGCAGGCTGCGCACCGCTGCCCCAACATCAGCACAGCTGGCCGCCAGCTCGGCCAGCAGACTGGCCACATCGCTCGGTGCGGCGCCAGCGTGCTGTGGATCGTGCGGGCGCTGATAGATCTCGCGCAGCTGGGTGGCGATCCAGCGATTGTGCGTGACAAGCTCGTGCACAAACGGGGTTGGATCACCCTTGCGCGCAACCGTCAGCACTGTTGCGACAAATTCACCGTGCGCCGCCCGCAACGAATCCAGGGTTGGAACATAGTCAGTCATCGGAAGTCTCCATATCAGTGTGGCGGCTGCGCAGTGGTTGATCACAGGTGCTCTAATGGTGATTGCCTGTGACCAGCCACTGCTTACTGCCTCAGACCACTAGCGCAAGGCCTGCTCCAGATCGGCCAGAATGTCGTCGATGGCCTCGATGCCCACCGAGAGGCGAACATAGTCGTTGGTCACGCCGGTCAGCAGGCGCTCGTCGTCGGTGAGCTGCTGGTGAGTGGTTGAGGCCGGGTGAATCGCCAGCGACTTGGCATCGCCGATGTTGGCGAGGTGCGAGAACAGCTGCAGGTTATCGATGAACTTGCGGCCGGCCTCGACGCCACCCTTGATCCCGAAGCCAACCAGGGCGCCCTGGCCGTTGGGCAGCAGGCGCTGGGCGATCTCGTACGATGGGTGCGAGGCCAGGCCTGGGTAGTTGACCCACTCGACTTTGGGGTGCTCGCTGAGGAACTGGGCCACCGCCAGCGCGTTCTGGGTATGGCGCTCGATGCGCAGCGGCAGTGTCTCCAGGCCCTGCAGCAGCAGGAACGAGTTGAATGGGCTGATGCAGGCGCCGAAATCGCGCAGCAGCTGAACCCGCGCCTTCAGAATGTAGGCCGCCGCGCCCAGGTCGGCGAACTTCAGGCCGTGGTAGGACTGATCGGGCGTGGTGTACTGGGGGAAGCGTCCGCTGGCCCAGTCGAACTTGCCACCATCAACGATCACGCCGCCAATCGTGGTGCCGTGGCCGCCGATGAATTTGGTGGCCGAGTGGACCACAATGTCGGCGCCGTGGTCGAGCGGGCGGAACAGAACAGGCGTCGCGCTGGTGTTATCGACGATCACTGGAATGCCATACTCGTGGGCGATGGCTGCGATCGCATCGAGGTCGGCGATCTCCAGCTTGGGGTTGCCGATGCTCTCTAGGAAGAAGGCTTTGGTGCGGTCGTCGATGGCGCCGCGGAAATTCTCCGGGTCGCTGGCATCAACAAAGCGGGTCTCGACGCCCCAGCGCGGCAGGGTGTGGTGCAGCAGATTGTAGGTGCCGCCATACAGGCTGGTCGCCGAGACAATGTTGTCGCCGTGCTCGGCCACGTTGAGGATGGCATAGGTCTCAGCCGCCTGGCCCGAGGCCAGCCCGAGCGCGCCGACGCCGCCTTCGAGGAGCGCAATCCGCTGCTCAAACACATCGGTGGTCGGGTTCATAATTCGGGTGTAGATATTGCCGGGCTCGGCCAGCGAGAACAGCGCAGCGGCGTGATCAGTATCGCGAAACGCATAGGATGTTGTCTGGTAGATCGGCACCGCGCGTGCGCCGGTGGTTGGGTCTGCTTTTTGGCCGCCGTGAAGAGCCAGGGTGGCCGCATTGGTGTAGGTTGGTGTGTCAGACATTGTCGTAAACTCCTTGTTTCGTTGCTAAAACTTATCAGCCGCTTAGTGCAACTCTGCGCGAGGCGCCATTGCCTCAGTGAACATCAAAAAACCCCTCATCGTCTGATGAGAGGCTGCAGAAAATCCATGAGATTATGGAGTGCGTTTGCCCCTCATCGTCCAGAAGATTCTGTCGGACTTAGCACCGAACCGAGCATTGCTCGTGGTTGCTGGGGTTTCATAGGGCCGATCCCTCCACCCCTCTGGATGAGTTACGCTATTTACTTGCCGAGAAATATAACAGAGTTACTTAGGATTGTCAAGAATGTATTTTAGGGGCTTTTTAGCCCTGGGTTGGCCCTCACCCCGTCCGCTTGTGCGGACACCCCTCGCCCCGACCGCGGGAGAGGGGAAGCCGGGATTGGGCTTAAAAAACAGCTTCTTCGTGCGGGTACCCGCGGGCGGGTGGTGTGGCCTTCGTGGATCATGGCTAATCACTAAAAGTGCCCTAGCGTTTCTGGCCCGGCGCGGCGCTGACCGAGCGCCACCACGGGGTCTGGTCGGCGCCGCTGGCTGGCTCGACTGGCTCGCCGAGCTGCGGGGTGATCACGCGCAGCGTGTGCTCGGCGGCGCAGGCCAGCAGCCGCTCGATCGGCTCGTCCCAGGCGTGGAACGACAGGCAGAACGTGCCCCAGTGGACCGGCAGCAGCATGTTGGCGCCCAACGCCAGGCTGGCCGCGATCGATTGCTCCGGGGTCATGTGGATGTGGGGCCAGCCATCGCCGTACTGGGCGATCTCCAGGCTGGCTAGATCAAACGGGCCATATTTCGCGCCGATCTCGGCAAAGCCGTCGAACATGCCGCTGTCGCAGCCAACAAAAACCCGTTTCGTGGCGCTTGAGACCACCCACGACGACCACAGCGTTGCATTCCGCAGCACCCCGCGGCCGGAGAAATGCTGGGCTGGCACCGCGTTGATCGTCAGCCCAAGCGCAGGCAGCGCCAGCTCCTCGCCCCAGTCCAGCTCGTGGATGCGGGCGGGCGCAATGCCCCAGTCCTCAAGGTGCGCTCCGACGCCAAGCGCCGCCACAAAGGGCATGGCCTGGCTGGCGAAATAGCGAATCGTCTGCTTATCCAGGTGGTCGTAATGATCGTGCGAGAGCAGGATCAGGTCGGGCCTGGGCAGCTGTGCGAGCGGAATCGGCGGCGGGTGAAAGCGCCGTGGCCCGGCAAATGCCACTGGCGAGACCCGCTCGGCCCAGACCGGGTCGGACAAAATAACAATCTCGTCAAGCTCCAGCAGCAGCGTCGAGTGGCCCAGCCAGGTCACCCGCAGACCCGACTCGGGCGGCTGGGTGTGGGCGTGGGCGCCGGGCCAGGCCAGCGGCAGCGGCCCAGGCGGATAGCGCTGCTCGCGCCCGGTGAACTGCTTCCGCAGCATGCTCAGGGTTGAGTTGGGCGCCAGCGTGCGGGTTTCGGTTCGATTGCGGAAGGTTTTGCCATTGTAGTTGGCCGAGCGGCGAATCCGGGCCGTGCGTTCATTCATTGCCAGTAACCTCGTCTGTAGGATTGCGCTGTGTGGTATACCTGCTCGGTCTGGGCCGCAAGCGCCTAAAAAACCGCAGCGCCTGGACAGTCTGCCAGACGCTGCGGCTGAACTTTTTTGGGATTGCCGCCTACGGAATGCGCATTGGCATCACGAGGTGCAGATACTCGGGGCCGCCGACGGGCTTGAACACGCCGGGCGAGTTGGGGGTCTGGCTCTCCAGCACCACCTGATCGGTATCGATGACGTTGATCGCCTCTTGCAGATAGCGCACATTCAGCGCCAGCTTGCCGCCCTCGCCCTCGACGAGCGCATCAACCTGCTCAACGGCCTCGCCCACCTCGGCGGCATTGGCGTTGAGGATCAGGCGGCCGGGCCGACCGCTATCGCTGTTCTCCATCGGCAGGGTCACAATGTTGCCCGCCGCCTGCGAGAACAGCGCAATCCGCTTGACCGCCCGCAGCAGCTCGGCCGTGTTGATGATCGAGCGAGTCATATCGCGGGAGGTTGGTGGAACAAAGCGCTCGTAGTCGGGGAACTTGCCATCGATCACCCGCGAGACGAAATCGACGGTGTCGGTGTGGAAAATCACCTGGCCGCCGCTGGCGGTGACCGACATCGCGACCGCAGCTTCGGAGTCGCCGACGGTGCGGCCAAGCTCCAGCATCGCCCGGGCCGGAATCACCAGCTCCAGGGTCTGGCGGGCTGGCTCGGGCAGCTCAAACGAGCGCACCGCCAGCCGATAGCCGTCGATCGCGGCGAACGTGGCCTGAGTGCCGCTCAGGCGAATCAGGACGCCCTGCAAAATTGGGTTGGTATGCTCGGCGGCGGCGGCGACAACCACCTGGCCAATCACCTCGCGCAGCAGCTCGGGCGGTAGCATGGCCAGCGGCTCGGAGCCGACAAACGAAGGCATGGTTGGGAACTCATCGGCCTCGATGCCTTTGATCGACGCTTTGGTGCCGCGACAGACCACGGTCAGGGTCTGGGTGCGGGCGTCAACGTCAAGATTGACCGTGTCGTTGGGGAGGTTGCCAATCAGGTCGGAGAGCAGCTTGGCCGGGACGGTGATCGCCCCATCTTCATCAACTTTGGCCCCCACCAGCGCGGTGATGCCGATTTCCAGATTATTGCCAGCCAGCTTTAGACGCCCGCTCTCGGTTGCCAACAAAATGTTCGACAAAACCGGTAGCGTGGAACGACTGGCGACAGCGTGGCCGACAATCGCTAATCCGCGCTTGAGATTCTCTTGTAAACACGCTAATCGCATAACAATTTTAGGCTCCTTGCGAGCCGCCGACGTGGGCGGTGCATAATCAATAATCTAGGCTGGCATTATAGCATAGGCCATCATACTGCTCCCGCAGCTACTGCAAAACCTCGGTCAGGAAGCGGTCGATATAGGGCTGGACCCGCTGGTTGCTGGTGCCGGTGAAGTTGAAGTCGAAGCCGTGGTTGGCCCAGGGGATCTCGATGGCGGTGAAGGGCCGATTGGCGGCCTCCAGGGCATCGGCCAGCTCGTGCAGGTCGCGCGGGCGCACAAACTGGTCGTCGGAGCCGTGCAGCAGCAGGGTTGGCAGTGTGCTGGCGCCAATCCAGCTGACCGGGCGGGCCAGCCGATACTGCTCGGGGAACGCCTCGGGCGCGCCGCCGAGGTAGTCATCGAGCGCGCCTGGGGAAAGCTCGGGCTTGATCACGTTGTAGTAGTCCATGCGGGTTGGCGCGTAGTAGCCGATCACCGCCCGCACGCTGGTGTCGCCGCCGGGGCAGCTGGCCGCCAGCTCGGGCGCATTGGGTGAGTAGGCCGTGATCAGGGCCAGCTGGGCGCCCGCCGAGCGACCAAGCAGCACCAGCTGATTCGGGTCGATCCCATAGGTGCTGGCGTTGGCCTTGATGTAGCCGATCGCACACTTAACATCGGCAACTGCGGCGGGGAAGCGGGCCTCGGGGGCCAGGCGATAGGCCACATCGAACACAACATAGCCGCGATCGGCCAGCGCCTGGCTGAAGGCGGGCACCTCGCCTTTGTCGCCGGTCCGCCACGAGCCGCCGTGGACCACCACCAGGGCCGGATGCAGCCCGGCGGCCTTCAGGTCGGGGGCGCGGTAGACATCCAGCTTCAGATCGGCGCCGGCGACCGTGGCGTAGACGACATCGCGCTCGACCTCGATCTCGCCCGCCGTGTTTGGCCCTTCGATAAAGGTTGCCAGCGAGAACGCCCCCGGCCCGGCGTCCACCACAGCCGCCATATTCGAACGCACATTCAGCGGGCTGCGCAGGGCCAGCATCCACACCCCACCAATAATCAGCAGCGCGGCCAGATTTAGGGTCAGCCCAACCCAGGCCGCCCCGCGCAGCCCGCCGCTGCCACGCACCCCGACGAGGGCAAAAATCAGCCCAACCAGCGCGGCGACCAAAAACCAGAGCGCCCACTCCAGCGCGCCAACCGCGAGGGAGAAAAGATAGAAGTTCGGGGCTGGCAGCAGCAGCATCGCCGCCGATGTTCCAGCCAAAAGACCGATGAGCACGCTTAATATAACCAACAGAGGACGCATATATTCTCCTAATACAACAATGACATGCCATGGTAGCACATCAGCGCTTGACAATCGGCGAGCGGATATTGGATACTGGCCTCGCCCACATCGTCTGGCTCAATCACGATACGTTTTAGGAGGATTCTATGGATGGATGGTTGTATGGCGTGTATACGCTGGCCCACGCTGGGCTGCTGGTGACATTGCTGCGCCTGTTCTGGCGGGCGCCGACATTTGGGGCAGCGGCGCTGCTGCTGATCGGCTTCGGACTGCTCTACGACAATGCGATTCTGGTGCTGGGGAGCGCGATTGGAGCTGGCCCAACGCTGGAGGCGCTCAGCTGGCCGCGCTTTTTGATGCATGCGCTGTTTACGCCGCTGCTCTGTCTGTATGGCCTGGAGCTGCTGCAACGCGCCGAGGTGCCCTGGGCGCGCCTGCTGCGGGTGCGCCTGGTGTTCTGGCTGCTGACCGGCGGGCTGATTGGGCTGGGCTTTTTCGTCGACTACGCCCCGCTGCAGCTGGCCCCACAAACATTGAATGGCGTGGTGCGCTATATGGCCACCGTTCGCCACGGCCCGCCGATCCCGGCGATCGGCGCCGATGTGGTGCTGATTGTGGTTGGGATTGTGCTCTGGCGCCGGGCTGGCTGGCGCTGGCTGGCCCTGGGGGCGGCGGCGATGTTTATCGGCAGCGGGGCCGCCGGCGGCCTGCAAAGCCTGGTGCTTGGTTCGGCCTTCGAGGTGGTCCTGCTGCTGGCGCTGGTCGCCACCGAGCGCTGGATCCAGGCGCTGCGCCTGGCCCTGCCAGCCAGCGAGAGCGCTCAGGCGCGGCCAGCAACGGCCGCCAGCTAGCCCACTATCGATTGCTGATTTCCCGATAGACCGCCGCAGTTTTGGCGGCGATCCCTGGCCAGTCGAAGGGCAGCGCGGTCTGGTAGGCGCGCTCGCCCAGCGCCGCCAGATTGGGATGGGCCGCCGCCCGGCCAAGCGCCGCCCGCAGCGACTCCGCCGCGCCGGGGGTGAACAGAAAGCCCTGTTCGCCCTCGCGGACCAGCTCGCGCACTGGCGCAACATCGGGCGCGATCACTGGAACGCCGTACGACAGGGCCGCCAGCAGCATCCCCGAGGTGAGCAGCTTCCGATAGGGCAGCACCACCACATCCGCCGCCCCCAGCCAGGTTGGCAGCTCGGCATCGGGCACAAAGTCCAGGCGTAGATCGACCCCGGCCAGCGGTCTGGCCTGGGCACGCAGCTGGGCGGCATACGCGGCAGCTTTTACGCCCCCGGCAATCACCAGCCGCCCGGCGTCGCTGCTCCAGGCCTCGAGCAGCAGCTCCAGACCTTTGTAGGGCCGCAACGTCCCCAGATTGAGCGCGATAAAGCCATCAGCGGGCAGCCCAAGCGCGGCTCGGCTGACGCCTTTTGGCTGGCGGGGGCCGTAGACGCCAACATATGAGCCATGGGGAATAACCTGAATCGGGGTTGCCGGGGTGTAGCGACCGCGCAGCAGATCGGCGGCGGCCTGGCTGTGGGCGATCACGGTGTGGGCATGCCGAAACATCGCCTGGTAGGCCTGCTGCGCCCAGCGAGGGTGGCGCAGCTCGTGCGGCTCAAGATTGTGGGCGGTCCAGACGATCTTAACGCCCCGCCAGCGCAGTATTTTTAACAGGCCGACAAAGGTCAGCGTGCGCGCAGCCGTCGCCAGCCGCGCAGGCCGCTGGGTCAGCTCATCGAAAAAATGCCAGTGGGCGATCCGGGGCTGGCGGCTGAGCAGCAGCTCGCGCAGCGCCTGGGGAAAGGGCACTTGGCGCAAGGTGCAGTCGCCCCAGGCCGCAAATGGACCATAGAGCAGCTCAAGGTAGGGATTGGTGGTCAGCTGGCGGGGGATTGGGTAAATCTGCATAAACGCTCATTAATAAAAGCAGGCGACGGTGGAATTATACCTTCCACAGCCGCCTGTCGCTGCATCAGCACCCGCCCGCCAGTCTAGGGCGCCACCGGAATGCCCTTGAAGGTTTTGGATGAGAGGCCGGTCGTATAGTAGATCACGCCGTCAAGCACCCCGGCGACGGCGGAGTGGCGGTTGACCGGCAGATTGTTGAGCGCGCTCCACTGGTCGGTGGTCGGATTGTAGCTGTACATGCTGCTGATCGCGGCATTGTGCAGCACCTGACCGCCCAGCGTGATAATCCGCCCATCGATCACCACGGTGGCGCTGCCCATATGGTTGAGCGGCGTCGGCAGGCTGGCAACCGCCGTCCAGCTATCGGTGAGCGGATTGTAGCGATGGACGTCGGCCTGTGGCACCAGCGCTCCGTCGTGTTTATGCTGGCCGCCGATGTAGTAGATCAACCCGCCCAGCGCCAGCCCGGCGGCGTGATGGCGCGGGTTGGGCAGCGCGGCGGCGGTGGTCCAGCCAGCATTGAGATTGTTCAGATCCAGCACATAGTGGTCGCCAACATCCTGGGTGCGCTCGATGTTGGCGCCGCCGATGTAGTGGAGTTTGTCGGCGTGCCACACCAGCACGCCCGCCGCCCGTGGGACCGGCAGGAACGGCAGCGCGGTGTAGGTCAGCACCTGGGTGTCGAAGCGCCAGGCCGCTCGCGAGCCGAAGATCTGCCCGTTCAGCGTGTCGTTTTCGATGTAGCCGCTCGCATAGTAGATGTAGCGCTGGCCGTCGGTCGTCATTCCAGCGTGGGTCACGCCCTTGGGCAGGTTCGGCAGCGCCGTCCACTGGTTGGTGATCGGGCTGTAGACGTTGGCCTGACGATGTGGCGGCACGAACGTGTTCTGGACAAAGCCGCCAAACACATACAGCCGGCCGCCAACCACGGCTCCCTGGGCCTCCGAGGTCGAGAAGGGGTAGTTGGGCGGGGTTGGCACCGCAGTTGACCAGTTGATCTGGGTGAAGCCCGCTGGCGGTGTCGCCGATGCGGTGGCGGTGGGCGGCACTGTCGCGGTGGCTGTCGCGGGGGCTGTCGCGGTGCTGGTTGGCGTCGCGGTGGCTATGCTGGTCGGTGTCGCAGTGGCTGTGCTGGTTGGTGTCGCAGTCGGCAGATCGGTCGCGGTCGGTGTCGCGCTGACTGTGGGCGTAAACGTCGCTGTTGACATAATCGTTGGCGTGCTGGTCGCGCTGACCGTTGGCGTAATCGTTGTGGTTGCCATCAAGGTCGGGGTGCTGGTCGCGCTGACCGTTGGCTCGGCCGTGAGCGTTGTGCTTGGGGTTGGGCTGAGCGGCGCGGTTGCGCTGGCCGTCGCCACGATTGGTGTGGCCGATGGCTGGCCGCCATCGGCTGACTTGAGGATTACTGGCAGATAGCGACAGTTAGTGGCTGTGCAGTCAACCTGTGGTCGCGCCTGGGATATTTGGGCCAGCGCCAGACCAAAAATACCACTGATTAAAACAAAAAAACCGGCTACCACGGAGATTAAACGCCGTCTATCCATATCTTACCTCTCATGACGTTGATTAAACAGTGAGGCGACCGATTGTGTAAGAACTGCGATGAAACCTGCCATGCACACGATCTGCCCTTAGTATACCAAAAATATCGATGATTTGACCTCAATTAAGCCGCAGCGTAGCCTATCCAACCGTTACGGCACTCACCGCGTGGGCATCAGCCAGCAGCCGCTCAACCCGCGCCACCACCATATCGATCGCAATCGCGTTCAATCCGCCGCGTGGAATTATGATATCGGCGTAGCGTTTGGTTGGCTCGACAAACTCCAGGTGCATCGGGCGCACGGTGCTGAGATACTGCTCAACCACCGCCTCGATCGTGCGGCCGCGCTCGGAGAGGTCGCGCTTGAGCCGGCGGATAAAGCGCATATCGGCATCAGCATCGACATAAATCTTGGCATCCATCCGATCGCGCAGCGCCTTCTCGGCGAAAATCAAAATGCCCTCGACCAGCACAACCGGGTGCGGGGTGACCAGCATCACTTCAGCGCGCCGATTGTGGTTGGTGAAGTCGTAGATCGGCACCTCGACCGCCTGGCCATGACATAAGGCATCAAGGTGCTCGGCGAGCAGTTCGTTATCGAGCGAGTCGGGGTGGTCGAAGTTCACCCGGCTGCGCTCCTCCAGCGAGAGATGGCCCAGCTCACGGTAGTAGGAGTCGTGCTGTAAAAATGCAATCCGGGTTGGCCCGACGCGGCTCAGAATCGCCTGCGAGACGGTGGTTTTGCCGGAGCCGGTGCCGCCCGCCACCCCAATCACAATCGGTCGTTGATCGACGCTCACAAAGAACCTCCAAAGTTGTGGCCAGAATGGTCATTACAGGCGCTTGCGTCCGCATTCTAGCCAGGTAAATGTAGTACAACGTGTTCGAGTGCCAGCTGCGGGCTGACATTTTCGCGGATCTGCAGCGCCGCCTGATTGATCTCGCCGATCACGCGATGGATGGCGGGCAGCGGCGTGCGTGCTAGGGCGGTCAGCTCCTCCTGCCGGTCGATATTGATCACGCCCTCCTGCGCCCCGGCGGCGACGAGCAGCACATCGCGCCACCAGGTCTGCCACAGATCGAGCATGTCGAACAGGCCATCTTTTTCGCCGCCTTTGTAGGCTTTGCTGGCGGCCTCGGCCCACTTGAAGCGCTCGGTCAGCGGCTGGCTGGCCAGCTCGATCAGGCTGTCGAGCTGGTCGGTCCGCGCCGCCAGCAGCTCGGGCGACTGGGCCACGGTCGCCGCCCAGCCAACCCGCCCGCCGCTCCAGGCCGCCACGGTGTGCGCATCGGCGGGCGCAATATTCCAGCGCTCGATCAGCGCCTGGGTCACCTGGGCCCGTGGCACCGGCCGCAGCTTCAAGGTGTGGCAGCGCGATGTGATGGTCGCCATCAGATCGCCGGCGCCGTGCGCGACCAGCAGCAGTGTGGCAAACGGCGGCGGCTCCTCCAGGGTTTTGAGCAGGGCGTTGGATGCCTGGTCGGTCAGGGTCTCGGCATCGTGCAGAATAAACACCCGCCGCCGCCCTTCGTAGGGCCGCAGGGCAATATCGGCCTGCCACTCGCGAATTGTGTCGATGCCAAGGCGATTTTTAATGCTCTCGCTGGGCTTCTGGCCCGCCGCCTGGGCCGCCAGCCCGCCAATCCGCACATCCGGGAAGTTGCCCCGCTCAATCCGCCGACAGCTGCGACAGATCCCGCAGGGCGTGTTGCCGTTGGTCTCGCAGTTCAGCACCTGGGCCAGCCGCAGCGCCAGGGTGGTTTTGCCCACGTTTTGCGGCCCGGAGATCAGGTAGGCGTGCCCGGCCCGGCCGCTGGCCAGCGCCCGCTGTAGATGATCGACGGCCCACTCGTGGCCGATCAGGTTCCAATTTGTATCCATAGACCGAGACCCTATCAGCATATTGAATGACTAGCCAGCTGCCATGATAGCAGTATTCTAGAGGGAGAGATGCAATGCTGTTTTGTGTCGCCACGGTAGGTTTGTTGATAAGGATCGATGATTGTCATGCTTGAATTTATTGCCCTGCAGCGCGCTGAGATCCCCGCGCTGGCCCACTTTATCGCCAGCCAGCAGGCCCAGCCCAGCAGCTACGTCGGATTTTGCGGCTCCCAGCCCAACGAGATCGCCCACGAGCTGAGCGAGTTCCCCGATCTTCCCGCCGAGCAGGCCTTTGTGCTGGCCCGCGAGGACGGCGCA
The DNA here is from genome assembly GCA_034437415.1 of Herpetosiphonaceae bacterium. Lineage (GTDB taxonomy): Bacteria > Chloroflexota > Chloroflexia > Chloroflexales > Herpetosiphonaceae > JACCRK01. Next base: position 18,028 of record DAOTUS010000385.1, read on the forward strand.
ATTGTCGGTGCGCTGGGTTTCGATGCCGACCTGGAGAAACAGCGGGCCTACGTCTGGGGGCCGCTGGTCGCCGCCGCCAGCTGGGACGCGGTCGCCGAGCAGCTCTGGGGCCTGGTTGCGGCCAAATTGCCCGCCGCCAACCAGCGGCTCGACGTCTTCTGCCATGCCCAGAATCTGCGGGTCCAGGCCTGGGCCGCGCGGCGCCAGATCCCGTTCCACAGTGAGCAGTTCATTATGGTGTTTGATCGAAGCCAGCTGGCCCAGCTGCCGCCCGCCGCGACGACCGACCTGGGGCCAGCGCTGCATCAGCAGTTTATCGACCTCCACGAGCTGAGCTTTCCCAAAACCTACTACTCCGGCCCGGAGATTATCGCCCGGCTGAGCGCCGAGCAGCGGGTTTTGGTGGTCGCCGAGGGCGAAAAGCTGCTTGGCTACACCTACATCGAGGCCAAGCCCGAGTTTGGCGAGGGCCACATCGAGTTCATTGCCGTCGATCAGGAAGCCCGTGGCCGGGGCGTCGGCCTGACCCTGCTGACCAGCGCCCTGGGCTGGCTGTTCAGCTTCGCGTCCGTCAGCGCTATCGAGCTGGTCGTCGATGGCACCAACCCCACCGCCCGCAGCCTGTATCAGCGGGCCGGCTTCACCACCCGCTACGAGATGGTGAACTTTCGCCAGGGCTGAGCCAAACGCCCGCGCCAGATCAGCCTAAACCAAACCCCGCGCCGGGCACACAACCATGTGTCCGGCGCGGGCTTTTAGCCGGGCTTATGCGTTCTACTCAGGGTGCTGAAAGCGATACTTTGCCACCCTGCGCCAAAAACGCACGAAACGTGCAACTATTTTTACTGACGTTAATGACGATCCAGGCGTATGATCAGGTAGCTACGCTCCACGACGATTGCCAGTAAAACAAGGAGACCCGATGTATTCATCACCCTCAGCCGCCATCCGCCTGTCCGCATGGACGCTGCTCAATCGGATGGGCGCGATCAGTCTCTATGGTATGGTCAAGCTCGCCTGGCTTATTGGCGGACTCTATGCCGGACTTGTCATGACGATGATGCAAGGCGTCTTGGGGGGAATGACCGTTGGCGTGCTTGGCTTCGTCGCGGGGACCGTGGGCGGTGTGCTGCTTGGCCTGCTCAATGCCATCGTCTGTGTCCTCTTCACCATCGTCGCGTTTCGGCCTTTGCACGCCCCGCGCATTACCGCCTGATGCTAGCCGTGAGCGCCACAGTGACTGGGCTGGGAACCTTCGTCGAGTTGCTCGTCTCATATGCGCTCCTGGGAGGAGCATCATATCCGTCATCGCTTGCCTTAGCGGTGCTGATTCCAGCCCTGCTGGCCAGCCTTGGCGGGCTCTGGATTGGCCATCAGCTTGCGGTCTGGTATCGCCAGCAGATTCTGCGTGAAGCTCGCATGCAGCACCGCACGTATTCGGCGGTCTTTCTTGATGCGCGGCTCCCGGATCACGCCCCGCGTACACATGACGAGACCCAAACTCGCTAAACCAAAACCCGCGCCGGGCACACATGGTTTCGTGTCCGGCGCGGGTTTTTAGCTGATTGGCCGCTCGGCTAAACCCAATACCGTTCAAATAAGGAAATTCGTGGGCATTTTCCCCTCTCCCGCGCACTGGGCGGGCGCCCTTTGGGCAGCGGTGGCGCAACGCGCCGGGGTGAGGGCTAACCCGCGTCTGGAAGCGCTTATTTGAACGGTATTGCGGCTAAACCTCGACCTTGCCGCTGTCCTTGAACTGGGTGTGATACAGGTTGGCGTATAGCCCGTTCTGGGCCAGCAGCTCGCCGTGGGTGCCCTGCTCCAGCACCTGCCCGTGATCGATCACCAGAATGATATCGGCGGCCAGAATCGTCGAAAGCCGGTGGGCGATCACAATGCTGGTGCGGTCCTTGAGCAGCGGCTCGAGCGCAGCCTGGATCAGCGCCTCGGAGCGTGAGTCGAGCGCCGAGGTGGCCTCGTCGAGCACCAGAATCCGCGGGTCTTTGAGAATGACTCGGGCGATGGCGATCCGCTGTTTCTCGCCGCCGGAGAAGCGGTAGCCGCGCTCGCCAACCACGGTGTCGTAGCCCTGCGGCAGGGTGGTAATCAGCTCGTGGATATTGGCGGCGCGGCAGGCGGCCTCCAGCTCGGCGTCGGTGGCGTTCGGCCGGGCGTAGGCCAGGTTGGCCCGAATCGTGTCGTGGAACAGAAACGTCTCCTGGGTCACCATGCCGATGTGCTGGGCGATATCGGCCAGCGGCACATCGCGCAGATCCACGCCATCGAGGCAGATCCGCCCCTCGCTGGGGTCGTACAGGCGCGGCAGGAGATAGGTGATCGTGGTTTTACCCGCCCCGGATGGCCCAACCAGCGCCGCCAGCTGACCGGGCTTGACCGTAAAGCTGATATCCTCGATCGCCCACTTGCGCGAGGTAATCTGCGGGATTGGGCTGGGATCATCTTTATCGCGCGGTGTAATCGTCTGCTCGCCGACCGGCGACTCGATGTACGAGAACGACACGTGCTCGAACGTCACCTCGCCATTGATCGCCGGGAGCCGCTTGGGCGACTCTGGCTCCTTGATCTCCAGCGGTAGGTCGAGGATCTCAAAGACCCGCTCGAACGAGACCAGCGACGAGGCCAGCTCGACCCGCGCGTTCACCAGCGCCGAGAGCGCCCCGTACAGGCCGGGCAGATACAGCGCCAGGGCAATAATATCGCCAGTGGTGAACGTCCCGGTGGTGATCGCCAAATAGCCGCCAAACCAGTAGACCGCCGCCACGCCCACCGCGCTGACCAGCCCGATGATCACGAAGAACCCGCGGCCAATTAGCGCGGCCCGTATGCCCAGCTCGCGCACATCGGCGGCGCGGGCGCTAAACTTCTCGACCTCATCGCGCTGGCGGCCAAAGATCTTCACCAGCAGCGCCCCGCTGACATTCAAGGTCTCGCCCATCATCGCATTCATCTCGCCGTTGGCCTTCATCTGGGTGCGGGTCAGATTGCGCAGCATCCGCCCGACCCGCCGCGCCGGCACGATGAACAGCGGCATCACCACCATGCCCAGCAGGGTCAGGCGCCACTCGATGCCGAGCATAATCACCAGCGTAATCCCCAGCGTGATCACATTGGTGATAAACGTGATCAGGGTGCCGGTGATGGCGCGCTGCGAGCCAACCACATCGTTGTTGAGCCGCGAGATCAGCTCGCCCGACTTGGTGTTGGTGAAGAAGCGCAGGCTCATCTTTTGCATATGGTCGTAGAGCGCCCGCCGCAGGTCGAAGATCAGCCCCTCGCCGACCCGCGACGAGTAGCGCCGCTGCCAGACATCGATCAGCCCGCCGATCAGCGGCAGGCCAACCAGCCCAAGCGCCAGCAGATTGAGCCGCCCGAGGTCGCCCTGGGGAATCGCATAGTCGATCAGATTGCGCACCAGCAGCGGGGTGAGCCGATCGAGCAAGGTCCCGGCGAAAATGCCCAGCAGGACAAACATAATTGCGTTGCGATACGGCCCGGCATAGCTCCAGACCCGGCGCAACAGCCCGGCGCTAATCGTGGGTTTCTCATCCTCATCGGCCCGAACAAAGCTCCACCAGTTGCCACCATGCATCATCGAGGTCCCCAATTCTATCCAGATCCAGTCGCTAGCCGCCAGCGGCTCGTAGCTAGTAAATATTGATCACTCGCTACCAGTCGCTAGCTGCCAGCGGCTAAAGCGCTCACGTCGCTATGAGGGTGAATTAATATCGTACTAACACAAGCTGGCATTAAGCTTGCTATAATTGATTTAGCATACCACAAAGCTCCTGTCGTGGACGGGCGCTGCTGGTAAATACAAATGGAGGTCCAGATGATTTTTGATCCCTTATATTTCCTGTTCGCAATCCCCGGAATGGTACTGGCGCTCTGGGCGCAGTGGCGGGTTAAGTCGACCTTCGCCAAATACGCCAAAGTGACCAATATGCACGGGCTATCGGGCGTCGATGTTGCCCGGCAGCTGATGCGCAGTGAGCAGCTGGAGTTCCTGACCGTCAACCAGGTGCCTGGCGAGCTGACTGATTTCTACAACCCGGCCGACAAATCGATCAACCTGTCGCAAACGTCGGTGCAGCCCTCGGTGGCGGCGATGGCGGTGGTCGCCCACGAGCTGGGCCACGCCGTGCAGGACAAACAGGGCTATATGCCAATGCGGATTCGCTCGAGCATTGTCGGCATCGCCAACCTTGGCTCGAACCTGGGCTTTATGCTGGTGTTTATTGGCCTGATGATCAGCGCCTTCAGCCGTAGCCAGTTTGGCTTCCAGATGGCCGTGGCCGGGCTGGTGCTGTTTGGCGCGATGGTCGCCTTTACGCTGGTGACGCTGCCGGTGGAGTTTAACGCCTCCAGCCGGGCCAAACAAATGCTGATCGCCAACGGCATGGTGAGTACCCAGGATCAGCAGGCGGTCAACGCGGTGCTGAATGCGGCCGCCTGGACCTATGTGGCCGCCGCCGCATCGTCCATCCTGACCTTTATGTACCTGGCCTTCCGGGTCTTTGGCGGCAGCCGCAACTAATAATACGGCCTGGGTGGTCTAAACCCCGCCTTGCAATCCGCAGCAATCCGGTATACTTTGGTGGGCAAATTGTATAGAGTTCTATAGCTTGGAGGATTATCAATGGAAGATGATTTGAAACGACGTTTGGTGTACGGTCTGTTGAGCCTGGCCCTGGGCGCGTTGGCCACTCGCGTGGCGATGTTTCTGACCAACAAAATTCTTGGTGATCCCGATAGCGGCTCGGCCATCGTCTAGACGCTGCACCGACTAAAGCCAAAACGCCGCTCGAACATTCGTTCGGGCGGCGTTTTGGCATATTTTGTGCTTACAGACTCGCCTGTAGAGCACAAATATTCCATAGCGTCAGCCTTTGCTCTATACTATGCTCACAGCTGCAAGCGATAGTGAGCGGAGCCACCAGTATGGATGGACTTTCGGCCTTTTTAGCCAGTTGGACTCCGCGCCGGGTGATGGCCGGAACGTTGGTTGTCCTGAGTGTGCTGTTTCTCGCCTATATGATGGTCGAGATGTACAGCGTGCTCGTGATTATGTTTATCGCCTTTGTGCTGAGCACGGCCCTGCGGCCCCTGGTCAGCCTGATGCAGCGCTTCAAAATCCCCCCGGCTCTGAGCGTGATCTTCGCGTATCTGCTGCTGCTTGGCAGCATCGTCGGGATAGTGGTGCTGGTCGCGCCGCTGCTGACCGACCAGATTACGGCGATCAGCGCAAAAATCCCCGAGTACTACAACGATATGCGGCGACTGTTGCTCAACTCGTCGAGCGCGGTGGTGCGCAATATCAGCCTGCGGCTGCCGGTCAACCCGCCCCTGTCGCTGATTGGGATTGGCGCAACCGATACTGTTGAGCCGGATGCCGCACTCGCGGTCGGGCAGCTATTTAGCACGCTGGTGATGCTTGGCAAAGGGCTTTTCGTCATTATCTCGACATTGCTGCTGGGGTTTTACTGGACCCTGGACGGCGAGCGGATCTCGCGCACGATGCTGAAGGTGGTCAAGCCCGAGCGGCGTGATGGCGTGCGCAGCGTGCTGGCCGAGGTTCAGTCCAAGATGGGCGCCTATATTCGAGGCCAGATTATTCTCGATCTTGCTGTTGGTACGATGGCGACGATTGCTTATTTCATTATCGGGCTGGAGTACGCGCTGGTTCTGGGGATTCTGGCCGGTATCTTGGAGACCGTCCCAATCCTCGGGCCGATTCTGGGCGCCGTCCCGCCCTTGCTCATTACTCTATCCAGCGGCGACACCAGCGCCTTTGTGTGGGTGATCGTGGCCAGCGTGGTGATTCAGCAGCTGGAAGGCACCTTCTTGGTGCCACGGGTGATGGATCGCACCGTTGGAGTTAATGCGGTTGTGACGCTGCTGGCTTTTACGGCGTTTACCTCGGTGCTCGGCCTGGTTGGCGGAATTTTGGCGGTGCCGCTGGCCGCGATTGTGCAGATTATTTTTAACCACACGGTCTTTGCGCCGGCCAAGATTTCGCAAGGGATTAAGCGCCGCGATAAGCTGGGCGTGCTGCGCTACGAGGCGCAAGCGTTATCCGAGACCATGCGCCTCCGAACCCGCGACAGCGTGGCCGATATGACCCCAGAGAATGAGGAAATTGAAGATAGCCTGGAGACGATTGTCCAGGACCTTGACGGTCTGCTGGACCGCGTCGGGCAGCAGCAGGCGGTGTTGGTATGAAACGCCTCGCTCAAGTAACGGCAATGATCGTTCTAACCATCGGGCTGGTGGTGCTCCTCTGGATGTTCAGCAGCGCGGTGCTGCTGTTTGTGATGTCGCTCGTGATCGCCGGAGCGGTCCGGCCGCTCGTCGTGCGCCTGATCTCCCGCGGGTTCTCGCGCGGGGCCGCCTATGCACTGGTGTATGTCATGATTTTCGCCCTGCTGGGCAGCCTGATCGTCGTGATCGCCAATGGTTTGCTGAGCGAGCTGCAGCGGGCTGGCGATTATCTGCTCCAAACCTACACCTCGATTATGCTGCGCTGGCCCAACGGCGCCGACTGGCAGCAGCGCATCGCCGCCGAGTTGCCCTCCCGCGAGGATCTGCTCACGGCCTTGGCGGGCGATCAGGGATCGACGATCGCTCGCGGCGTGGTTGGCTTTGGCAGCGGCCTGTTTGATCTGCTGGCCCAATTAGTTATAGTATTATCACTGAGCGTCTACTGGTCGATCGATCAGGAACATTTCGAGCGCCTGTGGCTATCGCTGATCAGCGCCAAGCATCGCGCCCGCGCCCGCACTATCTGGCGCGCGGTTGAGCGCGAGGTCGGCGCCTATGTGCGCAGCGAGGTGACTCAGGGCTTGCTGGCCGCAATTGTGCTCGGGCTGGCGTTTTTTGAGCTTGGTCTGCCCTATCCAATTTTGCTGGCGCTCTGGGCTGGGCTGGCCTGGCTGATCCCCTGGGTTGGCATGGTGCTGGCGCTGATTCCGGCCACGCTGGTTGGCCTGCTGGGCGGGCCAGCCGATGCGGCGCTGGCCGCTGCGGTGACGATTGCCGTGTTTGCCGCCCTCGAAGTCTGGGTCGAGCCCCGCCTGTATGGCCGCGCACGGGTCAGCCCGGTGCTGGTGGTGATTACGCTGATGGTGATGGCGCAGTATGCCGGGATCCTGGGGATGCTGCTGGCTCCGCCGCTGGCCGCGCTGATCCAGATTTTGGGCCGGGAGCTGTGGTTTAACCCACCAGCCAAAGTGCTCGCCCCCGACATGACCGCGCAGCTGATTGAACTACGCACCCGCCTGGCGGCGTTGCGGCTGGAGCATCTCAATGGTGAGCTGGCGATCAATGCCCAGACCCGCAATCTGGTCCAGCAGGTCGAGAAATTGCTCGATCAGGCCCACGAAACGCTGGATACCACCGGGCTGCTGCCACCTGCCAACCCAACGCCAACGCTGGAGGCGCCATTTGCCCAGCCCGACCCAGCGCCTGTCCCGGTCGCCGATCGCCCTGGTCTGTCTTGAAATCCTGCCGTTTAGTCTGATAGGAGAACAGCTATGAAACGTCATTGGAAACAAATTGTGCTGGCGGTTGCTAGCGCCCTTGCCAGCACCCTCATCGCCGCCCTGACCCGCCGTGAAGAATCGCCGGCTGAGCGCCCCGCGACCAACCCGGCGGCGCCTAGGACGGCATCGCCGCCGCCAGCCAAAACCAGCGCTGGCGTCCGGGGGGTTGCCGTCAGCTTTTTATCCGATGTGATGGCCGAAACCTATCGGAAAGTGCGCACTGAGCAGAGCGAAAAACGCCGATGATCGCCTGGATTAAATCAACGGTGATACCGCTCTTCCAGCGCACCTTCAAAGCCTGGAGCAGCGATGACTGTTCGCGGATGGCGGCCTCGCTGGCCTACTATGCGGTCTTTTCGATCTTCCCGCTCATTCTGCTGCTGGTCTCAATTCTGGGCTACTGGCTGCGCTTTCGTGGCGAGGATACTGGCGAGATCACCAAGCAGCTGCTGGCCAGCATTGAGTCGAATGTTTCCGGAGATATTAGCGATGCGTTAGCCCAGATTCTGACTGATATTAAGCTGGAGGCTGGAACCAGCGCCCCAATTGCCTTGGCGACAACTTTGATGGCGGCGAGTGGAATTTTTGTCCAGCTGGATAAAGCCTTCGATACGATCTGGAACGTGCCCCCGGTTGAGGGCAACTTTCTGCACACGATCAAGCAGACGCTATTCGACCGCAGCAAAGCCTTTGTGCTGGTGCTCAGTATCGGGGCGCTGCTGATCGCCTCGCTGGTTGTTTCAACGGTGCTCACCGGGATTGGTAAGTATGCGGAAAACCTGCCGGCTGGCGAGTTCGGCTGGCGGCTAGTGATGCTGGGGGTGGCATTTTTGCTCAACGCGCTGGTGTTTGCGCTGCTGTTCTACGCCATGCCCAAGCCTAAGATGCGCTGGCGCGATGTGCTGCCCGCCGCCCTGATTACGGCGCTGCTATGGGAGATTGGCAAGCAGCTGCTGTCGGAGTTTCTCGGCGGCAACAAATACACCGCCTCGGCCACAATCAGCGCTTTTATCGCCCTGCTGGCCTGGATCTACTACGCCAGCCTGATTATCTTTTTTGGCGCCGAGTTTGCCCAGGTGTATACCCACTGGAGTGCCGACCGCCGCGCCGCCGCCCAGCCCATGGTGGCGCTCCCGCCGCCGCCCGAGCTACCGTCGGTGCTGCTGCCCGATCCGCAGGCGACCGCCGCCCAGAAATCGGCCTATGCCGTTGGTGGGGCGATGGTAGGGATTGTTTCAGCCCTGCTCCTGGCGGTTGGCGGAGTTCTCCTGGGCCTCGTCAATCTGCTCCGCAAACGCACCTAGGGCAGACGCGCCGAATGCAGCAACGTAGCGGTGTCAGGGCGCCCTGACGCCGCTGATGGTACAGTCCCTGCTTGAGCCTGCTTAGAATGCTGGATTACAGGAGACTGCTATGGTTATGCCACCATCTGGACCTGGCCCGATCGGCGAGCCACCAACGCCGCTGCCACCTGAGGGCGATCCGCCGCCGGGCCCGCGCAACCCAACCCCGCCGCCGTTTGATGAGCCGCCGCCGCCGCATCATCCCAACGACCTGCCGCCCGCCGATGTCCCGATTGGCGTCTGGTCGGCCGGCCGCGGCGGCTGGGGGCGGGGCGGCGGGTCGCCAACCGGGACATCGGCGGGCGGCAGGTCGTTGGGA